>CAYUYT010000308.1:1849-3644 GCA_964449345.1 uncultured Spirochaetia bacterium | reverse complement strand
GTTATAAGCAACGAAGGCGGGATGATACCGAATGAGAACCCGCAAGACACGCAGGGCAGCGGGAGCGAGGCGAGTGAAACGCCTGATTCACCTGAACGAGTTAGAGAAGCAAAAAAAGAGATAAATAAGATAAACGAAAAAAATCTGGATTATGAAAATCCTGAAATTAAGAAAGCAATTGAAAAGGCGACAGAAAACTATCCAAAGGGAACAAAAAATTATGAAAAGATTAAGGTTTTTGTTGGAACAGTTGAAACACTAAAAAATAAGTATAAAAAATTATCAAAAAACATGAGTAGCAACGATAAAAACAAACTAAAAGCTACTATTGCGCAAAAAATAACAAGTATTATGAAAGGCCCTTTAAGTATAAAATATGATTGGAACGAAAGTAATGATCCATCTGCCATTTTTTCCGGTGATTTTTTTACCCCGCATCCTGAAATTGTTTGTACAGAATTTGTAGGTATTATAGGTTATATCACTGGAAATTCTTCTACGGCCAAGGCTGTGAACGGGCATAATTCGTGGTATCCATGGTTTAATTCACAATCCACAAAAGATAATTATAAATATGAAGATGGATATAAGCAGGCATGGAAAAAAGCCAACCAAAAAGGTAACACATTTTGGGGCTGTTCCAATTTAGCTTATAACAACGATGTGATGACGCAGGATAAAGATTTTAATAAAAATAAAATTATTGAAATGATGGCAAATCCGAGTAAATATAAAGATGAACTTAAAAAGCTGGAAGGCAAAGTTATAATGATGAAAAAAAATAGTGATGAGTCTCATAGAAACAAAAAAACCGGTGAATTGGACAGACAAGATGTTAAGCATAACGGTAAAACATTTAAGTTTTATACCCATACGGTTGTTATAGGGCCTTACAATCCAAAAACAGGTAAATTTACCGTTTATGAATCCGGGGGCGGAAAAAAACACGGGGTTAGAAAAAGAGAACTTCCATTAAAATATATAAAAGCAATGAAATATTTTGACGTTTTTGAATTTAATAACTAAATATTTAGGAGATAAAGCATGAAAAAAGGGACAATATTTATATTAATGACAGCTATTTTATTTATGGCTTGCAATTCAAATGAAAAAGAAAATGACAAGAATTATACTGATAATAAAAATGACACTAATAAAACAATAGAATTATTAAAAATAATAAAGCAAAGAACTGTAAATGCAATAAGAACAAAAGGTATAAAAAAGGTATTGCTTACATCCACTGCAACATGGTATGAATACCCCAGTACAAAGTATATTTTTAAAAGTAGTGGGGAATTTGTTGAAAACGATCATGGCGATAAAGCAATTAAGCATTGGAAAGTTGTAGATAACAAACTTTATATTAATCCAAAATATCCAAATAAATTTTTACATATTCATTTTAAAGCTGTAAAACCGTATACTTACACTGAAGAATATTTAAATACCTATAAGTATTCTTTATTGTTAAAATCAGAAAAAAAAGTAAAACTTAATAATGGAAAAAAAATACCTTTAATTAATATAAATATCATTTTATACAAAGAGGACAAGAATTAACTTAATTTATTGATATAATTTTAAAGTTTAATTTACACGCTAAAATTGTATCTTGTAATTTTATAGCAAGTAAATTTACAGTTATGAATCCGGGGGACAGCAACCCCATGGCGTTAAAGCGCGATATTATTCCTTAAATGACATAAAAAGTATGAAACATTGTGATGTTTATGAATTTAATAATTAAAGGAGAGAAAAATGAAAATATATTTTATATTAATAAATATGATAT
>CAYUYT010000308.1:0-1839 GCA_964449345.1 uncultured Spirochaetia bacterium | reverse complement strand
GTTCTTAATTTATTTAATTGTAACTCAAATAATAACGGAGAAACCAAGGCAAAAAAAATTTTGAGAGATATAAAAGCGAGAACAGAAAGAGATTTAAAAAAATTAGGAATCAAAAAAGTTCTTTTATATAAAAAAGGTGTGTGGTATGCGACAACAGGTGCAACTAGATATATATTTAAAAAAAAGGGTATTCTTATTGTAAATGATCATGGTGATAGAACAATAAGAAATTGGAAAATTGATAATAATAAATTCTATATCAAATTTAAATTTTTATCAAATAGGTTTTATAGAATACTATTGAAGCCAACGGCAAATTTTTCATATTCTATTGGTCCCCCTGAAGATAAATTGAAATTCTTAAAAAGTGAAAAATATGCTTTAATAATGAGGTCATTGAAGAAGATTAAAAACTCTAGCGGTAAAAAATTTTATTTATTAAATGAAATTATTACAATATCTAAATGAACTATAATCTTAAAACAAAGTCGTTCCCAATATATCATTCCACTAGAGGAGGCCCGCAAGTAGGGCGAATATCATTGCAAGCTATGGCTAAAAACCCAAGATTTGATATTTTCAGATATAATTATAAATACTTAGATAAATAGTAATATTTTATAAAATAATAAGGAGACAAGCTGTGAATAAATTACTAATCAATAAAAAGATAATAATAGTTTTAACTATCTTGCTTATTTCAATTTTTTCTTGCGGTAAAGAAAAATTAAAGCCATATAAACGTATAAAGCTCCCTGCAACCGGGCAAGCGAAGAGCTACCATAAAGGAGATGACGGGGATTTGAGAAAAGGTGTTAAATGGCCTAAACCGCGTTTTATAAATAACGGAAACGGCACCATAACGGACAGGTTAACGGGTTTAATGTGGGAACAAAAACCGTATAAAAAACCTGTAACATGGAAACAAGCATTTGAGAGAATTAACATTATTAATAAAAAAAAGCTTGGTGGTTACTCAGATTGGAGAATGCCTAATATTAATGAACTTTTCACTTTATTCAATAGCGTTAAAAAAGACCAAATCAAATGGTTAAATTCAAAAGGATTTAATTGTAAAAGCAAGGATACCCCATACCCTAATTTTAAAATAGATATTAATTATTGGTCTTCTACAACAAGTGATAATATTTTATACGCATTTAATATTGACACAAGTAGACATGGTATTATTTCTATTCATTTAAAAGACTCGAAACATGGCCTAAAAATGCCCGATGGAGGAAAGTATTATTTTATTATTGGTGTCCGTTCAACTAAAAACGGTTTAATTAAGATACCTAAAACCGGGCAAAGTAAAGTCTATCATAAAGGAGACGATGGAGATTTGAGAATAGGTGCTCCAATGCCGAAACCGCGATTTATTAATAACAGCAACGGAACTATGACTGACAGGTTGACAGGCCTAGTTTGGGAAAAAAGCCTTGATAATAAAAAATACACTTGGAAACAAGCTTTTAAAAGAATCAATAAACTCAATAAAAATAAATTAGGCGGTTATTCAGATTGGCGTTTGCCCAATATAAAAGAGCTTCAATCTTTAATATCCTACAAGCAAAAAATAATTTCAACCTTGTTATTGCAGCACGGGTTTCTGAACACAAAGAGAAAACACTATTGGTCTAGCAATACAATTATTTTTCATGAAGGAGAAAAATTTTCCTTGGCTATAGGATTTGCATATGGAGGCATTAGTTATATAGATAGAACTTCAAAAATACATATTATAGCGGTACGCGGTGCTAATCCTCCTAAGTAAATAGGACAACGAATAAAACTCTTGACTTTAATCATAGAGTAATGTATAAAACGTTATGCTTA
>CAYUYT010000307.1:0-3645 GCA_964449345.1 uncultured Spirochaetia bacterium | reverse complement strand
CAACCGACACTTTAAAGTGTCGGTTGCATAAAATTTAAAGTATTATTAGTATACCATTTGGTCAAGTCCTTTTTTTTGTAATTTCATGCTTGCCTATTATACAGCTGACAGTTGTATATAAAAATTTAGCTTAAATTATTACGTTCGCGGCAGAATTGGAAGAGTAAAAGTGAAAGAACTGCCCTCAGACAACTGGCTTTTTACGGAAATATTACCTCCTAAAGAGTTTACGAAAGCTTTAGCAACGAAAAGCCCGAGCCCTGTACCGGGATATTTCTTCAAAAGCCCGTTGTCAATGGTAAAGAAATCATTAAATATCGTTTCATGATACTGTTTTTCAATTCCGATTCCATTATCAGAAACGGAAAAAACGTACATTTTTGTTTTTTTATCGAGTTCAAAAGCGATTTTGCCTTTATGTGAAAATTTTATTGCGTTATCTATAATATTCACGAGTATTTGTTTAACTTTATTTCCGTCGGAATTAATAATTTCAATACCGTTAAAATTTAATTCGTATTCTATATCTTTCATTTCCATTTCTTTTTTATAATACATAAATATTTCAGAAACCAAATCACTAATGCAAAAATCGTCGTATTTAAATTCTATATCACGCGATTTAATTTTTGAAACTTCAATAATATCATTAACGAGGTTGTTTAATTGGTAGCTGGCATTGTAAATATAATCAATGTATTCAATTTGCTCTTTAGTAAGTTCTCCCATTTTCAATAATTCGGAAAAACCTATAATTATGGATAAAGGCGTTTTTATTTCATGGGACATATTAGCAACGATTTCATTTTTTAACTTTTCCGCTTCTTTTGCCTTTTGCGTTGCTATGCTTAAAGCGTTATGAAGTTTATTCCCATGTTCGTTTTCCATATCTTTGATATAACTAATTTCAGTGGAAAAACTAATAACGCCTTTAATTTCCCCCTCTGAATTTTTATAAGCAAGTTTCTCAGTATTATACCATTTTTCACCTTCTGAAGTATTAATTTTATTTAATATCTCTTTTTTGTTCATTCCCGTACGCAAAACGTTTAAATCGTCTTGAAAATTTTTCTCGGCAAAATCACCATCAAAAATTTCGCGGTCGGTTTTTTCAATAACTTGCTCAGGCGTTTTATTAACCATATAATAAAAATATTTGTTCGCAAAGATATAAACGCCTCTATCATTTTTGAAATATATTGGCATAGGAAGAGTGTCAATTATTTCTTTAACTTTTATATAATCAGCGTTTTTATTAATCTTTCTACTCCTTTATGGAGAATATTTTAAATAAAGCAACGTATTATTTCTCATTAAAAGAAGATACCGCTTTTTTGAAATCAGTAAAAATTTCAAAATGCTTATCAAGTTCAACAGTTTCAAAAACTTTTTTAATATTTGAATTCATATTAACTATTTTCACATCACCCTTTAATTCGGATAACTGTCTTTTAAGTCCGATAAATATTCTTAATCCCGAAGAATCCATAAACTTTAATTTTTTTAAATCAAAAAGCAAATATTTTTCTCCCGTGTCCACAACATCAATAATGCTTTGTCCAAGATTATCTGCATATTGTATATCTAGCCGCCCCTCAAGTTCAATTACAAAAACACCGTTCTTTATATAAGTGGATTTTATCGACATAATTACCTACAAAAATCTTTTAAACTAAAATATCACAGTTTATATTATTATTCAACAAAAATAATTAATATTAAAAATATACACAAATATTTAAATATTTATTCGTTGCTTTCGAAAACAAAATTTACTACTTTTTTAAAGAATTTCAAAACAGGAAAAAATATTGAACAAAAAAACCGTTTTAATTTATTCAGGGGGAATGGACAGCACAACGTTATTATACAAACTTTTGCAAGACAAGTATAACGTATACCTATTGACCTTTGATTACAATCAAAAACATAAAAAAGAAATACAAGCGGCAAAAGAAACCATTAAATTTCTAAAAACCAGTAATTTAGCTCAAAATATTATCGAACATAACGTTATCGACATATCCTCAATCAACGCGTTAGTAAATGCCTCGTCATTAACATCAAATAATTTTGAAGTACCGGAAGGCCATTATGCTGATGAAAATATGAAGCTAACCGTTGTACCTAACAGGAATATGATTTTTTTAAGCATCGCAATAGGATATGCAGTAAATGTACAAGCCGGTTCGGTGTGTTACGCTGCTCATAGCGGCGACCATGCAATATACCCGGATTGCAGACCGGATTTCGTCGAAAAAATGAAAAACGTTGCTAAAATTGCGAATTACCAAAGCATTGATATTTTAACCCCGTTTATATCCCTTACAAAAGGAGAAATCCTTGAAATTGGGCTTTCTCTCAAATTACCCGTTGACTATTCAAAAACATGGACTTGTTATAAAGGAAAAGAAAAAGCTTGCGGTAAATGTGGCGCCTGCGTGGAACGTCTTGAAGCTTTTGAATTTGCAAAACGCAAAGACCCTATTTTATATGAATAACTTATCTAACTTCTTTTGGAATTGTAACTGTAAAAACGCTGCCTTTATTTAATTCGCTTTTAACAGTAATGCTCCCGTGGAAAGCATCAACGAGTTTTTTACAAATTGCAAGCCCAAGACCGGTGCCTTGGTAACTGCGCCTGTTGCCGCTTTCTACTTGTTTAAACATTTCAAAAATTATCTCTTTATCATCATCTTTAATACCTATTCCCGTATCAGAGACTTTAAATAAATAATCACTATCATCCTCGTCCACTATAACTGTAATTTGACCATTAGATGTAAATTTTGAAGAATTTCCCACTAAATTAAATAAAATCTGCCTTAACCGGATTGGGTCGGAATTAATTATATCCCGGCAATTTATTTTATATTTAAATTCGTTACTCCCGCCTGTGATTTTATCTTTCAATAAAATATAAATATCTTTAAGCATATTACTAACAGACAACTCGGAATATTCAATTTTAAATTTCCCTGCTTCAATAACGGATAGTTCGAGTAAATCCCCTAATATTTTCAAAAGCCGATAACCTGATTCATATACAAATTCTGCGTTTTCTTTATCTTCGTCGCTTATGTCTTCTGATGCTAATAACAATTCGCTAAACCCTAACATTGATGATAACGGAGTGCGTAGTTCATGCGACATTACTGCGAGAAATTCAGATTTAAGCCGATTTGCTTCCTTAGATTTAAAGAGCGCTTTTTCAAGTTCAATATTTGTAACTGCAAGTTCATGCTGGGTGTTATTTAACTCTTCGTTGCTCTGTTGCACTTCTTCGTATGAAGTTTCAAGCTCTTCATTCGTTGTCTCAAGTTCCTCGTATGTCGTTTGAAGTTTTTCATAAGCTTGTTCGAGTTCTTCATTTTTAATGTTCAAATCTTTTATAAGGCGTTCTCTTTGCTTTTGCGCTTCTTTTAAGTCCGTTATATCTATACAACTCGTTGCTATGAATGAAGGTTTGCCCATGGTATCTGTACCCAAAACTCCATTCATAAACGCAGGAAATTTACTCCCGTCTTTACGTATGTGCATTAATTCTATAGGCCCTGCTGTGCCGTTTTTATACAAATCATCCAGAAAATATTTCATTTGCTCATGCGTTATTTCAGGATAAAAATCTTTTATATCTCTGCCCAC
>CAYUYT010000306.1:0-3761 GCA_964449345.1 uncultured Spirochaetia bacterium | reverse complement strand
CAACCGACACTTTAAAGTGTCGGTTGCATAAAATTTAAAGTATTATTAGTATAAAGATAAAGCATTTGGTGTTAAAAAAAAATCTTTACGGCTAAAATATATGTTTCTACTTAACGAGTTTATCGAATTTGCTTTTAAACTTTCTGTTCCAGTCAAGCATGGTTTTAAACTCAACTTTGGATATTTTTTTGGCAATGTTTTCTATTTCGGATTTGTTGCGTTCAAACATACGAAAAAATTCAACTAATTTCATGGTGTCAAGCTCGTATTGTTCAAGACGGGACATAAACTCTTTTTTGTGTTTAAGCGTGTCTTCGGTTGCCTGTTCAAAAAAATCTTTGCATTGATTAACAAAATCAATTTTTTCCTGAAGTTCTTTAAACTTTTTGTTGTAAATTCTGCGGTAAATTCTAGCTAAAGTACGGAACTTACGTTCAAATTTATTTTTAAACTTTAAGCGTTCAAAAAACAAAAACCGTCTAAACAAACCGTGTTTCTTTTTCGGTTTATCTTTCTTGTTATTTTTAGTTTTTCTGACCTTTTCCGTTGCTTTGTTAATAATACTCTGCGGTTTTTCTTCGTTGTTGTCTTTTTTTGCTTTATTTAACTTTGCGGTGTTTTGGTCTTGAGATGGATTATCTTTTGATTCAATGTTTTCGTTTTGAGTATCACCTTGATTGTCATGCTCAAAATTTTTCTTATCAGAGACATAATCGCTTTGTTCTTCTTTATCGTATTTATTTATTGCTTTCTCAAGTCCTTGTTCTAATTCTTTTTGTTTTTCATGATCGGGATCATTTTTTTGGTTTTTTTCTTTTTCTTCTTTTTCCGTTGTTTTCATTCATTTATCCGTATATAAATATTATTTTAATCATTTAACAATAAAACTTCAAGGAATTAATTGAATTTAAACAAAATTGATTTTTTATCTAACAGATCTAATCTTCATCGGGCGCACTCAACCCCTGTTCGGTATATAGAATGCGTTTGACTTCAGAATCATAGGCCTTTATAATTTGCTGCACTTTTTCTTCAGGGCTCAAAGTCTCATTTTCAGCAATTTTGTTTATCGATTCAATATAACCGTTAAATTCTTTGTTTTCAGCCATACTTCTAACCTTTTGTATTTTAATTCTATTTTATATAAAAATATACATAAAAAATAAAGTGAAAAAATAAATTATATTTTTTTAAAATACGTTGCAATTATTTATATAGTATAATAATATTTTGTCATGGAAAAAAATAAAATTACCCCCGAAAAACATAAAATTACAAATGTTACGGTTTATTTTGAACGCGTTTTAATTACACGGGAATTAAAAATTAATTTAGATAAAAATTCTACCGTTATAAGTTTTGACAATCTTTCCCATGAAATTGACAAAGATACAATTCGCGTTTCATGCACAAATACCGGCGGAATAAAAATTTTAGGCATTGATGTTATAAACGAATACTTAGAACTATACACCCATAAAAAAATTAATGCTCTTGAAAAAGATATACTGGAAAACAATTTTGCTCTTGAAGAAATAAACGCGGATATTGAATTAATAGATAAAAACAACGAACTGGCAAACAAAACCCTAGATTTTTCATGCGGTAATTTTTACAAAGAGTTATATTTTAAAAAATCTGCACCCGCAGATTTAAACTTAATTGCTGATATTTATAGAAAAAATTTCAACAAAAATACCGAAAGGTACACAGAACTTTTAAAACAACGCAAAGAAATTAATAAAAAAATTATTGCGCTTAAATACGAGTTAAAAAAAATCAAGCAATCCCGACATAAAAGCGTTATTAATTGCAACATTCCCGTAGAGGTTTCAAAACCCGGAGAATATTCTTTTTATTTAACTTATATTATACGCCGGGCTTCATGGTATCCGGTTTATGACGTTAAAGTTTTATTCGATTCTAAGGAGCTTGAAATTTCATATTACGGTATGATTTCACAAACAACGGGAGAAAACTGGAATAGCGTAAAAACGGTTTTATCAACTTCAAGCCACGCATTATCTGCTTTTCTTCCCGAGCTTGAAGCCAAATATCTGGATTTTGAATTATCCTCCGGTTCTTCTTCGGATTCAATTACAAGGGGTATGTCCGATTTTGAAGGGATAATGGCTGATAAGTTTGAGAAAAAACCCAAGGCAGTTTATGATGAAACCGTTATTCAAAAGGGCTTAAACGTTTCTTTTGCAATCAAAGAGCCACAGGATTTAGAAGGTAACGGCAGCGAAAAAAAGGTTTTAATTGCAAGGCGTAAATTTACAGCGGATTTTAGTTACAGAGTTTTAGCTTCAAAAGTAGAAGCGGCTTTTATTATGGGTGAATTTGAAAATACTGAAACTTTCCCTCTGTTAAAAGGCGGAGTAAAAATTTACCATGAATCTGATTACATCGGAGACGGTTATATGGAGAGGGTGTTGCCCGGCGAAAAAACGAAAATTTCACTCGGCGTAGACGAGCAAATCTCAGTCAGAAGAGAACAACTCAAACATTTTACAGGAAAGAAAACTTTTTCCAAAGATACCAAGCAAACGCAATATAAATTCAATACAACGATAAAAAACCATAAAAAACGTGAAATAAATATTTCAGTGCAAGAAGTGCTCCCTACATCAAAAAACAAGGAAATAAAAGTAAATATTGATGAAGTTACGGATAAAGTTAAACCGGATTATAAAGGCGTATTATTTTGGGAATTTAAATTAGCACCCAGTCAGGAAAAAGAATTATTAGTTGAATATCACGTTGAATATCCATCCTCAAAAATTGTTACAGGGTTAATATAATGGCAGAAACTAAAGGCAATATTGCAGACAAAATAACGGAAGTTTGCGTATATTCTGACCGGGCAATGATTACAAGGTCAGTTGATATAGATACAAAAAAAGGAATTAATAACTATATTTTTGAGAACCTACCCCTTAAAATTATCACCGATTCGGTAAGGGTTAAAGCTGTGGGTGATGTGGTATTGCTTGACAATAATTTAACGGAAAAAGTTCTTGAACAAACGAGTAGCGAAAAATTAAATGAATTAAACGAAAAAATCGATGAACTTTTTCATAAAATCAGAGAAATAAATCAAAAAATAAAAATGAATGGAAAACTAAAAACCGCCTTAACCATCGCAACAACTGCCACGGATATTAGTTTTCCCGTTGATATGTCTTTCAACAAAGCTGATCCTATGGACTTTCAAATTTCCCGAGATAACTTTAACAAAGAAATACAAAATATAAATTCTTCAATCATAGGTTTTGCTAAACAACTGCATGAGTTAGAGGTGAAACAGGAAAAACTCGAAAACGAGAAAAACCAAATATCCGCAACCGCATCCTCAAGATTATATTTATGTAAAGTTAATTACAGAAAAACAGGTGATGAAAAAATTACTTTAAAACTCGTTTACGTTATTACAGGGGCAAGCTGGTCTCCTTTATACGATGCACGCCTTGATTATAAAAAACGAATTTTCACTTTAACGCGTTATGCTAATGTGAAACAGTTAACCGGCGAATATTGGCAGGGCGTAACGCTTTCGCTTTCCACGGCTAACCCTGTAATCGGTGCATATTTACCCGATGCAGAGCCATGGTATCTTGATATTTTCATTCCGCCCCCGCCGCCATCAAAACCAAGGATGCACAGTAAAACAGCTGGAATGAAGAAAATGAAGATGAATAGAGAAGATGCTGCCCCTAAGGTTGAATTGCCTAAAGAAGAGGAAGAATTGCTAGAATTGG
>CAYUYT010000305.1:0-3772 GCA_964449345.1 uncultured Spirochaetia bacterium | reverse complement strand
ATTACAGCCCCCTTCAAAGGCGATTGAAATTTCCATTTCTTATTTTATCGTTGTTTTAATAATGATGACATCATTAATTTATAAATTTAATAAAGAAAGAGAAGCATTTGTAAACAAAGTCGAACTTGAGGAAACAAACAAATATCTCGGCAAAACGAATTCCGAATTGAGTGATGCGCATGAGAGTTTGCAAAAAATGTATAGGCTTAAGGATGAACTCGTTGCCATGATAAGTCATGATTTGCGTTCTCCTTTTGCCGCAATCAAGGGGTATGCTGATTTGTTATACGAAAGCGAAGCTGATGAAACGAAAAAAAATTTTATCAATCATATTAGAGATAATGCAGTACATCAGTTAGAGTACGTTGATGAGCTTATAGATACTTTACAAAAAGGGGAAATGAGTCTAAAGCTTGTTTATCAAAAAATTACAGCAAAAGAACTCGTCCTGCGAAGCGTAAAAGCATTAGAGGTTCTTGCTAGAAATAAAAGTATTGAACTTGAAGTGAATATTAAAAATGACGGGGAAATAGTTATAGATGTTCCAAAGATGCATCAGGTATTGAATAATCTTTTATCTAATGCAATTAAATTCACTCAAATTGAAGGTAAAATTACTATATCAGCAAAAATATATGATAACAAATTTGAAATTCACGTTATTGATACGGGCTTAGGGCTTAATAAAAGTAATATTGATAAAATATTTAAACGCGATATTGCTGTTATTAATAAGGGTACATCAGGCGAGAAAGGTGCAGGCCTTGGTTTATGGATTGCAAAAACCTTTGTTAAAGCCCACGGAGGGTCAATTCACGCAACGAAAAGAAATAAGAGCGGCAGCGATTTTTCTTTCATTATTCCCGCCGGTGTTGATGTTCAGGTGGATGAAGAAAAAATATTTAAATAAAACTTAAATCATTCCTTGTATAATTACACCGAGTTTTTTTATGCCTTGTTCAATTTTTTCCGGCGCAGGATGAGAAAAATTAAGGCGAACGCTTGAATCAAGATTTTTATGCACGGCAAATTCACTTCCCGGTACAATTGCAACGCCTTGTTTAATGGATGCTTCAAGTACATCGTAAAAATCAATTTTATGGTTTTTATAATTTAACCAAATAAACATTCCGCCTTCAGGATAAGTCATTTCATAACCTTCGGGAAAGTATTTTTTGATAGCTCCTGTCATAATATCGCGTTTTTCTGCATATTTTTTTCTGATAAGTTCTATCTGCCCTTGCCAGTCTTCATTAACGAGATAATTATAAATAACGCTTTGGCCGAATGTGTTTGAGTGTAAATCTGAATATTGCTTGGACGACACTATTTTAGAGATAATTTCGCTTGGTGCGCAAATCCAACCTAGACGGAAACCGGGCGCTATGATTTTTGAAAAAGAACCTAGCTGAATTACACGGTTATTGTTATCGAGTTCAAAAAGGGAAGGTGCAATATTGCCGTTGAAAGAAAGCAGCCTATAAGCCGTATCTTCAACAATCGGACATTTTAAATTATTTACTAATTTTTTCCTTATGGATAGTCCCATTCTTTCGCCTGTTGGGTTATGAAAATCAGGAATAACGTAGAAAAATTTAAGCTGGGATTTGTTTAACCTATCTATTTCTGCAAAAGGAATATTACCGCTTTTCGTTGTGATGATTTTAGCCATAGAAGCGTTAAAAACCTGTGTCGCGCCTAAATAACAAGGTTCGCTTAAACCCACTTTATTGCCAGGGTCTATGAAAACTTTAGATATTAAGTCAAGCCCCTGTTGAGACCCATGAGTAATTATCACGTTGTCTGTGGTTAATTCTTTTCCCTTATAGAAATTGTTAATGATGAATTTGCGTAGCTGTTCAAATCCTTCCGTTTGTGAATACTGGAACACTGAATTCTTTTCGTTTTTGATTGTTTTCAACGCCGAACGTTTAAGTTGTTTAACGGGAAAAAGCGTTTCGTCAGGTAGCCCGCCTGCAAATGAAATAAACCCCGGCCGACCTACTACTTTTAAGATTTCGCGGATAGCAGAACTTTTTGTATTTTTAACGCGTTTCGAGTAATAATCTTCAATATTTTCAGAACGAAAAAAAGGAACAATTTTATTAATGTTTTTATTTATGTTCTGAATTGTATCGCTTCGGATAAAGTTGTGTATAATTTCTTTTAAACGTCCCAAAATATTTAACCTTTATTTAACGAGTTTCGACACATTACGGAATTTTTCATGCAAAGAATCTTTAATTAATTCAAAAGCCATCATTTCAACCGTGATGAGTTCTCCGCCGTAATTTGTAAAACGCTCAAAAGCAAAGTCTCTATCTGTATCTTTTCTGCTTCCAGTTGCATTTGTAAGTATGTAAGTTTCATAATCTCCGGCTAATGCATCTAAGCCAGTTTGTAAAACGCATACATGAGATTCAATACCGCAAAGAATTAAATGCTTTGCGTCTATTTTATTTAAAGCTTTTGCAAATCCTGCTTCGCCAAAACATGAAAAAGCGGATTTTATTATAACTTCAAAGGGATTTATAACGTCTTTTACTTGTTTAATAGTATGCCCGATTTTATCAGGTAATTGCTCTGTCAAAACAACGGGAATATCTAATTCCTGGGCAATGTTAATAGCGCGAAGGGATTCATTCAAAACGCTTTCATAGTTATTAACAGCGGGAAGGAGTTTTTCCTGAATATCAATAACCACAAGCACTGTTTTTTGTTGCGGAATAAATAATTTACCTTGATTTTGCATATATATACCCGTTAATCCCCGATGTTCATTTCACGCGGTATTGCAATTTTACCCGTTCTTGTTACATCAATTATACCAAACGGTTTGACGAGTTCAATAAACGCGTTAACTTTTGACGGTCTTCCTTTAACTTCTACGCATATGCTTCTAGGCCCTACGTCAACTGCGCGCCCTTCGAAGATGTGTGATAAATCTAGGATTTCGCTTCTGTTGTGTCCCTTTAAATTGATACGTATAAAAGCAAGTTCCGTTTCAACGTGGTCAACGTGTGTCAAATCGCTGACTTTAATTGTGTCGATTAATTTATGAAGCTGTTTTTTTACCTGCTCCATAATTTTTTCATCGCCTTCGGTAACAATGGTCATTCGTGAAAAATTCGGGTCTTCTGTTTCCCCTACGGTCAAACTTTTGATGTTATAACCCCGGGAAGAAAACAATCCCGCAATTTTTGCAAGGACACCGAACTTATTTTCAACTAAAACGCTAATTGTACTTAACATATTATGCCATCCCCATTATTTCATTTATTGCTTTACCCGCAGGAACCATGGGAAATACGTTCTCTTCGCGGGATATAACAAACTCCATTACACTCGGTTTGCCGTTAAATAATTCTTCTTTTAAAACGCTTTCAACCTTGCCTGGATCCGTTACCCTGACACCGTTTATATTAAACGCTTTTGCAAGGGAAACGAAATCCGGTAAATATTTATGACAGGTTTCATCCTGAACACCTTTACACTCAGGCGGGCAGGTTTCATCCTTGAGTAAACACGTGCTTGAATACCGTCTGTCGTAAAATAATTCCTGCCACTGTCTGACCATGCCCATGTACCCGTTGTTCAAGATAACGATTTTCACCGGCAGACAACTTTGCACGGCGGTTGCCATTTCCTGGACGTTCATCTGGATGCTGGAGTCGCCGGCGATATCCACCACGGTTTTGTCCGGGAAAGCGACCTGTGCGCCGATGGCGGCCGGAAGACCAAAACCCATGGCACCGAGTCCGCCGGAGGTGAT
>CAYUYT010000304.1:0-3811 GCA_964449345.1 uncultured Spirochaetia bacterium | reverse complement strand
GGGACAAAACGGACTCGATGTTAAAATCGTTATTGACACTCCTTCAAATGTGATGCTTATAAACGAATTTTCAGATATGTTCGACGGGATATTAATTAATACTTTTAATTTAACACAGTTAACTTTAGGGGTTTACCGTTATTCAATCAAGACCTCGCGTGTTTTTAATATTATGGAAGAAAGCGTTTTACGAATATTAACCCTTGCGATTGAAGGAGCAAAAAAAGCAGGGTTGAACGTTAATATCATTGGCGAAAACAGGGCATTTAGTAAATTCGTTTTAGATACCCCCGATTTTCTTGATTTTGCCGTAAAATCCAAAGCTGATTCTATTACTGTTATGCCCGAAGATTTTATAGACGTTAAATTGGCCCTAGCCCGTGCAGAAGGAAAATAGAAAAAGGGGCTTTAAATTAGCCCCTTATTTATGGTAAGTTTTTTGATTAGTTTTATTAATTTAGCAATTACTGATTAGTTTCTGCTTTATTATTGGCAGGTTCATTTGAAGATGGTACGTCTTTTCCGTTGTTTTCCTTAGCGTTTGCTTTTTGCGCCTCTTTTCCTTTTTTCACTTCTACCTTAGGTTTTTCTTCTTGATATGTTCTGCCGAAATCGTCTTTGATTATATAATTCGTTGTATTTGCCCCGAAAAATATTTGCAAGATTGTAAGTCTCAGGTTTTTTTTGTCGCTGAAATTTAGAGTTATGTACCTGCCCTTTAATTTATAATCACCGTCTAAATTATGAATAGGCTTATACTTTCCGTCTCTCGCCTGTTTTTCCAAATATTTAAAGGAATTGTCATCACGGAAAGTTATTTCTACTTTTCTACCGTTTGTTTCATAAATCCACGTTGTAACAATGTGTTTTTTAAACGCGTTAGCAAACAACAACGCGTTAGTTAATATTAAAACTGCAATAGCTATAATTATTTTTTTCATATTATGCCTCCGGTTTAACTACCATTTTGATAAATTTATCGGAAAGGAAAAAAAATTATTTAGATAAAAATATAGTTTTGAAAGTATAATTTAAGTATCTTTAATAATATTTTTTACTTTATACTTTTTAGTTTTCAGAGGTTAGTTTTATTTTTCAACAGCACCGGCCGCGATTAATTTTGAAGAAATGTTATGCTCATTTTTACTCCACGCTAGTTTAAGCGGAGTATTCCCATCTCCTGCAATAGTGTTTACATCCGCACCGTTTTCGATTAACAAAATAACGAGATTTTTGTGTGAGTTTTCAACAGCATTCATCAAAGCAGAATAACCGAGTTTATTTTTCATATTTACATCTGCTCCGTTTTGAATTAACAGCGTTGCTATTTCATCATATCCCTTAAAACATGCCCACATTAAAGGTGTCTGACCGTAAGTATTTGAAGCGTTAACATTAGCGCCTAAAGCAAGGGCTCTGTCAATAATTTCTTTATCCCCCCAAAATGCCGCATGCAATATTATACCGTTTAAAGTGGGAGCAATATTTCCTTTATGGTCCCGTTCACGCACTTTAAAGTATTTATAAAGGATGGTGTCATCAAGAACGCATTTATCTGCCTCAGGGTATTCGTTTTCTGCCATATTTTTTCCCGATATTAAATAACTAAATAACTAAACATTATAATCGAATGCATTAATTATATAACATATAAGGCAATAATAGCAAACAATTATGTTTTATTTTAAAATAAATTTAAAGAACACTATTACTATTTTTTCCGGCCTTTTATAAAGGATAATAAATTTTAAGTTTACGGAGAAATTATGCCGCCACTGGAAAAATATAGAATAAAAGGTGATTATAAGCAACACTATGAAATTGAGGATTTAATAGCAATAGGTGCTTCATCTTCGGGGGCACCTGATTATGAGACTTATACTGATAAATCCATAGTAACGAATAAAACGGAATTTTTAAATGCTTTGCAATCTTCAATGGGATATGTAACACTTAATTTGGATTCGGATTTAATTTTAAACGAAAACGATTTACCCGTTACCATCGGAGACAATGTTCAAGGTATAATTTCATATCAAAATTCATCAGGCATAGCCAATAACGCTAATATTAAATTCATACGGTACAGCCAAGAAGAAGACGGAGATACCGTATTTGTTTCTAAAACAAATGCAAACTCTGCAGACGTTATTGATGCAGGCAGTAAAAATACTCCTTTTAATTCTTTAAGGTACGCTGTACAATCATGCGGTTCAAATAAAAAAATATGCGTTTTAGACGGCGCAAATTACTCTTCCGAACTCAAAATTTTAAGAACCGAACTACCCGATGAAATCACTATTTATTCAAATTACTATCCCGTAATGCCTGAAATTGAATTATCCTATTCCAATTCAACGGGTTTATTCAAACACGTTTTTAAGGGATTAAGATGGGAAATAAAACAAATTAAAGCAGGTTATCTGCCTCATAATGACAACGGTTATTTAAAATTCATTGATTGCGAGTTTAACTCCTGCGTTATGGATCTATTTTATTCAATGTTTTCAAATAATTCCGCAGGACAAACAACGTCTTTCACATTAGGAATTTATAACAGCGTTTTAAAATACTGTAATTTTTATATGGGGGCGGCGAAATCCGGCAGCAAAGTGAATTACAACGCAGTTATGTACTTTATAAATAATATCGTTATTTTTGGTAAATATATTTTTAAATCCGCTTACAATTTATCATACTATAACCGGACATTTATTTATAGTTCTTCTTTCTATATTCGTTCGGCAACAACGAAAGAAATTGATATATATGGACTTGTTCATATATACAAAACGAGTTTTAACGTTAATACTTCTTATACGGGGGAAACATTTATCTATGAGTTTCCTTTCGGCTCGCAGCCGGATTTTATTCCTACTATTGAAAATTGCGTTTTTAATAAAAACTGGGAAGGTGAATCATACACAAGAACATTGACAAACAACAACTTTAAGGACAGCGGACGAAATAAAATAAAAACCTATGAAAATTTAGTTTCAACGCCAAGTATTTCAAACGTAATTCTTACCAACGAAGAAATTCATTATATTGGCTTAGATAGGGTTGGCTTTACAGAATCTTATTCGGACACAGGGGAAGATTTTAAAAGTTATATTTTTTCCCGTTCTAATAATATCATTTTTGACAACATAAGTTTTTATGCGAATAAACAAATACACGGATTATTTCAAACAGAAACATCAGGACACGGGGCAACGTTTAAAAATTGCACATTTAAAGCTTTCAAAGGAAAAATCTCCAAATCAAATGCATGTCGATGCATATTCATGAATAACTGCATTAACTTTGAATATGACGGTATAGATTCAATTGAACGCAATATTTTTGCCTTTAATGATATTGCGGTAATAATAAATTCATGGGGAACTGTATTATTTAATCACAATACGGTATTTGCCAACTTAATAGGTTTGTATAATAATTCAGCAAGTTATGTAAATTTTAAAAATAATATAATTTACGGGAACATTAACCACTCGATAAAAACTAACCAAGAACTCGTTATTGATGAAGATGAAATAAATTTGATAGAAAATCTTCCTGCAAACATAGACGTTTCTAGCGGTATCAATATAAATTTCAATCCATTTTTCAAAAGTGAACTTGAACAGGATTTAGATTTACACTTACGCACAATTGAACAAGGTTATGATTTTGACAGCATAGCAAAAAACCGATCAAACGAAACTCCAAAACAGGATTTAGGAGTTTATAATGTAACGAGGAATTTCATACGTTATGATTATGACATTAATTTTGAAATTGATCGTCCCATTCCTAAAAAAAGGAA
>CAYUYT010000303.1:0-3815 GCA_964449345.1 uncultured Spirochaetia bacterium | reverse complement strand
TTGCCTGCCTGCTTAAAATTGAGGGGGTGTAATCCTTGCTTAAAATTTCAACGGATAAACCGCTATTTTTCGTTTTGGGTATATTTAACTCTTTGTCAAAAAAATAACCTATTCCCATATCGCCCGCAAGAATTACACCGTGTATTAATAAAGACAAGCATAAAGCTTTCTTCATTTAATCCCCTTTATATTTCTAAAATCTCGCTTCAATGCCACCTCGAATTGAAAGTGCTGGCATTGTATAATATTGACTCGATGCCGATGTTATAGAATATCTTTCGTTTGTTAAGTTTAACACGTTAAAAAATGCTCTCATTTTCACGTTATTAACCTTAAACCTCATGTTTATTTTTAGGTCCATTACGAAATACGATAAGTAATAATCTTTTAAAGAAGCAGGGTCAGTATCGTAATTTTCCCTGTATCTTGCATAAACGCCAACATCCAAACCGAATTTAAACCCAGCAACAAGGCCGATATTAAAAACGATTTTCGGCATATCCTTTGTTAATTCTTTCTCCGTACGTAGATTAGTATGCTGATTATACCAAAAATTTACCGGAATTGTTAAATCAACGGGTAAATTTAGCGTTGCAAGGGGTTTAACCTTAGCATCAAACTCAAAACCAAATGCATCTTCTTTTCCCGTACTTTTAGCAGGAAATCCCGATTTAACGTCCCAATACCGATAATAATAAATCGTTGCTTTTGCTTTTAAAAGTTTTCCGATTTTAGATTCCACTCCAAAACCATAATTCATAAATTTATAAGTTACCAAATCCGTATTCTCAAACCCCGGCCATGTAGTATCTAAAAGGCTTGGAATAAAATTGGATTTTGCGATTTGCAGACGAACCTTTAGCAGTTCTTTAAAAACGCTAACCAGCACACCTGCCTGAAAAGAAAAAAGCGTTCCGAATGACTGAAGACGCGTTTCATCTGAAGAACGGTGGTCATCAACTCTAACTCCAGCCATAATTTGAACAATAGAAATTGTATAGTCAAGGTGCAAATAAGCGCCTACACGGGATTCGGTTAATTCAGGTATATCATTTGCAGAGCTTGAGGCATCTTTTTCGTAAAAATCCCATTCCTTAACAATTCCAACAGTTGCAATGAATTTTTTAAAAGGTTTTATTATTCCCTTTGTTTCAAGCGAAAACATCTTAAAATTTAAATCATCATCATTACTAAAACTTGGGTTGTAGTCATGATAATGAGCGTTACTATATGAACCAATAAAAATTATCTCTGCAATTTTACCGAGTTTGAAACCCGGCTTAATGCTTGCAAAATATTCCGTTCTTTTAAAGTTTGCATCAGTCCAAATCGTTGCATCGTCTCCGGGATTTCCGCCTTTGCCTTTGGTGGAAAAAAACATCATGTCAACATAAGCGGAATTATCTTTTTTATTAAAACCTAAAGTAACTAAAGAATTAAAAAAATCTGCATCACTATTAGGGATTGTCTCGCTTCCATAACTCCCAACCTTTTCAGGTGTTACAATAGAATCCTGTTTCATATATGAAACGTTTGCAAAAATTCTAAACGTATCTTCGCCGTATGAAGTGCCCATCCAGCCTTTCATTAATGATTTTATTCCGCCGCCGCCGTAAAGAGAACCAACGTGATAATGCGTTCCCTTTGGAGCTTTTTTAGTAACTAAATTTACTACGCCAAAGTTAGCATTCGGCCCGAATAAAACCACACCGTTACCGCGCATGATTTCAACGTTTTCAATAGCATTAACACCAAAACCCATTAGATAGGCGCCCCGGCTAAGGTCATTCATAATGCGTATCCCGTTAATAGTTACAGCGGTTTGATTAGTTTTACCGCCTCTCAAACGGATTGACTGCAAGGCGTGAAAACTACCGCCAACATCTTGAACAACTACACCGACACTATTTTTCAAAGCATCGGGAACGTTAATTGCACCGGAATTCTCAAGTTCTGTTCTCGTTACAACATCAACGTTGTAGGGTAAATCCTGTAATGACTTCCCGTAAGGCGTTGCACCTATAACGATTGTTCCAAGATCAACGGTTTTCTTTGCCTTCTTGGTATCTGCTTTTTTTACCGGTTTTTCTTGCGGTTGCGCTGCTGGTTGTTCCTCCGGCTGTACATCTGTGCCGGGTTCGTTTGCAGCGGGTTCTGCTGTAAAAACAGCGGGAACTAAAATTGTTAAAATGAAGAGCACGTAAATGAATTTTTTCATTTTTAACCTCCTAAGTTTTTTATGTGCTCCTCAAGGTTAAAAATGGGTATGCCATATGCGGCAAGCTAATTTAAAAGTCAGTTTGCCGGTTTTGCATACTTTTTTCCTTAACCCGAGGAAAAGTAAGTATAAGCAGATTAAACCGGGTATCCTGACTTATCCATCATCCTTAGCCTTGCGCCTTCCCAAAGTTTTTACTTCAGTGGCATTTTGCAAGACTTTGTCCGGAATTACAGTAACGGGTATTGTGCAGGATTTTCACCTGCTTCCCCTATGTTTAATGCTTGGCAAGTAATATAACGAAAACGCAAAAAAAAGTAAACTTTTTTTCCAATTTTGCTGTCAACTGAAAAGCATAATTATATATGGAACGCATACATTTGCCTTGCGTTAACGCGTTAATTTGCTTATAATTATTTCAATGAAAACGCAAAGCAAAATACAACGCAAATTTACAACTACATGATTTTAGATTCTCTCAAGCTTAAATTTGAAAAGCAAACGTCTTTTGCCATCCTGCCCGATATAACGGTAAACCAAAATGCAATTGTAGCATCAACGTTTCAGGCGCACGAAGAAAAAATGAACGTTTTCCGGTATAAAAGCAAAAAAACGCCTTTCGTGGGGGTAGGGCAAAGCATGAATTACTTAAAATGCGGAATAAACAAAAACGGCATTTTTATCAGCTATCATAAAATTTACTCACAGCACGAACAGCAGGGAATAACGCCGGGAATGATAATGCGCATTGTTCTTGAACGCTCAGACGGGTTAAACGATGCAATGAAAATACTTGAAACATCTCCTCATGCGGAAAACAGCGCTTACCTCGTTTGCTCTGCTGACAGGTTTGCAGTTTTTCAGACTGCCGGGGGAATTAATAAAGTTATATTCCCGCAAAAATACTTTCTAACGCTTTCAAATCATTTTTTCAGCGAAGATTTAAAACCCTATGACATCCGGGATCAATTGTTCCCGCAAAACACGTCCGTTCAAAGAGATGCGCACGTTGCCTATTACATCATGCACGCAAGGCGTAAGAACGACATAGATACGGTTAAACGCATTTTACGGCATGAGGAAAGTGATATAAGCTCTGCAAAAGGTGATTTTAAAACGAAATATTCCCTTTTTTATGAATACGGCACACCGAATATGTTCGTTACTTTAGGCCCGCCTCAGGAGAGTAAGTATAAAAAGATAAAATTATAAACAAATGCATCTTGACATTTGTATCATATCAATTATAATATAATTATGAAATTAAAAGAATAAGGTTATTTCGGCTTACTTATTATAATTGCTGTGTTAATTATATCAATATTATTAAGATTGAATGATCAATATCTTCTCGCATTTTCTTTAGGCCTGATGAGCAGTATATTGGCGACAATTCTTTTCCGTTTAATTGAACCAAGAATTTTAGAAAATCATTTAAGAAAAAACAAACAGGATTTGTATATAAAAATTTTTAGTAGACTAAGAAATTTTAAAGCAAATAAACAAAATGAAAAATTTAATTTAACTATTGAAAGTATAAAATCTATACTAAAGTGATTTTAAAATCAAAGTATTGTATATTGTAATTGCTTTTCAA
>CAYUYT010000302.1:0-3817 GCA_964449345.1 uncultured Spirochaetia bacterium | reverse complement strand
AGCCAAATACAAACAATTCATATTATTGTAATTATTATGACAGAAATGACATTTTAGTTAAAAATAGATTAAAAATTAATTAAAAAAATATTACAGATTAATCAGAAAAAAATTATAAAAATAAGTTTAGTAGAAATCAATTTAATAACTATTATAAATAGTAGTCTAAAACTTAATCAAGATTATAAAATAAGATTCATGTTTCTAAAAGATGTTAAACAAATACCCTACTTTAAAGAAAAACCCTATATTTTTTACGTTGTATTTGCTAGATTTCAAAATATTAAGAAGACCGAAAACACCCTCAAAAACAAAAGTAATAGCGCTATTTCTATTTTTTAAAGGTAGTGTTAAATCAAGAGCAAAAGTAATTCCAAAATCAAAATTTTTAAATTTATCCGTTACTTTTAAATCCTCAATACTTGCACGGGTAAGTATTCCGAAATAACACCCTACTGAAAAAAGAACAAATTTGAACGCCGGGTTAAAAACAACGTAATCAACGTATAAATTATGGTTACCGCCAACGCTTACAACGCCGCCTGAATACGCCCACCGGTTATCGATTTCCATGGCAAAACGCTGATATAATACATCGAATTTAAAACCTAAAACCCCCAAAAACGGAATTAGATGTGAATATTCGTAGTGAAGCCCGGCCGAAAAAGTGGTTGCGTGATAAGTTTCATCTGCTTTTCCGGTGTCAACGGAGGATTTGCCCTGTAATTCTTCATAATTTATTTCACCGTTTCCGGTGAAAGCTCCTATGCCGGCAATTATTCCGAATCCGTGAATTTTAATACTGCGCATAACTCTGCCGGGTATTCGGTAAAGATTGCTATTAGCATTTCCCTGTATACTTTCATTTTTTTTAGGCGATGGCCTTGGCACAGCAAAAACGTTGATGTTAAGAAAAAATATAAAAATAACGGCTGTAAAGATTTTAACTTTAAACATAAAAGACCCCTTCTTAATATTTTTTTGATTTTGAATTATTGATATGATTGAAAATAAGAATGAAATTAAATCGCATCACATATTTTTATTAACACTTTAAACTACATATACTAATAATACTTTAAATTTTATGCAACCGACACTTTAAAGTGTTGGTTGAAAAGCAATTACAATATACAATACTTTGATTTTAAAATCACTTTAGTATACTGTTCAAATTAATTATAAATTATTTCTTAAAAATATGGTAGGCAAATTTATTATTTTTTTTATTTAATTTAAACGCGGGCTAGCGCTAAAACAAAATAGCCCTGCTTAAATAAAAGCAGAGCCATTAACAAACTATTATTCAACTACAACGGGAAAAGTTTTTTGTTTCTCGGTATTTTTTTCGCCTCTCCATGGTTGATAGTATAAAAACGTAATCTTTTCATTACCCGTTTTTTTTGCCTGCAATACAATAACAGTTTTTTGCTTTCCGCCTACGTAATGTTTAGGCGCAACGTAAAAATTTTTCTTTTCTTTCTTAACAACCATACCCTTACTTTTTTTAGGGAAAAACCAGTTATACCCTGTTCCGGCAGATGAATCTAATACAACGGCGTATTTTCTGCCTTTGCTTAAAACGTTTTTTTCACCAGCTTTTAATTTTGTATAATTCGAAATATATTTTTCAAATGCTGCTTTTCTGTTCTTCATAGTGGATTTTCCGCTAACATGGCTTTTTTCAGAAGACGAACAGTTAAAAACAAAAAATGAAGTTAATACAAATACAAAAATTTTTATAAAATTTAACATAAGTTTTTTCATAATTTTTACCTCGCTTATTAATATTTGCGCTAATGAAATAATTTCTAAAAAAATTAACGCCTTACTTTAAGTGTAAAAATAGAAAAATAATGTGTCAAATTTATAAACATATACGAGTACATATCTAAAAACGAATATTTATTCTATTTTTATAAACAACGAAAAAAAGACCGTATTGTCTGAAATTAATTTATTAAATTTTTCACAATAAAAAAAAGCACGCATGTTTCGGTGAGAAAAATTATGTTTATTCGGCTCATAAACATGGCAGCATTTAAATAAGCAAATCACGGCTTATGTTCCAATATTGCGATACCCTGATTATATCCAAGACCTCCGTTACCGTGCAACAAGCCATATTTACGTTTACCTGTTTTAAGTTTCTCAAACATAATAACGAGGGCATTTAAAACGGGATTATTAAAAGGCGCTTTTGCCAGATTCATTCCCCCTGTAACAGTAATTTCATAGTTTTTTAAAACATTAAATATATCCATTGTGGTCTGCGCTATACCCGTTTTAATTAAGAAAGCTAAAGGCACAACGGGAAAACATGTGTAAATTTCAAGATATGCATTTTCATTAATAAATTCTTTTTTAAAATCAATTCCGGCATTTGTGCAAGCATCATCATAAGCTTTTTTCAAATGATTGTAATTCACAATCTCGTCAACGTATTCAGGACCGTCAACGGATAATTTTTCCGTTGCCACTCCTGACAAAATGATTTTCCCTTGATTTGCAAAATGTTTATTATATATTTTCTTTGATATGACAAGAGCTTTTGCATGAAAATCCACAACCGGGTTTGCAATGTCAACACCGCGAAACAGTTTTGTAATAAAAGAGTGCCATTTTTTGTCCGGTTTAAAAGCAAGTCCCCTTTTTGCTGCGGTTTTCTGATAATTTTCAAATAATTTTATTGCAAAATTTTTAAACCCGTTTTCACTTAAACCGTTTTCTTCAATAAACTTATAAGCGAGTTTTGTATATGCTTGCGGGATTGTATATCCTTCATATATTTCCATTAAATTTTTTCGTTCTTCTCCCGAATAATCGCTTTTTAAATAGTCTTTGCCCGTTATTAATACTGCGTTTTCTTTTCCGGTTTCTATCAATGAATACGCTTCTTTCAGAGCATAAACAGGAGCTGCCCCGCTTCTAAAATGTCCTTGTTTAATTTCGCTATGCCAAGGCGTTTTTAAAGGATCCATGTAAAGTTCGGCTACTTGAATTTTATTACTTGATAATAAATCTAATTTTTTGTTTATTGCTTCAAAACTACCGATATTATTAACAACAGATTTTGCTTCAACTAAAACGGGTTTATTCATAAATGCCCCTATTTGAAAATATTGAATTAAACATAAGAATACAAATATGTTTATTCAAGGAATATATTTTTGAAAGTTAAAATAACCGAATAACTTCAAATGTGGCTGAAAAGCTCAGATTTATATCGCGTAACTTGATTTTGCAATTTTCTAAATGCACGACGACAGCGGGGTTTTTGTAAGATACGTTGTTTTTCTTTTCTAACAAGACGAAAAGTTTTAATATAATTTTTCTTTAAATTCATTGCCCATTTTAAAAACGCTTTTTGCTTGATTTCAGGGATTTTTGCAACAATTTTACGTAATTCAACGCTCTCTTTGGCAAGTTCGAAAAAAGCTTTTTTTAACTCGTTCCTGAAAACATAAAAGTGCCTAACATTTCTTATTTTCTTTAAAACATTAATAAGCCCGATCCATTTATTATGAATTTTTTCCATAACAACAATGCACTCATGTTTGTACTTAATAAAATCCTCTGAAGCATACATGCTAAAAACAAACATAAAAGTTAATATTATAACTAATATTTTTTTCACGGCACCACCATAATAAAGCAAAAATTACAACCTATATCTTAATTATATAAAATAAAATTATTATTGCAAGAATTTATTATAAAAAAAACGTACAAAATTTACTAAAATAATAATGAATGCAACCGGCACTTTAAAGTGTCGGTTGAAAAGCAATTACAATATACAATACTTTGATTTTAA
>CAYUYT010000301.1:0-3832 GCA_964449345.1 uncultured Spirochaetia bacterium | reverse complement strand
GCTTAAACATCCTGTAGCTGAAAAATGGCTGGAAGGTAAAGCGCCTAAAAAAGTAATTGTTGTGCCTAATAAAATTGTTAATGTAGTGGTGTAAACATGAAAAGAAAAATAATCATTGGCAGCATAAACTATAAATATACTCATTTATGCTATTAAAATAAATAATATTTGAAAATAAAATTTGTGTCAAGTTTGAATATAAAATGCTTTAATTTGTTTATATATAGTATATTAGGACGAATGTATTTTTCTGTAAAATTTATAAGTTATTACTATTTCTAAAATTATAAATTTTCATTTTTTTTTTATTACGAAAAAAAAATGAGTTTTATTTAATTAACCTATTATAAAGCTGGTCAAAGTCGTTTCTCATTGAAATGTCTTCTTTTATTTCTTTTTCCATAGTTTTACAAGCATGGCTAACAGTGGAGTGGATTCTGCCTCCAAATTCAAGCCCTATTTGAACGTAAGATAGTTCTGTTAATTTACTCATTAAATACATACCCATCATTCGAGGTTTTGCAATATCTTTCGTTCGCTTCTTGCCTTTTATATCTTTCGAGCTCAATTTATAATAAACAGAGGTTTCGTTTACTATTTCAGACGGTAAAATCATTTTCCTTACCACATCGAACATATCTTCAAGTTCGTGTTTTACATCTTTTATATCAAGTTTTTTGTTTTTTAATTCCTGTAAAATCTTGATTTTATTAACAGCGCCTTCAAGACTCCTAACATTAGACGTTATTTTATCTGCAAGAAATGTTACAACTTCTTCTTTAATTTTTACTCCTGAATATTTTATCTTTTGCTTTAATATTGCTTTACGTTCTTCAAATGAAGGCAATTTTATATCTGCAACAAGTCCTTGTTGAAAACGGGTTATAAGGCGTTGTTCGATACCCTTTAACTCTTTTATAGGTCTGTCTGCGGTAAAAACCATTTGTTTGTTTGATTGATATAGTAAATTAAAAGTATTGAATAATTCTTCCTGTACTTGCGGTTTACCTGCGTAAAAATGAATATCATCGATTAATAGAGTATGGGCGCGCCTGTATTTTTTTCTGAAAGAATCAACCTTTCCGTCCTGTATTGCCCTCACAAATTCAGCTAAAAATTTTTCGCTTGCAACATAAATAACTTCCATATCGGAAAAATTATCAATTATAGCATGCCCTACTGCCTGCAATAAATGCGTTTTGCCTAGACCGGTATTCCCATAAATAAATAACGGGTTATATTGTTGTCCGGGTGCAACACTAATGCGTTTAGCAGCCGCATAAGCAAGTTCGTTACTAGGCCCGGGTACAAACCTATCAAAAGTAAACTTTTCGTCTAAATATTTAAGACTTTTACTTGATTTGGTTGCTGTTTGTTTACGTGGTTTAGTTTCATCTTTTAATAAATTATTTTGAATTATTCTATACGTTACTGATACCTCAAAGTCAAAAATATTTTTTATATTTTTCTTAATATTTTTTTCAAATTTTTCAATTATTTTATCGCGCATAAAAGTAGAATTAACGCCTAAAATAAGTTCGTTTTCTGTAAATGAGATAAGCGTTACGGGTTCTAAGTACATTTCAAAATCATCATGTTCAATATCCTGTTTAGCTTTTTCAAGTACTTTTAACCAGTTTTCATTCTTCATATTTTTATATCTTCCTATATTCTAAGCAATTATAAAGTTATTAACATGTTATTAACAAAAAAAATGTATAAATAAAATATCTGCATATTTATTTATTAAAAGCAAGAAAATATTCTTTTAACTTTATTAGATTCTAATTTATTACTATATAATAATTTAAATAATGTTGTATATATAATTAAGTTTATTTTAAATTGTATAAAAAATTATATTTTCTTTTTACAACGAATAAATTAAAGTTATCCAAAACTTATCAACAATTTATTTTGTGGCTTGACTTTAATTAATTTAGAACTTAATTTTTGGTTAATGTGAATTTATATTAATTTGCTAAAATTTGAAAGTAAAATTTAAATTTTTTGGGAGGGGGACATGGAACTGCATAAGCAACCTGTCACTAAGATTAATTTCATTAATGAAAAAAAATTTTCTCAACAACAAATTCAAGGCGCAAGAAATTTCCTGAAAAAACTTTTTGAAAACGATAACGAACTTTATAAAAAAGGCGTTAAACAGGGAGATATTGTGCTTAAAGGCGGAAGAGAAGGTACTATCATTAAAGACAAAGAACAAAATATGACTTACAAAGTCATAGGGCAATGTATAGGATCAACGCTTTACGTTGATGATATTAAAAACAACGTATAAAGTTAAGTATATTTGCCCTAAATAAGCAACGAGGTTTGGCTAGAAACACTATATTTTTATTCTTGAATAACTTTTGCTTTAAAAAACTAATGAAACGTGCTTAGATTAATAATATGAAAAAAATTGAAGCAATTATTCAACCCATTAAACTTGAAGCCGTCAAAGAAGCTTTAAACAATATAGACGTAACGCGTCTAACTGTTTCAGATGTTCAGGGATTCGGAAGGCAAAAAGGCCATACTGAAATTTTTAGAGGCCATGAATATGAAGTTAATTTTCTTAGGAAAACCAAACTGGAAATAGTGGTAAATGAAGATTTCGTTGAACCCACAATCGAAGCTATTATTAACGCAGCGCGTAGCCAAGACGGTGGTAAAATAGGAGACGGTAAAATATTTATTTTACCGGTATATGAGTGTATTAGAATAAGAACTGGTGAAACCGGAAACGATGCTGTTTAATAACTTATGCTCGTATATTATAATAATATAAATTTAAAAATTTATTATTATTATTAAGGCGTTAACAACGTGTATAACTTTTTAATTTCTTGTTAAGCTTAAATTTAAATAAAAATTGCATGTTAATAACTGCTTATTTCCTGATTATATTTTTTCATAATTATTTTATTTATATTAAAAAAATATTAAAGTTTCTAATTATAGATGATATAACAAATTAGCTTTTATTATCGAAATTTAACAATCTTCTAAATTACATATATATAACAAATTATAGAAAATATGCATTTACATTTTTATTAACATACAAATTCGGGTTATCGAAATTTTATTATAATAAATTTGCGCGTTTTTTGAACACTTGTTAATGCTTTGTCAATAACTTTTCGATAACTTTTTAAAAATTATTAACAACGGCTTATATTCAAAAAATTGCATAAATCCGAATGAACTTTAATATGAAAATATTCACTAAAGTTAAACGCGCTTTTAAAATTCAGTTCTCACAAAACCCGGACTGAATTCTAAAAGTAATTTTAGTAATAAAAAAACCCGAATGAAAACATCCGGGCTTATAATTATTTAATGTAATTTATGCTTCTTCTTTAAGCATTAAAAGCTGTGCAAGATAATACATTATAAATGGCAAGAACATAACAATTACTACTGCTAGTCCTGCTATAAATCCGCCTGCAGCTTGTCCTTTGAAACCGGGAAGAAATGCAAGTACTCTAACCATCATTCTAGCACCGGCTACAATAGTTATTAACGTTGTTAATGAGTAAAGGATTGTTCCAACCCATGCTAGAATTTTAGATACCATTTTACCCCAGTCCTGTCCTGTAAGCGTTCCTATACCACTGCCAAGGTGAAGTCCTAGCATAACGAGAAATATAATTATACCGACAATACCTGACTTTAGACCGACCATTACAAATAAAATTAAATAAGCAGCACCCATTATGGTGTTTGTTACTGCAAAAGCCTTTGTTGAACTTTTCATTAAAAATCCTCCTAAAATTATTTATCAATAATTAAAATCCGGTTAAAACCGGATAATTCACTAATTAAG
>CAYUYT010000300.1:0-3842 GCA_964449345.1 uncultured Spirochaetia bacterium | reverse complement strand
ATATAATTTAACGGATATATAGTGGAATTAGACCCGGCTAAAAAAGCTAAAAAATATCCTATGGTATTATCGGCAATGATATTGATACTTTAAAGTCATTATAAATAAAAATATACAGGTATATTTTTTTAATTTTATAAAGTAATAAAAATCCTTAATACTTACTTTTTTAATTCCGCAAATTAATTCACCGCAAAATGATTTCAAAGCATAATGAGTTCTAATTCTTTTCTGCGTAACTTTTTATACTTGACAAATTCACGGTTACAATATAACTTAATGTGGACATTCTATTAAATTTATACATTTGAAGCAATATACTTGCATTATTACGTAAATTATTCAGGAGGCAATAATAAATGCTTGATTATCAATTAACGGAATTACAGCAAGAAGTAAAAAATCTTGCTAAAGAAATCGCAGAGAACGACATTAAACCTGTTCGAGCTCAATATGACAAAGACCATACATTTCCAACCGAAGTTATGGAAAAATGCGCACAAGCCGGATTGTTCGGTTTATTTATTCCAGAAGAATACGGAGGAATGGCAGAAAGTCCTGCAAAAGGAGTAACCGAATTATGCGTTGCTGTTGAAGAATTATCAAAAGCGTGCGGCTCAATTGCAATTTCATACGCAGGCACAGCACTGGGGACTTTTCCTATACTATTATCAGGAAATGAAGAACAAAAAAATAAATATTTACCAAAAATCGCAGAAGGCACGATAGCGGCTTTTGCGTTAACCGAAGCTAATGCAGGTTCGGACGCACTTGCAATGCAAACTTTCGCTAAAAAAGAAGGTGATTATTATATATTAAACGGAACCAAACAATGGATTACAAACGGCGAACACGCTGATATTTATACCGTATTTGCGGTTACGGACCGCTCAAGAGGCGCAAGAGGTTTATCTTGTTTTATCATTGAAAAAGGAACCGAAGGTTTTACTTTCGGTAAAAACGAAGAAAAAATGGGAATAAACTCCTCTGCAACCAAAGAACTAATTTTCGACGATTGTAAAATTCCGGCTGAAAATCTATTAGGCAAAGAGGGCTTAGGCGTTAAAGCTGCAATCGGAACGTTAAACCACTCCCGGCCGGGTGTAGGTGCTCAAGCATTAGGTATTGCAGCGGGTTCAATTGACGAAGCCGTAGCTTACGCAAAAGAACGCGTTCAGTTCGGACAAAAAATCATTAGCTTTCAGGCAATTCAACACATGATAGCTGATGCGGCTATGCAGGTTGAAGCGGCAAGAGCGCTTATTTATTCCGTTGCGCGTGCTGTTGACGCGGGACAAAAAGATTTTGCCACTTACTCTGCAATGGCTAAATGTTATGCATCAGACGTTGCTATGAAAGTTACAACGGACATGGTACAGGTAGCAGGCGGTTACGGTTATATGAAAGAATACCCGTTTGAGAAATATATGAGGGACGCAAAAATAACGCAAATTTACGAAGGCACAAACCAAATCCAAAGAAACGAAATTGCCCTCGGTATTATAAAAGAATCAAACAGAAAAAAATAGCATCAGGAGTTTTGAATGCATATTGTAGTATTAGTTAAACAAGTACCGGATACAACGGATGTTAAAATAAACCCGGAAACAAATACTCTAGTTAGGGAAGGCGTGGATTCAATTATAAACCCGTTTGACGAAAACGCTGTTGAAGCCGCTCTTCAAATCAAAGACAAATTACCAGACACAAAAGTTACTGCCCTTTCAATGGGCCCGCCGCAGGTAGAATCAATGCTTAAACATTGCCTTGCAATGGGATGCGATGAAGCTATCCTATTATCCGACAGAAATTTTGCCGGAGCGGATACACTGGCAACGAGTTACGCGTTGTCTAAAGCCATTGAAAAAATGGGAGACGTTAGTTTGATTTTAGCGGGTAAACAAGCAATTGACGGAGATACCGCGCAAGTAGGACCGGGAGTTGCCGAGTATATGGGTATTAACCACGTAACTTACGTTAACAGCATAGAATATGAAGGCGGAGATACTCTAAAAGTTCAGGCAAACATTGACGGAGGATACACACAACTTGAATTAAAGACTCCGTGTTTACTAACAGTATTAAAAACCATAAATGTACCGCGTTACCCTTCCCTAAAAGGAAAAATGGCTGCGAAGAAAAAGGAAATTCCTGTTTGGAAAGCTGAGGACGTTGCTGCAAATTTCGAGCGTATCGGTTTAAAAGGTTCACCCACCGTTGTTGTTAAAATTTTTACACCCGAAGCGCGAGAAGGCGGAGAATTTATCGACGGTGAAACAGCGGACGAAAAAGCGCATAAACTCGTTGGCCATTTTAAGGAAATGGGCATTATATAGGATACCCGGCAGAATCAGGAGAGAATTATGGATGAAATAATTAAAGTAACGGATAAATGTATCGGTTGTAAGAAATGCGTTCCGGTTTGCCCGGTTGGCATTATCTCAATGGAAGGAAAAATAGCTGTTATCGGAGACGGTTGTATTGTCTGCGGACAATGTGAAGACATCTGCCCTGTTAACGCTATTATTATAAATAGAGAAGTAAACAAAGATACGCTCCCCGATGTAACGGATTTTAGGCATATCATGGTTTACGCTGAAACTTCAGGCGGAAGCTTAATGAGCGTGGGCAAAGAATTAATTAGTGAAGCAAAACTCCTTGCTAATGATTTGTCTTGCGAAGTTTGGGCAGTTTTAATCGGCAATGATATAAAAAAACACGCTGACGAGTGCATTAGTTACGGAGCGGATAAAATTTACGTTATTCAAGGCGAGAATTTCGAAGAATACACAAACGATGCTTACACTGAAGCATTCACTAAACTCATTAACGAAACCAAACCGGAAATCGTTTTAATGGGGGCAACGGCAGTTGGCAGAAGCTTAGCCGCGCGCATAGCCGTTAGAATACAAACAGGTTTAACAGCAGATTGTACTCACCTTGGCATTGACCTTAAGAAAAAAATACTTCTTCAAACGCGCCCTGCTTTTGGCGGAAACATTATGGCTACTATCACCTGTGAGCATTACCGTCCGCAAATGGCAACGGTAAGGCCGAAAGTTATGAAACTCGGAGATCCCGATACAACGCGTAAAGGCGAAATAATCGATTATCAAGTAGATATAAAACAAGATATACGAACAAAAATTCTTGAAGTGGTTAGAAGCGGTGAAGAAACAGTTAACCTTGCTGATGCTGAAATTATCGTATCAGGCGGTAGAGGGCTTAAAAAAGCGGAAAACTTTAAAATGCTTTACGAATTAGCAGATTTATTAAACGGCGCAGTAGGCGCCTCTCGGGCGGTAGTTGATGCAGAATGGATTGAATCTTTTCATCAAGTCGGACAAACGGGTAAAACCGTACAGCCGAAAATCTACATCGCAGTAGGCATTTCAGGGGCAATACAGCACCTTGCAGGGATGTCCTCCTCCGACATTATAATAGCAATCAATTCGGACGAAACCGCACCAATTTTCAACGTAGCCACTTACGGCATGGTTGGAGATGCGCTTGAAGTTGTTCCCGCTTTGATTAAAGAAATCAAAAAAGAAAAAGGCATAAAATAAACATTATTCTATCATAGACTAGCCCCGGTAAATTCTGCCGGGGTTTTTTAGCACAAACAGCTTTTTCCGCCTGCCCCCTTTAAGTAAAGAGGGCGGAGGAAGAGAATCACCCTCTATCTCCCTCTTTGAGTAAAGAGGGAGAATTAGTAAAAGTTTGGGTATATTAAGAGAAATCCCCGGGCTTTTTACCACAAATAGCGGAGGAAGAGAATCACCCTCTATGGGGCTGTCTCATAAGTATTAATTTGCTTTTCAAATTTGCATAAAATTCTTATT
>CAYUYT010000299.1:0-3862 GCA_964449345.1 uncultured Spirochaetia bacterium | reverse complement strand
TTTATTTAAAAGGTCTCACAAATGCAACAAGTTTGGAATTAGACAATAACGGAGTATTATTTATTTCAAGCCGTTTTAACGGTAAAATTTACCGCTCATCTGAAGAACAAGAATATACACTTTATTCACAGGGATTAGGCGTTGCTTTCGGACTAGCTTTCAATTCTAAAAACGAATTATATGCCGGCGATAGAAGCGGAAGCATTTTCAAAGTTAACCAAGAAGGAATTGCTGAATTTTTTGCCTCTATACCACAGAGTTATATCTCTTTTCACCTAGCTTTTGATTCTAAAGATAGATTATACGTTTCAAACCCTACTCATATCGGAGAGAACTTTATTTATAGAATTGACAAGCAAGGTAATGTAGAAGAATTTCACTCCGGTTATTCAATGTACCACGGTTTTTGTTTTGATAAAAATGACAATATGTATGTCGCGGAAGTTAAACGTAACGAAAGCAGAATTATTAAAATAAATAATGAAACGCGTAATTGGGATGTGGTTATTACAGGTGCAAATTTTATCGGAATTTGTTTTGATAATAACGAAAACCTTCTAATTTGCTCTTCCAACGCAATTTATAAAATAGATAAAGAACTAATTAATTAACATTAAGGCGTTTTTATATGGCAAATATTGAAAAAAAAATTAAAAACTTAGGAATTGAATTACCAGAACCACCCCATGCAATCGGCTCGTATATACCGGTTCGTAAGGCAGGGGAATTACTTTTTGTAAGCGGACAGCTTCCTAAAACAGGAGAACAACTTATTGCCGGAAAAGTCGGCGGCGATTTAACCATAGAACAGGGCACCGAAGGCATTAAAATTGCCTTTATTAACGCATTAGCAGCCATTAAAAAAGAAATAGGGCATTTGGATAAAATCGATTTTATTGTTAGAATGGCAGGGTACATTAATTGCGAAGCTACTTTTGCAAATCAAGCCGATGTAATGAACGCAGCGAGCAATCTTGCTTATGAAATTTTCGGTGAAAAGGGAAGACACGCACGCCTTGCACTTGGAACGAATTCTTTACCTCTGAACGCTTGCTGCGAACTGGAAATTATAGTTAAAATAAAAAATTAATTTATTTTCCACCAATTTTTTCCATAAAATATGTAAATACCATAAATATTTTTCGAGTATTTTCATCATTATTGATAAAACAGTCTATCCCTTTATTAACATATTCAAACTCTATTTTCTGTTCATTATCCCAAATTATTAATTTTTCATATTCAATTGATTCGCCAAGTGAAATATCACCGAAAATTTTCGGACTTCTAAAATTCCCGTTGGTTTTAATAATTTATAAAATTTCTTCATCGATTCTTTCTTCATCAAAAGTTGTTAAAGTAATGTCTTTTGTTTCGCTTGCATAGTTTATCATTAATGAGCATATTGTACTTTCATTATAGATATTGCTTTTTTTTTATTTTAAAATAACTCAAGCTCTAATTAAAGTAAAAGAAATAACGCGATACGCTCCGCTTTCTTTTAATACCCTTGCACATTCACTCAAAGTATTTCCCGTTGTCATCACATCGTCCACCAATATAACCGTTTTATACTTTTCGCTGGAATTAACTTGAAACGCGTTTTTTACGTTGTCTTTCCTTTTGTTTTCATCCTCAATCCTTGCCTGCGGTGTAGTATCTTTTTTACGTATTAAATGCGTTGTATTTAAAGGTATTCCTGTTTTTGATGAAACCCACTTTGCTAAAATCTCTGCCTGATTAAACTCTCTAAGTTTTAGTTTATTTTTATGCAATGGCACAGGAATAATAACTTCCGGTAATTCTCCGTATAAACCTTTCCATGAAATATTATTAAGAAATTCTTTTAATAGTTTTTGCCTGTAGAAATATTTGGTTTGGTGAATTAATTTTTGCAAAGCGTTTGAAAACGGGAAAACACTAATGTTTCTATCCAAATAAGTGTTTTTTGTGCAATTATGTTTACTATTTTTTGATTTTTTCCTAAAGCAAAATTCACAAACCTCCGAATAGTTAACATAAGACAGGGAATTATAGCAATCTTGGCAAAATGCTGTTTGTTCCGGTTTTAAAATTTTCCCGCAATCAATACAATATTCCGGGAAGAATGTATGAAGGAAATATTTTAAAACTTTGTTAAGAAACTTTAAAAGGTGTATTGACAATAGTTTAACCTTTATATATTATTAATTTAATACAGGGGGACTAAATGAGAATCTCAAATGATAATTACATCAATAACACAAATGAACGAATGTTGCAACTAAAAAACAACGAAAAAATTTCTAAAAAAAGTGTTAAAAGCCAAAACTCTGAAACCAAAATTGATTCAATCAAAGCAGGTATCAGAGAAAACAACGTGTCAATGCGTAACATTCAAACGCAAATAACGCAAAATCAAGTTGCGATTGAACACTTAAACGCTTTAAAAGAAAAATTAAATGAGTTTAAGTCCGGTGACTTTTCGGAACAAGAATTAACAAAGATCAATACTGTAATTGAAAACGCAATTAAAAATGCGAATTTCAATAAGGAAAACGTTTTTGAGCAGATTAATTTCAAACCGGAAAATGTAAGCAACGGAAAAGACTTTGACAAACTCATTAAACAGATTCAGATTAACGTTGCAAAAATGGAAACATCTAGCGAAAATAACAGAGTTGAGCTTGCAAAAGTTGCTTTAAAACAAGAAAACAAACTCGCTGTACTTTCAACGGATAATTCTAAAATTGCAAAAGAAAACGTTAAAAGCGTAATTGAAAATATTGGTCAAATTTTTAACGCGCAATCAAATATTATGAACGAGCAAGTTAAAACGCTTATAAACCGTTAATTTATTTTAAAATTTTATTTCCAAATGGTTGACACAGAATAGCGTTATTATTACTTTATAAACTCGTTAAACGGGGGTGTAGCTCAGCTGGGAGAGCGGTAGCTTTGCAAGCTATAGGTCAGGGGTTCGACCCCCCTCACCTCCAAAATAAGCCTCTACCTCGTAAGTATTTACGGGCTAGGGGTTTTTTAGTGTAAATGCCTGCTTGATAATAAATTACAGCAACTCATAGAACTCAACACATTATGTAAACTCATAATTAAATTATTACCACAAAAATACATATAAACACCTTATTGTGGCATTAGTTCGTAAACAGTGTAAAAAGCACTATAATTTGCTGATATATAAGCAATTATAAGCTCTGTTGTGTTCGTAAAATATCATAATAAATAATGTATGTCAAGCACAATTTCTCATCCTTACAAAATATATCAAACCTTATATCTACATCAACATTAATTAAACAGATGATAAAACTTTACAAAAACGACACAACGTGTCGCGACTTTTTTATCGTAGATAAAGTATACTAAATTCACGTAGAACATAGAATACTTTAAAGCGAGTAGAGAATTTTACTATGCTAGTATAAAAGTCGTTGACAAAAATGCGAATGAATTTATAATGCTGATATATTCCAATAATGAAATAACGCATTAACATTTAAAATAAACGGGGAAATAATTATGCCTATCAAAAAGAGTGAATTATACAGTTCAATATGGAAAAGTTGTGATGAATTGCGCGGTGGCATGGATGCAACGCAATACAAGGATTACGTTCTTTCCATTCTCTTTGTTAAATACGTTACAGATAAATATTACGGGAAAAAGAACGCGTTAATTAAAGTACCGGAAGGCGGCAGTTTTCACGATATTGTTAAACTAAAAGGAACGTCTAATATTGGCGAAGATATAAACAAGATAATCGCTAAACTAGCTGAAGCTAACGAATTAAAAGGCGTTATAAACATAGCGGATTTCAATGATAAAGAAAAGCTTGGTAAAGGCAAGGAAATGACACAAC
>CAYUYT010000298.1:0-3894 GCA_964449345.1 uncultured Spirochaetia bacterium | reverse complement strand
GCAAAGGAAATTGTTGAAAAAGCAATGAACATAGCAGGAAGTATCTGCATATACACTAACCAAAATATTACTATAGAGGAAATTACATGATTCAGCAAGACAATACAGTTACATACGGGCTAGAGGACGCTCTTACGCCGAAACAAATAGTCGAGGAACTCGATAAATATATAATAGGACAGCACAACGCAAAAAAAGCCGTTGCCATTGCACTTCGAAACCGCTCAAGAAGGCGCGTACTTGAAAGCGACATTAAAGACGAAATAATGCCAAAAAATATAATAATGATTGGTTCTACGGGTGTTGGCAAAACGGAAATCGCAAGGCGGCTTTCTAACCTTGCTAAAGCGCCTTTTATTAAAGTAGAAGCAACGAAATACACGGAAGTTGGATATGTAGGACGCGATGTTGAATCAATGATTAGGGATTTAACAAGCATATCCGTAAACATGGTAAAAAAAGAAAACAGAAAAATTGTTGAAGAAAAAGCAAAGAAAAATGTTGAAGAGCGCATTTTAGATATACTACTGCCGCCGGCAAAAAAACGGCAAGGACCCTTAGCATTCGACAAAAAAGAAGAATCTCCCGAAGAGTCTTCAACGCGGCAAAAATTTAGAAAAATGTTAAGGGACGGTAAATTAGAAGATAAAGAAATAACCATTCAAATAAACGCAAATCAAGCCCCGATGATTGAAATCTTTTCTAATGCGGGAATGGAAGACATGGATATGCAGTTCCAAAACCTTATGGGAAATTTTATGCCCACTAAGAAAAAAGAGAAAAAAACAACAGTTGAAGAAGCGCGTAAATTCCTTATCGAAGAAGAAATAGACAAATTAATCGATATGGATAAAGTTACCCAGGAAGCTGTTAAACGCGTTGAAGAAATGGGCATTGTATTTCTTGACGAAATTGATAAAGTTGCTGGAAAAGAAGGCAAAGGGCAAGGACCTGATGTATCCCGGGAGGGTGTGCAACGAGACATTCTTCCCATTGTTGAGGGCTCAAACATTAACACTAAATTCGGTCCCGTTAGAACAGACCACATTCTTTTTATTGCAGCAGGGGCGTTTCATATGTCAAAGCCCTCTGATTTGATTCCAGAATTACAAGGGCGTTTTCCTATCAGGGTAGAACTTGAAGGGTTAACCAAAGACGATTTACATGAAATTCTAACCAAACCCAAAAACGCGTTGACCAAGCAATACATCGCATTAATGGAAACCGAAGGCGTGGAGCTAATTTTCGAAAAAGACGCTTTAGTAGAAATTTCAGATATGGCTTATCTGGTTAACTCTTCAACGGAAAATATAGGGGCAAGGCGTTTACATACCATAATGGAACGTTTGCTTGAGGAAATTTCTTATACAGCGCCTGATTTAGGTGGTAAAAAATTCGTTATTGATAAAAATTACGTTAAAGAAAAACTTAAAGATATAATTGAAAACAGGGATTTATCCCGTTACATACTTTAAACTTTTTTTCGTTTGCATTTTTTTACTTACTGAACATTACGTTATTAAAAAAGGTGATTTTTTTGAAATATAAAAGCCGTTTAAAGCCGGAATACAGCATAATGATGACACCAATGATTGACGTTGTTTTTCTGCTTTTAATCTTTTTCATGGTAACATACACTCAAGCCGAAAAAAGCGCGCATAATGTCCGGCTGCCCAAATCATCCACTTCAAAAACAGTAGATGTTGAAAAAATCCTCGTTATCACTCTTAAAAAGAACGGCGATATTCACGTGGGTGAGGATAAGATTTCCAGAGAACGTATAATCCCCCGGCTAAAAAATTATATAAAATCTACGGGTAAAAAACGCGTTATTTTGCGGGGCGACGAATACGTTCCTTATGGAAAGCTTATGAAAATAATGGACCTTGCCAAACGTGCAGGCATTGAGATAGTTAGTTTGTCAACGCGTTACAAAGAAAAAAAATAATTAATATAAGTGAATTTTTAAATTTATTGACAAATTATATATTTTTTGTTAAAAATAAATATGAAAGATTTAATCCATCACAATATTATATATGAAACTAGGTATAATTTTGGGTATCGTTACTTAGATGTATGTGGTGAAACCTTAAAAGAAATAATAGAGTCAGTACATCCTTTTGAAATAAACAATGCAGAACCTAAACAAGCATCAATATTTGATTATGAAAAGAACCTAACTTTTAATTTCAATTTATACAAATGCGATTTAAATCAATCACAAAACTCTAAAGTTAGCCAACTATTAACTATAGATAATTTCTCAGAATATGCGGATAAATTAACGCAAATACTAATAAAAAATTTCAAAATAGAAACAATAAATCGGATAGGATGTAGACATTTCTTTATAAAAGGATTTGAATCTGAAGAAAAATGTAATGACTTTATTTTTTCTTTAGAAGCTATCAAAAATATATTTAAATCTGATATATTAAAGAATTTAGATGAGTTGAGTTTTACTTTTAAATTTACTGAAGATACTTATAATATTAGATTCCGCGTAACATCAGGACAACAAAATGTTAATATTGATCCTAATTTAATTGCTCTTAGTCAATTGGAAGTGGAAAAGATGGATAAAAATCAAAAAAAATTTAGAAAAGACAAATTAAGGGCACAAAGATTAATAAAAAATTATCCCGACAAATTCGTTTTATTTGACATTGATATTTTTGATGATTTGGTTGATGAAGTTCAAGAAATAGATTTTAGACCTTTTATAATAAATAGCTATGAAAAATCACATGAATATATAAAAAAATTCATGGGAGGTTAACAATGGATACCTTGACCGGTGGTGAGCATCAATTTTTTGATGCTAACTCATTAACTTTAACAGAAAAATTGAAAGATAATATTTCTATGCCTACTTTAGAAAATGATGATGCGACAGGTAGTGGTGCGAATTCGCTTGCCCAAATGTTTACTAAAAACAAAAATGCTTTATCTTCTAAAGAAAAAATATGGATAAACAAAAAGTTCGAACAAATAAAAAAACATTTTCTAAACTCTATTGATTTATATTCTTCTTTTATCACGAGAGTTAATGAAATAGAAGACGCGCTTAAATTACTAAAGGAATTATGGAATTTTCGGAAAAATATGTCAAATAAAAATAGTGTTTACTCAATGTTCGTTAATTTAATCCAAAATCAAATCTTAATTATCAATGCAGATAAATTATCGATTCAACATTTAAATAAATTATTTCAAATTTTTCATGACTTAACTATTGATACATTGAACGAAGAAAAAATTTCTGATATTGCATTTTCTCTTGAAGAGAGTAATTTTCCTGTTTTAGAAGAATTATTATGATAAAGGACTTATTTTCAGAATCCTCAATATTGCTCTCCTTTCATAAAGGAAAAAAATTGAAAAATAAAATTATAAATATAATGAAGGAGGCAAATTACAATGGAACATCTGCATATTGTGTCGTTGAATATCTTAACATAATTATGGGGGTTTCCAAATACCTAATTAATAAAATAGAAAAATATAACTCTTTAGAAAAAACCAAAAATTTTATAGCTAATAATCTTAATAATTTTCATATATCAAAAATCAAATGGTCATTCAATTTAATCAATGAAATATACGGCAATGATGATGAAGAATGCACAGAACGCGCTTTAAACAGTTTAAATCTTCTTAGGACAATCTGTAAAAAAAACATAGAAAAGCGATTTGATAAAATTGAAGACAATGTCAGTTGTTACGTCTATGAAAAAAATTACTTTTTGAGCGGAAATAAACCTAAATGGAAAACCCCAAACTGTAAAAGAACGAAAATTTATTGCAAATTACCTGATTTTTTCAAACAAAATATTAATATATTTAAAAATATTAAAATGCAAATAGATAATTTATCAGATAACAAATTAA
>CAYUYT010000297.1:0-3901 GCA_964449345.1 uncultured Spirochaetia bacterium | reverse complement strand
GGAGAAAGAGGGTGATTCTCTTCCTCCGCATTTGCGGTAAAACACGGGGGATTTCTGTGTCTTTCGTTGTTTATATTAACACCCAGAACTTTTACTAATTGTCAATCCCGTGGGCAATTTTTACCTTGTTAAATCAATTTGAGTTTATTGGTTTTTTTTCAAGTAAAACGAAAAAAGCAACGCATTAAACGTTGCTTTTAATATATTTTGAAATAAAAAATTTTGTGAAAGAATATTAACGTTTTGAGAACTGAGTGCTTCGCCTTGCGCCGTGTTTACCGTATTTCTTCCGCTCAACCATTCTCGGGTCACGTGTAAGAAATCCGTTTTTCTTAAGCGCCGGGCGGTTTTTCTCGTCAACTTTGCACAAAGCTCGAGCAATACCGTGTCGTATAGCTCCGGCCTGTCCTGAAACTCCACCTCCGTGAGCGTTGACAAAAACGTCAAATTTACCCTCTACATCAACAACTTCTAGAGGTTTTCTTATATAATTTTGCAAAGATCTTCTATTAAAATAATCAGTTAGTTCTCTTTTATTTATTTCTATTTTGCCTGTACCTTTTCTTAATCTAACGCGGGCTATTGCATTTTTTCTTCTGCCCGTTGCCCAAATATAATTAGCCACTATTATTTCTCCTTATAATTCCAAAGCTTCCGGCTGTTGCGCTTTATGCGGGTGCTCAGAGCCGGCGTACACTTTTAAATTCTTCAAAATTTTTCTGCTAAGACGGTTTCTCGGCAACATTCCTTTTACTGCTTTTTCAATTGCCTGCGCAGGGTCTTTTTCCATAAGTTTTTCTAAAGTAATACTTTTAAGTCCCCCCGGGTAATTAGTATGCCAGTAGTATTTCTTAGCTTTAAGTTTTCGTCCTGTGAAATTTACTTTTTCTGCGTTAATAATAACGATGAAATCGCCGTTATCAGCAGCAGGATGAAAGCTTGGTTTATGCTTGCCTCTTAAATAATTAGCTGTTTTTTCAGCAAGACGACCTAAAATTTTATCCGATGCGTCTATAACGTACCATTTTTTTTCTACCTGTTCGGGTTTTACGTATATTGTCTTCACTTTTTCATCCAATATTAGTTTTTGTTGAATATATATTTTAATAAATCATTAATCTACGGTCAATTAAATAAAACGAATTTCAAAACAAATGTCAAATTTATTTCAAATTTCAATATCCGTGTTCATTTAAAAACTCTTTAGTTATAACGGAAGAACGATTTTGACCGTGATTAAGCAATCCTTCAACGTATTTTGCAAGAATATCTGCTTCAACGTTTACAACACTCCCGCTTTTTAAATAATGTAAATTAGTTTCTTCATAAGTTAGAGGAATAATTGCACATTCAAAAACATTCCCAGTAACTTTATAAACAGTCAAGCTTATTCCGTGGATTGTTACGCTAGCTTTATCTACGATATAGCGCATTAAATCGTGATTATCCGGTTTAAAAGCAAACCTATATGACCCGCTGCCCTTTACAACGGAAACGACTTTAGCCGTTGCATCTATATGCCCTGTAACAATGTGTCCGTCAAGCCGGGAAGATACTTTAAGCGCCCTTTCTAAATTTACAACATCGTCTTTTTTAAGATACCGTAAACTCGATACGGATAAAGTTTCCTGTGATGAAAAAAAAGAAAAATGCTCATGTTGAAATTTAATTACGCTCTGGCAAGCGCCGTTGATTGAAATGCTATCGCCTATTTTAAGTTCGTTGCAAAAAGGCGCGAGCACGGTAAACTCTTTATCAGCGCCCTTATTTTCTATTTCAATAATCTCGCCTATGGATTCAATTATTCCGGTAAACATTTTATAACTTAAACTTCTTTTCTAATTTTGAGATAACGTACGGGTGTACTTTATCGGAAACATCGCCACCAAGTTTTGCAACTTCCTTAATCATTGCAGAGGATATGAAAGAAAAATTTTCGCTAGCCATTAAAATTACAGTATCAACATCAGAGTCCAAACTTCTATTCATTAAGTGAATTGCCAATTCATATTCGTAATCCGAAACAGCGCGAAGGCCTCTTACAATAACTTTTGCATTAGTTTGCTGAACGAAGCTCATTAACAAGCCGTCAAAACTTTCAATTGCAATATTATTATTGATATTCAAATCGTCTAAAACCGTTTTCATCATATCAAGGCGCTCGTGGATTGTAAATAAAGGTTTCTTAGAATAGTTACATCCGATAGCAACGATAAGCTTATCAAAAATTTCACTGCTTCTTTTTATAATATCAATGTGCCCGTTGGTCAGAGGGTCAAAGCTCCCGGGATAAACAGCGGTTTTCATTTTTGCATCCTTTTTTCTTGTTTTGAATTTTCAATAGGAGTAAAATAATCGTACAACTCTTCGATTGAATAGCCCGAAAACCCCCTAATTTTAACCTTGGGATTGTTTATGCATTTATGGCAGTAATTATATTTCTTTTTAACGAGATTAGACCAGTATTTACACTGTGCGCAAGTTTTCGTTATCAAGTCCTCTGAAGTCATAAAACCTTCTTCATAATCTAATCTGTCATTTAATGACATTTCATCTCCCGGAGTTTCGTTAATAAAACGGTTTTGCACGTTATTTTTAATATGACATATTACTAGAATAAATTTTAGAAAATAAGATGTCAAATTTTTTTTATGAAGAATTTGCCTTGTCTTTCAAAGTGCTTTTGTAGAAATGAATTAAACGCGTAAAAAAAATTTTCGCATGATAAAGATAAAGAGATAATACGGTAATAATATTTAAAATTTCCAACTGCGCACCTGTAAAAAACTGCTCGGCTAAAAATATTTTCAAAAACAAAAAAAGCGAAAAATATATTACTCCCATATTCGGGAAGATAATTACAAAGGAAAGTAAAAATGAAATAAAACCAACTTCTTTATTCGGGTTAATTATCAGTAAAGTCAGGAGAAAATAATAAATCGAATCGAAAATATAAATTTCCTTAACTATCAAATAAATTACAATCGTGATTATCAAAGAGTAGTAAAATAAAATAACAATCTGCCCGGACGGAATGACTATTTTGAGGAAACTTAGCAAAGAAAAAAAACCGCGTTCGATTTGCTGAAACGTTGTCATATAAGAAAATAAAAGTTTATAGTAGCCCGCAAAAAAAATTAAACTGATACTTAATATTAAAGTTAATATAAGCCACCATTTGATTTTTTTGTAAAAAAAAGCAAAAAAAGGAAATATTCCGAAGTTGAAAAAAAAACTCACTGCAAGGACAATTGAAGAAAAAAAACGCCTACCGTAAATTGCAAAATACAAAGCAAGAAAAAATAAAAACAAAAAAATCACAATCAAATTAGGCCTGTAATAAAATTCGTAAATAATCGGCAAATTCCAAAAATAATGTATGAAGAAATGTTTGCGGTTTTCATATATTTTAAACATCACTTTCAACAATAAAAACTCAAACAAAAAAATAACCACACGTATTAAAAATTGTTTATTTATATGGCCTATCATAAAACGGGAAATATCTTTAAATACTTGATACTCATGCTGATATGTCTGCGAAAACATCGCGCTGCTGCCGTGCACGTTGACAAGTAACGCGTTAATACAAACTGTAAACCGGAAAGTAAAACCGAAAACCAAAATCAACAAAAAAACATGATGGGAATGCGTTTTTACTAACTTAGCTGCAATGAGATAAAAAATAAAACTAGCAATAAAAAAATCCAGTATAACGCTTTGATTACGGTAAACTAAAATTAAAACTAAAAAAGTTTGAATAATTATGCCACAAAATAAAATAAGGTTTTGTTCATGTAGAAAAACACCTAGTTTTCTTTTAAAGTTTTTATATGTAATATCACCGGGTTTTAACCTGTCTATAAGCTTCATACAATATTACAGCAACCGAATTTGAAAG
>CAYUYT010000296.1:0-3927 GCA_964449345.1 uncultured Spirochaetia bacterium | reverse complement strand
TGAATAATTTTCTTTTTCCTGCTTTTTTTATAATGAGTTTTTTTGTATTATTTTCCAAATTAGGTGTTAAACTTATATAACAATTGATTAATGTAAGGATTGTAATTATTTTTACGTTTAATCTTAAATATGAAAATTGATTGGAGTAATAAAATGAAATATAAAATAAACGCGTTAAGCTTAATCGTATTTTTTATACTTATGTTAGTTGGTCCTGTTTTTTACGCTGCTAAGAATTGGGTATTTAAAATCGAATATTCAAAGAATAATACGAAAGTAGTGTCCCTAAACGAATATTTACGCAGTTATTATGCTTATCTCGATTTGCAGTCAACTTTAGGCGGAGCAACGCCAGGTACTGTAAAAAAACTTCGTTTAGATAAAAAAAAGCGCAAAGAATATTCCCAGCATTATTTAAACCAAACTTTAATTGAGCGATTTGCTAAAAAGCGTAATATCGTTAACATGAAGCAAATCAACGCAAAAATCAGACGTATGAGTGAAGTTATAAAACAATTGATGATAGTTAAACAATTCGTTGCTAAAATAGTAGAACCAAAAGTTAAAAAAGTTACAAAACATGACGTACGCGTTTTTTATAACCGGTATAAAAATAACCGCGCTTTTCGGGCTAGAGTAAAAGGACAAAGTTTTGCAAATATTAAAAAATATATAAGGCAATTGATTTACCGAAGACGTAAAGCCGCGTTAATGCAAAAATATTTAACGCGTTTGCGGGAAAGATCTAAAATAAGTGCCAATGAAGCAATTTTTAAATAATAATGATTGAAATTGCTACTATTTTAGTTTTATAATATTAATTAGCAGCTGAAATTTATAAAGTATTTAAAATTATCCGATAATATTTAAAGAGTTAATTATGAAAAAAATATTCAAACTATTATTGTCAACAATTATAATTTTACTTTTGAGTTTTTCAACGTTTTCTGATCTAGATGCCAGTTCATTTAAACGTAAAAAAAAGAAAGTTCCAAAAAGTGATCTTTATTACGGAAAGAATTGGAGCAAAATGGATGCAGATTTAGATAAAAGAATTGACGGGCCTAACGCAAGAAAAAAAAATAATAACAATAATAAAAAAACGGAATATCGCAGAAAACGTTCACGTAACGGAAAATAACCTCAAATGGGAATAATTAAACCCCTCGATAAAAATGTTTATGAGAAAATTGCAGCAGGTGAGGTCATTGACAGACCGTCTGCCGTTCTAAGAGAGCTTATAGATAATTCTATTGATGCTTGTCCGAAAAATATTAAAACCCTTTTTGAAAAAGGCGGGCTTGATTTAATTTCCGTTGCTGATGACGGCAGCGGAATGTATTTTTCAGATTTAGGAAAAGCCCCACTTAAACACTATACAAGTAAAATTTATGGTTTTGAAGATATATATTCCATTAAAACAATGGGATTTAGAGGTGAAGCTATATCAAGTATATCCTCGGTAGCGCGTTTGAGAATAACGAGTTACAACGGCAAAGACGAGCACGGAGGCGAATTGTCCGTTGAAGGTGGAGGGGAAATACACATAAACCCATTTGTTAGAAAAAAAGGAACTACGGTTGAAGTTAGAGATTTGTTTTACAATGTTCCGGCTAGGCAGAAATTTACAAAATCAGTTAATGCTGAAGCACGTTCTTTGAAAGAAGTTTTTCTAAAGAAGACTTTACCTTTTAACAATATTGCAGTGTCATTGCTAAACGGAGATAAAACCGTTATTGATGAGCCCTCACAGGAGCTTATTACTCGCATTGTAAGTTATTACGGGGGCAATTTTAACGAAGAAAATCTGCTTGAAATCAAAAATAATCAATACGGACATATAAAAATTTCCGGTTTCGTTACAGCGCCTCAAATTTATTACCACAACCGTTCTTATCAATTTTTTTATGTTAACAATCGCCCTGTTACTATCCCTCCCTTATACTATGCAATTACATCGGCTTATGAGGGTTTAATGCCGGGTAATAAACACGCTTACAGTTTTATTTTTATTGAAATTGACCCTGATAAAATAGATATTAATATTCATCCTGCGAAAAAGGAAATAAAGTTTTTTGACGAGCGCCTGATTTTTTCATTGGTTAAAAACGCAATAACGGATTCCTTTAAACAGGGTTTTCCCGTTACAGGGCTAGAAAATTTTGCTTTTACCACGGCTGAAACAAAAGGGCAGGGGCGAGGTGGAATTACTAATATTACAAATACAGGCGAAACAGATATTTCTGAAGAAATTACTTATAATTCCGGTTTGCCGCAAAATATGAACACCAAGAGTCTTTTTAACAAAGATGCTTTCAATGAACAAAGCAAACATATTACAACCGTGCCATCATTTATTTCCGGGGATGAAAAGATTTTGGGGATATTGTTTGACACCTATCTTTTAATAGAAAAACAAAACGCGTTTTACATTATAGATTATCACGCTGCTCATGAACGTATGAATTATGAAAAATTAAAATCACGCTTTGCCGCTAATAAAGCAACGGTAGAAAAACAGCATTTGTTAACGCCAATAACGTTTAAACTATCTCCCGGCGATAGCGAATTAATAACGGATAATTTTGATTTGTTTGATAAAATTGGCTTTGAAATTAGCGAGTTCGGGGATAATGAATTCGTTGTTAGTACTGTGCCGGCTTTTAAAACTTACGGTGATGATTATAATGTAATTATGAAGCTGGTTAATAAGTTTTTGCGTTCTAAGGATTATAATGACGTTAATTTTTTACTTGATGAACTTTTAAAAATACAGTCGTGCAGAATGTCAATAAAAGCCGGTGATAATCCGTGTCCGGAGCATTTTGCAGGTTTTCTTGATGATTTACTAAAGAGCGGTTACGATTTAACCTGTCCCCACGGGCGTCCTATATTAATAAAAATGACTGAGCAGGAACTTGGAAAAAAATTTTTAAGAAACGAATAAATACTTGAGTATTTGGTGAATTTTTATAAAATATTATCAAGTAGGTATGAAAATTATTATTTATTTAGTATTTTTTCTTTAGAAATGTATTTAATTTATTGGGGAGTTGGAATATGGCAGAGCCAGGCAGAAAGAGAATAGGCGAAATGCTTTTGCACGATGGGATAATAACCCAAGAGCAATTAAACTGGGTGCTTGATTTTCAGAAAAAAAATCCCGGCAGAAAATTCGGTGAAATTCTCGTTAAAGAAGGAATAATAGAAAAAAAATTGTTAATGGAATATCTGCTCGAACAAATTAAATAATTCTTTCTATAATTAACATGATTTTTGAAAAAAATTATCTCATAATTATAAATATTTTTTATATTTTCCGGGCAATATTAATAAAAGTAACCTATAAAAACTAACTTTTTTGGGTGTTCTTATCACTTAAAACCGAATTTTAAGTTTATATTTATTTTCCTTTAAAATTTTTCTTGGTTTTTTTTCGGCCAAATCCTTTTTTGTGTATTTTAACGTTTAACACTAATTAGCGTTAAAATATGGGAATTTATTCTATTTTAATCCCTTTGATTTTGATAAAGCAGGACTTGAAGAAAGGCAAATCCCCCTTCGAATAAAGGGGGACTTGAAGAGAAAAAAGAACTGCCCGAACTTTTACTAGTCCTCCCTCTTTACTCAAAGAGGGAGATAGAGGGAGATTTTTATTCGTATCAATCTCGTGGGCTTTCGGGCAGGTAACGTACCTGCCCCTACGGCTAGCTATGGTAAATTCATAATAACAACGTATAAAAAAAATCCGTTCTATTTTATTTATAGGGGGCAGGAGAAGAACGCTATTTGCGGTTAAAAGCCGGGGGATTTCTCCTCTTTCAACTGTTTCGCGTGTTCCGTGGTAAATTCCATATTCTAGCAAATTTTAGTATAATTACCGGTTTAGTCTCTTTACGGTATTTGTAGCAAAACAGTAAACCCTCA
>CAYUYT010000295.1:0-4029 GCA_964449345.1 uncultured Spirochaetia bacterium | reverse complement strand
TCCCCCTTTATGTTGGAGGGGGATTTAGGGGGATTTTCTTCTCGTCCCCCTTTATTCAAAGGGGGATTTAGGGGGATTTCGTTTTTATTACAATAAAATTTTTAAAATTTGGAGTAATTTTATTATATTAGTGTTATAATACAGGTAATATACCGGAATAAAAATTTGATTTAAAGGTGTTTAAAAGATACATGAAAAAAAGAGTTAATACTTATATATTTTTAGTTTTTACGTTGTTTTTCACTGTTTTTCAATCAAGCTGTACAAAAAATTTTAGGGGAATTAGTGAAGATTCTGTTTTAGAAGAGAATCAAGGCATTTTATTGTTTACCATACACAATAATAAAGCGCCTTTTTTATCCGATGTAATTTTTCATATTTATGGTTATGATTTAAAAGATAAGGACATGAAAGAAGTTGCAGTTTATCAAGCAATTACACGGTATCCCGTTGCCCGTACTTTTATGTTTATCGTTCCAGCGGGAAAATACAGATTTAATAAAGTAACGGGTGAGGGCAAGGACCCGCGTCATGCGCCAACGAGAAAATTAAACGTAGAAACAGAAGCTAAGCCTTACTGGTCTTTTTACGTTGCAAGTGGTATGATTAATGACCTCGGTACTTTGACCATACGTTCATCCGAAAAAAAAGAAGGAAGAAACGTATTGAAGTTTTACGATGCCGAGTTAAAAGAAATTATTCCTTATAGGTTACTCCAAATCAAAAATACTGTAAATCTTAAAAAGTTTAATGATAAGTATCCGGAAATAAGAAAACAGGTTGCGGGATATGTTTTTCAGGATATAATTTTTAAAGAGTGGCTTAGAAAATATAAAATTAAGGATCCTTTGAAAAAATCACCTCAATTTGAAAACGGGTATAAAAAAGCTAAATGGAAAGAAAAACTAAAACCCGTAAAAACGATTTATGAGAACGAGTTTAAAAATGCTCGGCTTGAAATTATTAACAATTATAAGTTTATTGATCATTCATCAAAAACAGAAACAGCGTGTTATGATTTTAATAATATATCGGGAATAAAATACCCGGAAGGCGGGCTTTATAAAATAACTATTATCCGGAAAGGTGATTTTGATAAAACGTTAAATAAATTCAAGCTATTATACGGAACGTATAATAAGGCAGACGGTGTATATACCTGGCGTATGATAAATAATATGTTAAGGTTAGAAGAATATAAACAAGGCCTTATCCGTATTACAAGGGTAAGTATGGAGTTTATTCGGAAAATCGCAGAGTATAAACCGTCTAAGGTTGATAAAATTAAACCTGCGAAATTTAGCGTGAATTTTGAATGATTTTGATATATAATATAAAAGAGGAGAGAAAATAATGAAAAAGGCATTTATTAGAATAATACTCATTATAATTACCGGATTGACGTTATTTGCAGGGCATTGCGAAGAAGATAAAATTGGGTTTCATTTCTATGTGGAAAATCATTCTTCTCATGACATAAATAATATCGGCTGGGCTGATCCGGGCGAGGCTGATCCGGATACGAACGGAAAATGGTTTAACGTTAACCTTCCGCCGGGGTATGCATTTTTAATTCAAATTACTAACGAAGATTTTGTTCCGGGTGAAAAACAGATAATAATTTATAACGACCATTTGGCTCAGGAAGGCTGGTTTTGGAATACTACCGGGCATTACCTTGATTTTAGAAAAGATGAGAATGCTACAATTAAAGTAAAAGATACTCCTGCTACTGATTCCAAGATATATACTTCATGGGGTACGGAGATTGAAGCCAGCAGTATGAATATACCGTAAAGAATCACCGCTGTATCTCCCTCTCCAACGTAAAGAGGGAGGATTAGTGATAGTATTGGGTATTTAAGAGAATCACCGCTGTATCTCCCTCTCCAACGTAAAGAAAAGGGGAACGAGTAAAATCTTGGGTACGGAGGATTTCAGGGGGATTCTCTTCAAGTCCCCCTTTACTTAAAGGGGGATTCAGGGGGATTTTCTTCTCTTCGTTTTAATTAAAAACCAAAGGTGCATTAAAAAAACTGCCCTCTTTATTAAAGGGGGCATTAAAAGAAAACGAGAATAGAAAAAAAGCCGGGGGATTCTCTTAACTCTGCGTACTCTTGCGTTCTCTGCGGTTTATTCTTCATCTTTTCTTTTTCTTTATCCGTGTTCTAATCCGTGTACACCCGTGGGCGTGTTTTTCTTCTTCTTCCTTTATTTTATTAAAAAACTTAAAATTCCTTGAAAATTGCCGTTATTAGATTTAGAATATTTTAATAAACCTATAATTCTTGCGCCTTCTTAATTTATAAATAGCACGAACAAATCAGGGAGGGTGAGGATATGCAGGCAAAACGCGGTGTTTTTTATCCGTTGTTTCGGGTGGTTTTATGGCAAAGTTAACGAAAAATGAGGTTGATTCGTTAGTAACGAAAATCAGGCAGAAATTTAATGAGTACGCAAAAAAGTACGGTGCAAATAAGTTTCAGGTTGAGAAGTTTAATTCCCGTTACATTGACGCGTTAAAGCTTAAAGTAGACTTAGAGCATTTTTTGTATGCGGAGATTTCTGCTTTAGAACAGCTTGCTAAGGACATTGACGATACTAAGAAAAACAAACTTGAAGAGATAAAGATACGCAGGGAGATAAAAAAGCATCTCGATGAAATTGCTGATGAACACGCAAAAAAAATTGAGTCCTACCCTGAGTATTATTTTCACGAAAAAGCGCCTTATGATATTGCGAAGTTAATGGGGGCTTTCTTTTTATATTACCGCGAGTTATTGCCTTCCGTGAAAAAGTGTATAACGCATTATAATGATATATATCTAAACAACGAGTTTAAAAAGTTCGAGATACACTTTAACGCTTACTGTGAGGAGCGTAAGAAAGGCGTTACAGCGCGTATTAAGGATTTTGTCCTCGTTTTGGATAGACACGGTAATTGGGGTAAGGTATACGAACGCGAAGAGCAAAAATTTATTCAGGATGCAGGGGTTTTTATAAATAATTATCTTGATTTTTTGAAACACGTTAAACGCGATTTTATTGACGGCAGTAATTTTGAGGAAAAGTACGCTGTATTTTTTACCGCAAACATAGATTTTATTAAAAAGCTCATTGATGATTTTCGTCTTACAGCATTTAAGAAAAAAAAGTTTTTTCGTTTAGGGCAGTAGTTTATGAAAGTAACGGGAATTATTCCCTGCCGTATGAACTCAACGCGTTTCCCGGGCAAACCCCTTGTTGAAATTTCCGGTGTTGCTATGATAGAACGCGTATATTTACAGGCAAAAAAAGCGGGCAAGCTTAACAGCGTATTCGTTGCAACGGATAGTAGGGAGATTGAGTCTTTTTGTATTAGCCGTACTCTACCCGTTATAATGACAGGGGAGTGTAAATCCGGCAGCGACAGGGTTTATAAAGCGTGTAAAGGGCTTGAGACTGACGTTGTAGTTAATATACAGGGTGATGAGCCTTTAATACGCCCTGACGTTATTCAGAGCGTTGTAGAGCCTTTTTATGTGCGTGATGATGTTGAAATAGTTACAGCGCGAAAAGAGATTACACGGCAAAACGAGATAAATGACTGTAACGTTGTAAAAACGGTTTGTGATGAGGAAGGTTTTGCGCTATACTTTTCCCGCCGCCTTATTCCTTTTTCTAAAAGCAAGGCAACGCGTTATTTTAAACACATTGGTATTTATGCTTATACAAAACGCGTTTTAGAGGAGTTCACGCTTTTGCCTGAATCAAGGCTTGAGAAAGCAGAATCTCTTGAGCAGTTGAGGTTTTTAGAGAATGGTTATAAGATTTATACGGTTTTAACGGATTATGACAGCGTAGGCGTTGACGTGCCTGAAGACGTTGCACAGGTAGAAAAAATTTTAAGAGACAGTGAACCCGATTTGCTTTAATTTTTTGTATGTTGCGGGGGATATATATATACTGAATGATTTTAAAATCAAAGTATTGTAAATTGTAATTGCTTTTCAACCGACACTTTAAAGTGTCGGTTGCATAAAATTTAAA
>CAYUYT010000294.1:0-4039 GCA_964449345.1 uncultured Spirochaetia bacterium | reverse complement strand
AATAAATTCTCTAACGCATTAAACATGGAAATAGAAAAAGTAAAAAACGAATTCAAAACAGATTGTAAAAAGATAAAAAAATACATAATCAAGGCGTTTAAATTTGTTCATGAGGCAATTTTAAAATATCTCAGGGACGATATAACGGTTAAAGCCGCGGGTCTTGCTTTTTATCAGTTGCTTACGATTATTCCTTTAATGATGCTTGTTTTTTATATTTTAGGCCGAATATTAGGAAGCAAACTGGTTTTTCAAAAGGTATTAAAATCTTTTACATATTTTCATCCGGAAATCCAGCAAATCGTTGCAGAGAATATTCTTCGCATACGCAATACGGGAATAATGACTGCATTATTCGGTTTTTTTATTTTTTTATTTTTAACGAGAAAATATTTGCGAGAACTCTTATTTGCTGTTAGAAAAATTATTGGCGAAAATTCTAGAAGGCCAAAAACAATTAAAGGCAATATTTTCCGTTTTTTTAAAAATGTTTTACACCAGCTAATGTATATAATCATTTACGTTATATTAATTGCATTAGGCGCAACTTTTACTAGTATTGCTTTCAACTATTTTGGAATCTTAGAGGAACTCGTTGGAAATATACCCGGCATTTTACGAGGCCTTGTATCTTTATTAATTTTGTCAATACCGCTTATAGCATACACAGCGTTTTATTACTTTATATTCTGGCATACGCCGGATTATATGCCACCGAAAAAGCACGCTTTAATCGGAGCTTTATTTACAACGATAAGTAATCAGGTTTTATTTTATTTTTATAAATTGTACGTTGAAAAGTTTTTATACGCAACAAACATATACGGAACACTTTCAACTGTTGCGGCGTTAGTAATATGGTATTATTTATCTTCAATTTTAATTTTATTCGGAGCCATAATTGTTTATATGCTAAATAAAGATGAAAAATGCGAATATGTAATATAATTGCAATTTTAGACTAAAGATATTTATTCGAAGAAGAAAATTGCTTGATTTTTTTCTATTTTAGTTGGATATTTTCTTTTAATACGAATATTCTGGGGTAAACATGAAATTCACAATTGATAAAGACGAAATCGTTAAAGCAATAAATTATGCAGATTCTGTAATTTCGCCCAAAACAACGCATAACATTTTACAGAACGTATTGCTTGAAGCGGCAAATGATAAAATTAATATTTCTGCAACGGATCTAGAAGTGGGTTTTATTACAAGCTTACCCGCAACAATTGAACAGGACGGTGATATTACCGTTGTAGCTAAAAAACTACTTGAAATTATAAAACGTGTTCCTCCGTGTAACCTAATATTTGAATTACTGGAGAATAACAACATAAAAATTTATTCAAAAGACAAAGGAATTAATTCCGTTATAAATATACACGGTATCCCGCGAATAGATTTTCCTGAAATAAGAAAACCAGTTGAAGAAAAATATTTTGAATTTCCTCAAAAAGACTTTAAAAATATGATTAAAAGAACGCTTTATGCGGTTTCACATGAGGAAACGCGTTATTATCTAAACGGAACGTATTTAGAAAAAGAAGGCGAATATATAAAAATGGTATCTACGGATTCACGCCGCCTTGCATATATTCATAAAAACTACCCTATAAATGAACCGGATTTCGGATTAATTATACCTATAAAAATATTAAATCAACTATTGAAAGTATTAGGCGACCAAGGTAATTTAAAAATCGCAATCGGCGAAAAACAAATTTTCTTTGAAATCGGGGATATGTACTTTGTTTCAAACTTGCTTGACGGAAATTTTCCCGATTATAAAAAAGTAATCCCTGAAACACATGACATACGTCTTAATTTAAACACTCAGGAAGTTTTATCAATCGTAGAACGCGTTTCTCCTATGTCGGATTTCAGACAGCAAATCGTTTTAAAACTTGCTTCGGGGGAATTAACGGTTTACGCAATAAACCCGGATTTAGGCAAAGTGGAAGACAAAATACAGATTGAATATGACGGACCAGAAATTCAAATAGGTTTTAATTTTAGATACTTAGCCGATGCTTTAAGGGAAATTGAAACGGATAATTTTGTTTTCGACATTATTTCCCCGAATAATCCTACTGTAATCAGAGGGGAAAATGATGAAGATTATGTGGCTATTACAATGCCAATGAAAATTACTTCATGATAAAAAGCATCATTTTTAAAAACTTCAGAAATTACTCGTTTTGTGAAGTTAATGCACAAAATAAAGTTAATATGCTTATAGGGGAAAACGGACAGGGAAAAACAAATTTTCTAGAAGCCATCTATTATATGTCGTATATGCGTTCCTTTAGGAAATCGCAGGACAACGAGTTAATACCCCATGGCGAAAACCACTTCTATTTCAAAGGGGAATTTGAAAACGAAAACGTAGAAACCATTGAAATAGGATATGACCGGAAAACCAAAAGTATAAAAATTAACGGTGTAAAACCCCAAACTATATTAAAAGCCGTAGGAAAAATAAACGTAACGTTGTTTTCCGATACGGATATTGAACTTATTCATTCAGGCCCTTCTGTAAGACGAAGTTTTCTTGACAGCACACTAAGCGTTGTTGATGAAAATTATTTACACGATTTGTATAATTACAAAAAAGTTTTAAAGATGCGTAACGCAGCCATAAAAAATTATTTTCTAAAAAAAGGAGACAAAAATGGCATACATGCGTGGGATTCCGGTTTAGTAAAATATGGTAGCGGATTAATAGAAAAACGCACCGGATTTATAGAAGAGATAAGCGGTATTTGCCGCGAACTTTACCCTGTTTTCACCAAAGGTAAAATGGAAATGAATTTGGATTATTCACCGGGCATAAATTTTACTAATGATATTAGAATTAGTTTTTTTGATGAAATCAATAATTCAGTAGAGCAAGATTTTAAAAAAGGGTCTACTACAAAAGGTCCGCACCGTGATGATATTATGGTTAAGGATAAAAACAAATTGTTAAAAAAATATGCTTCAAAGGGACAGGCCCGCGCAGCGGCCTTGATTCTTCGCCTAGCGCAAATGAAATATATTGAAAAACATAAAAATAAAAAGTGTATCCTCCTTCTTGATGATATTCTTTTAGACCTTGACAGTGAAAATAAATCAAATTTTTTAAATATTTTAGGAGACCAAAGGCAATGTTTTTTTACAGCCACTTCGGAAAATGATTTTAAAAATATTTCCGGTTCAATATATTTTGTAAATGCGGGTAATATAAGTATTTCAAAATAAACTGATATTTCCATATAGCACTGCACAAACTAAAATTTTAATTGCTTAGATTTAATTATTTTGCAATTTGACATAATTATAATGAAATTATAAAATATTTTAATGACAAAATCATTATTAATAAGACCTTCATTAATACTTTTGATATTATGTTATGTTTCAACCCTTTTGTCAAGTTATTTTGATATTAGTGATGAGATTTTTTTTATTTTATTTATTGTTTCTTTAATATTTTTATTAATCTCAATAAAAAAAATACATAAACAATATATATGGATATTCATTTTTTGTTCACTATTAATCCTGCTTTTTTTGCGCGCAGGTTTATTTTTTCACGTTAAACCTTCGAATCATGTGAATAAAATTAGAGAAAAAATTTTGGCTTTTTCCGGTACTGTTGATTCCGAAGTTATTTTTAAAAAAACGAAAAAGAAAAAAACACTGCATCAGGAATTTACCTTAAAAATTGAAAAAGCTTACACAAAAAAAAGAAAGTATAAAGTAACGGGTAAAGTATTAGTTAAAAACCGGTATTTGCTTTTTAACCTAGAGCCCGGTGCAAAAGTTGCAGTAAGCGGCTGGATAATTAACGTTAAAAATATGCGCCCTATGGCAAATTTTAATTATGGAAGGTATTTATGGAGGCAAGGCATTTCCCATTTTGTATGGGTTAATAGAGCAAGAGCAAAAATTTTAGCGCCGGCTAAAAAATCGATTAATAACGCGTTATATCATAGTAAATCCCGGCTTTTTTTATTCGTTTATAAAAATGTTTACTACAATGAAAACGCTCAGG
>CAYUYT010000293.1:0-4058 GCA_964449345.1 uncultured Spirochaetia bacterium | reverse complement strand
ATAATCACGGTGATTCTTAAATTCGTTTAAAAGTTTAAGCCCGTCAAAAAAACCTTTATAATTTTTAACATTCAAAGCTTCCAAATTGCTTTTAATAACGTTAAAATTAATCATATCGTCATCGGCAAAAAGTATTTTTACGTTTTCTAAATTATATTCAGGTAAATTTTCTTGCTCCAATTTTTTTTCTTCAATATTTGCTTTTTGTTTCGGAATATCAAAATAAAAAACGCTGCCCTGACCGTAGACGCTTTCAACACCCACATTACCGCCTAATTCATTTACAAGGCGTTTTACAACGGAAAGACCTAACCCAACTCCCTGATAATCACGCAAAGTAATTCTATTATCTACCTGAGTAAAAACATCGAATATTTCTTGGAATTTTTCTTTTTTAATGCCGATACCCGTATCTTTTACTTCAAACAAATATTTTTCATCCGTTTCCTTAACAGAAACATCTACCCCGCCGTTTTTTGTGAATTTTAAAGCATTACCAATCAAATTAAATAAAATCTGCTGCAATTGCGGCCTTGCTGAACAAATCAATTCTCTTTCAATATTGGCAGAAGTTTTAATTTCGTTTATTTCGGCTCTATCCGAAAGCATAATAAAAATATCTTCTATTAACTCGCGTATATTTAATTCTTCACATTTCAATTTATACTTTTTCCCTGCTTCTAAAGTAGATAAAACGAGAAGGTTAGCTAATAATTCGTTTAGACGGTGGGCAGAACGACTTACATGGCTTATATACTGTAAATGCGTTTTGCAGCGTTCACTATATTCATTTTTACTAATATCAGAGTACATTAAATCAGCAAAACCGATTATTCCCGAAAGCGGTGTTCTAATCTCATGGGACATTATTGCCATTAATTCCTGTTTCAACCTATTGGCTGATTCTGCTTTATCAAGAGCAATAGCAAGGCGTTTGTTAACATCTTCAAGTTCGTCCTGCGTTGTTTCCAGTTCTTCATACGAAGCTTCGAGTTCTTCATACGCGTTCTTTTCATTCAAAAGGGAAGCTTCCAAATCTTTAATAAGCTGGGCGCGTTCTTCTTCATATTTACGTCGTAACGTTATGTCCTGTGTAATTCCAGTAAATCCGTAAAACTCGCTTTGTTCGTTAAAATCCGGCTCGGCAATGCTAAGAATAAACTTTTCGTCCCCATCAGGCGTTATGATTTGCGCTTCGAACGTAAACCCGTTTTGTTTTTCTATGGAATCATCAATAATTGCCATGAAATTTTCCCAGTCATTAGGGCTCATCAAAGTTTTATGCCAATCTATGTTAGGCAATCCCAATTCAGTATCCCGGCCAAAAATTTTAAATAAATTATCCGACCAGTTAATTTCATCTTTATCAAGCCGCCATCTAAAACTGCCCAAATCCGCGACCTGTTCTGCACGGTTTAATAAATTTTGCCGTTCTTTTAATTCCTTTTCCCGTTCTTTTCTTTCCGTTATATCACGTACCCATTCTGTAAAAAATTCACAATTGCCATCCCCGTCAAGTATTGGAATCACTCTAATCTCAACCCAACATCCATCGGGTAATTCCGCTTCTGCTTGATAAGCTCGTTTCGTTTCAATAACATTTTTTGCCTTACAATCAGGGCATATAGTATCATATCCTCTATAAGTTTTATAACACTTGGTTTTTAATACACGCTTTTTCTCCGGCACCTTTGCAAATCCATTCCAATTGCTATAAATAATATTCATATCAGCATCGTGAACCGAAACCATATCAGGTATATTATTTAAAATTGCATTAAATCTTTCTTCCCCTTTGCGCAAGTTTAATTCTGCCAGCTTCCTCTGTGTAATGTCCTGCACTGTACCTGCTAATTTTGTTACTTTACCAGTACTGTCCATAACAGGAGCACCAATTGTATAAATATATATTTCCCGGCCTTTATCAGTATAAACTTTAAAATCCAGATAATAACTTTCACTATTTTTCATGGCTTTATCAACTGCTTCTTCCAGCAAGCCTACATTTTCACGGTAGTTATTATTACGATGCTCTTCATATCCCGGAGGACCTAATTCTTTGTCGCGCTCAAATATTTTAAAAACCATATCAGACCAAAAAATCTCTTCAGTTTCGAGATTAAATTCCCATCTTCCTATTCTACCGAGTTCCTGCGCTTCCTTTAAACGGGTTTGACTTTCGGTTAATAAAATCTCAGCTTGTTTTCTTTCCGTTATATCTAAATGAATGCCCGACGTTTTTAAAGGTTTTCCGTTTCTGTCCCGCTCAACAACTTTGCCCGCATCAAGAACCCATATATAATGCCCGGTTTTATGCTTTAATCTGTGTTCCGTTCTGTAATACGGTGTTTTTCCTTCAAGATGGTCATTTAAAACTTTTAATATGATTTCTTTTTCATCAGGATGCAAAAGCTTTTCCCACATTTTCACATGGGTTTCTATTTCGTCAAGGGAATACCCAATTATCTCTGCCCAGCGACCATTGAAAATAACCTCATCCGTAACGTTATTCCAATTCCATGTGCCTAAATCAGCACCTTCAATAACCATTTCAAAACGCTCTTTGCTTTGCGTGCTTGTACGTATATCAACGGCGTGATATACAATATAATTTTGCCCTGAGGTTTCAAATGCAACGGCTTTAATATCGCAAGGAATTTCATGGCCTTTTTTAGAAATAAGAACTGTACTGAAAGAATAATTTTTAAGATTGATTATTTTATTTAATAATACTGCAAAATCCTTATTTCCTTTTTGCCAATCGATATCCGTTATATTTAATTCTAAAAATTCACTTTTGGAATACCCCAGCATACTGCAAGCAACGTGATTCGCTTCAACAATCTGACCGTTTTTTTCATCTTTACTTTGCTTAAATAAAAATAGAGCATCTGTTGAGCTGTTAAATATCCTGCCGTATTTATTCACGTTTTGCTGTAAACGCCGGTTAGCGCGAATTGTAAGCAGAGCAGCTGATGTAACTATTCCAATTAATATTGCTTCTATTAGAAAAGGCTGTTTTATCCATGCATCAATTATTGCCTGAAAAACGGATTTATTGTTTAAAATTGCCAAAGCTCCCCATAAAGTAGGAGTAATTATGATTTCATAGCAAAGCAAAATTAACGTAAACCACGCTGCTGCAAATGTCCACATATTTTCCACGTTTTCAAGATAACGTTTATAAACAAAACGGATAATTAAAAGGCAGGGTATTAAGCACGTTAAATTTGCTAAAAACCCGAAGTGGAATGAAACTTTTGAAAGCCAAGGGATTGCTAAAAATAGAGCCAAAATAAAGGCATTAAAGCGTGAACGCAAAAGCACAAAACCGAAGAAAGCAACAGCCCATCTTCCGTCTATAAAAATTTCAGTATGAGGGATTTTAACTCTTAGAAAAAAAATTACGTTGCCAATAACAACGAGAAATATTAAAGCTTTTAGTTGTTTACGCATTAATTTATCCGATTTTTAAAAAAGGTAAAACATTTTTTAACGCGTGAAGTTGCAAAAACTCTTTTTAAAATTTCATTTAATTGATAAATAATTCCTTGCATATTTTCATAATACTATACACAATAAAATTGTCAATATTTTTTAAAATTTTTGAAATATTTTAAATAGATGTATATATTAGTATATTTTTGCAGAAAAAAAGCCCCGTTTTTACAGGGCTTAAAATTATACTTTATTATTATAAATCTTAATTAAAATCACATATTAGATACACCGGATAAATCAGGAAGTTGCCTGTCCGCCTGAATAAACGGAATGAGCTTTTTCTTTATGCGCGTTCTTAAAAAGAAAATCTCATCTTTTTTATCTTTATCAATGCGTTTAACGTTAAGTTTATTCTCAATAATTTTAAAAGCTTTTTTCAAAGTATTTTTAAAAGTTTTATCCGAAAGGAGAAAATCAATACCGATATAATCTAGGGTATCAATAACGCGTATAATTACTTTAAGCGCATTATAATACGCTTTTCTGTTGTTAAATTTCTTTAACAAATTAACTACTTTTTTAAATATTGTAGCTATTTCGCCGATTTTTTTCATTAC
>CAYUYT010000292.1:0-4112 GCA_964449345.1 uncultured Spirochaetia bacterium | reverse complement strand
GATTTAATATTATAGCAAAAAAAAGAACTTTTACCTAATTTTAAATTTGCACTCACTAGTTATTTACGTATAAAAGAAATGCAACGGGAAAAAAATTAATTAGTCGAACCTGAAAAAGTATATTTACAAAGTTATTTTATTAAATTTTTGTATTTTAAACGTGCATGTAAAAAAGTAAATTAAAGCCTGCTCGGCTTTTCTCATCCATTTTTTGAAATTGAATGCTGCCCCTGTGGTAAATTCTTAAATCATAATAAAACAAATTGCCCGTGGATTTACATAGATTAAAAAGAAGAATTACGAATAAGAGTAAAATTATTTAATTAAAATATTTGTTGCAATTTTATTTAATAAAACGAGAAAATGTTAAGCAGTTTTTTTATTCAAATTACTTATTTAACGCCGTATTTGTGTTTCGCAGAAATGATTTCAGCATTTTTCATTTCTTCTTTTTTTTCGTTAAATTGTTCTAAAGTAATTGGTCTCATGCTTATAGAAAAAGCAACGGCTTTTTCAACCGGAGTCATTTGTTTTAAATCTTTGTTTAAGAGTTCTTCTTTTTTCTTTTCGTTGTTTAATACTTCTTCAAAAAGTTCATATTTTTTATTCAAGAAACGCTCGCGTCTTTTAAGCTGTCCCTGCTTGAATAGTTTTTTATTTTCTTTTCTTTTATCAGCTGATTTTTTGCTCAAAGCAAACTCCTCATTTTTTTTATACTTGGTGTTATAAAATAATAAAATTAGGAAAAAAGTAAAAATTTTTATTTAAATAAATTTAAGTTGCTATTTTATATTAAATAAAAAAGTCGGGCATACATTTAATTTTTTCATTAAACATTGCTGAATGATAATCTATAGTAAAGTGATTTTAAAATCAAAGTATTGTATATTGTAATTGCTTCTCAACCGACGCTTTAAAGCATCGGTTGCATAAAATTTAAAGTTGTATTAGTATATATTCAAATCCAAGCCAATTTATTAATTTAATCTGTACAAATTCACCTCTTTTGGTGTATAATAGTAGTAGAAGAAAAAATTACTTGAAATGTTTTTTATAAATGCCGTATATCATAATAAGGAGAACTCTGTTTTCAGGAGTGCAAAGTTATGGCGAGGAAAATTAAATATAGCGTAATTATAATATTATTATCATTAATGTCTTTATCAATTTATGCCGGAATAGAAGAAACGCTTTTTAAGGCAAAAATTTTTTATAAACAAAAGAAATTCCACCTTGCGAGGGATTTATTCGAATCAATTTTAAAAAACAAACCTTTAAAATTCAGCGACGAATCATGCCTCATGCTTGGCAATATCTACAATCATCAAGGCGAATATGAAAAAGCCGCTGAAATGTTCGAGCGCGGAATTGAAATAACCAGCGATAAGAGAAAACCTTTATTTTATATAAATCTTGCTCAAACGTACCGCCACCAAAAAAAATACGTAAAATCATTAATTACGCTTAAAAAAATAAGCGATTACGCAGACAAATACCCTGAAATTTTTCTTTATCAGGGAATGGCTTATTATAAACTTCGCGCTAAGCAAAAAACAATCAGTTCTTGGGAAGCTTATCTCGTTAAAGTGCCTTACGGAAATCAGTCAGAAACAATTCGAAAAGCGATTGCGTTCCTTCGCTCCCCAAATCACAAATGGACTGAAGAAATCGAACGCGAACAAAGGCTAGCTGAAAAACGCAAAAAAGAGCTTGAAGAAAAACGCAAAAAAGAACAGCTTGAAAAAGAACGGCAAAAACGCGTTGTTATGGAAAAAGAAAGAAAGCGTTTAACTGAAGAAGAAAAGAAAAGGAAAGCTGAACTTACTAAAAACGAGAAGGAGCGAAAAGAAGAGTTAGAACGGCAAAGAAAGCGTTTGGCAGAGCTTGAAAAACAAAGACAGGAAGAAAGAGAACGTCTTAGAAAAATTCGCCAGGAACTTGCAAGGAAACGCAAAGAAGAGCGTTTAAGAAAATTGCGTGAACAGCGCGACAGAGTTAACATACGTACTAAGCAAATCACCCCGAACGACAGAGGCCGTGAAGAAGGCAAAAAATACGATGAAATTGAACGTTAATCCTTCCACCGCTCAAAAACGCCTTTAAAAAATAAAACCAACGTGTTTAGATGCGTGGGTATACTATCTCCCCCCGATGATGCGATTAAGTCTCGCACAGTTGCGGGAGAATAAGAACGCGTTGATTCTCTGTTGTAACCTGATTTTGTTTCCTTTGATAAAAAATAAACGCATTTGCCTTTTTCAACATCGATTATATATAACTTACCTTTTTGAAACCACATATTAACGTTAACGAAAACGTTTACCGTGCGAAAAACGTCCATATCTTTTTGTTTGTCATAAACCATGCGCGTTTTTCTGTATTTGCGTTTAACTTTAACGTGTTTAGGTTTGTTAAATTTCATTAAAACGATAAAGCGGTATCCGACTTTTTTCCCGATTTCAACAAACGGCTCTGGTTTAGTTAAAGGGTTTAGGCTTTTTGCTTTGTTAAATTCGCTGTAAACCTTGCGCGCATCGAGCATACTTTCCGTTTGGTGGGGAAAAGATATTTTCCGGTTTTTTAAATATTTGTCCTGGGCAAGCATAAAAGCTTTTTTATATTTTCTTTTCAAAGAAGGTTTTTCCAGAACAAAAGGTAAGAAAACAATCTTCTCGTTTTTCATTGATTCCGGGTTAAAACCGTAATAACGCTTAATTTTTACGTTTTCATCCGCAGATGAACATGAAATAATTAAAGCTAATAATGAATAATGCACTAAAGTAATAAAAATTCTTTTCGTTTTCATATAACTTACCAACACTTTGAATTAAATGTTCTACCATTTTGAAAGAATTCTGTCAAAAAATCTATATATAACGCGGGCTGACGCTGGAAAATTCTGATAAGTAGGCCTAATTTTATAATAATCATCCCCGTATGTTCTGTTTAAAACGTCGTCAATAGGAATAGAGCGAAAACCGCTAAGTTTACGTATTTCCGTTTTAAAGTTACTAACCTCCCATACAACACGGTGCTTTTCATTATCCACAATTTTTAAATACCCTGTGACAATAGTTTTTTTAAAATAACGCGTTCTTATATTTATAATTTCTTCGGTAGAATGATATTTTTCGTTGTACCGTGCAAGGCGTTCAATATCCGTAATTTTTTTCCCGTAATAAATAACGTTGCGCACTTTAGAATAAACAGTGTACTTTGCTTTCAATTTAATGCCTAAAGCCGCGGCGAATAAAACGTTATCTTCTGCATCACCGTAAATTGCGTAAACTTTTTCAAGTTTCTTTTCAAGCTTTTTTTGTTTAATAAATCTATACGTTTCGTCGGGATAGATTAATTTCATGTCATTAAAATTTTCTTTTAAAATTGCCTGCAAAATCATTCGTACTGTATTTTTATGCTCCGCCTCGCCGGATTCCGGCGGCAGAACTGCAACAAGGGATTTTTTAAAATTTTCTTCGTTGAACTCGGAGCTAATTTTAACGTTAATAGGATTTCTAAACGGCTCTGTATTACAGCTTAGAGTTGAAATTATGATAAAAATTAAAATAAATTTATATTTTATAGTCATATTCAATTGCCTGTTCGAATTTATGCCCTACGTTGAAAAGCGTTTTTTCGTCAAAATGCTTGCCGATAAACTGAACTCCAATGGGAAGGCCTTGTTCGTTTTTTGAAACAGGTACGCTCAATGCAGGAACACCGGCTAAATTAGACGTTATTGTATAAATATCGGATAAATACATTTTAACCGGGTCGTCTGTTTTTTCGCCTATTTTAAATGCAGGAGTCGGGCTTACCGGAGCAACGATTAAATCAACGTTATTAAAAGCGTTTACAAAGTCGTTTTTAATTAAAGTTCTCACTTGAAGCGCTTTTAAGTAATACGCATCGTAATAACCGGAAGACAACGAGTAAGTTCCTAATAAAATTCTGCGTTTAACCTCTTCACCGAAACCCTGCTCACGGGTTTTCATAAAAGTTTCCAAAAGTCCGTCTGCTTTTGCCCTGTTTCCATAACGGATACCGTCAAATCGCGCAAGGTTAGAACTTGCTTCGCTGGGTGCAATTATATAGTAACCCGGTACTCCGTA
>CAYUYT010000291.1:0-4120 GCA_964449345.1 uncultured Spirochaetia bacterium | reverse complement strand
CAAGAGAATGTCCATACCCAATAATATCACTAATCCACCCTTTTTACTTAAAGGGGCGGGAGGGCAAAGCTATTTGCGGTAAAAAACAGGGGGATTGCTCTTCTTTCGAATGTTTCGTGTCTTCCGTGATGAATTCCATATTCTAGTAAATTTTAGTATAACATTTCGTTTAAGCAAGTGTCCAAACAAAGGGGGACAACGCATAAAATCTATGTGTAAATCCGGTAAGATTAAGTTTAACCAAATTCCAAACTTGAACTAGAAACTTAAAATCCGGTTTTAAGTGGCAAGAAACCCCAAAAAAAGCTAATCTTTGGAGGTTTTTTTTATTTTAAAATTCCATTTAAGCGTTCGAAATCACGTTTGATAAGCTTTTTAATAGACTTTCCGCTTTCAAGTACGGAGATAATTTCTTCACAGCCATTTTCATCTGCCCGGGATAAAACGTATTGCAGCATCCCTGTATATGCGTCGTCGTTTTTTATTTTTATTCCTAGAGGCAAAAGTTCTTTTTTTAACTTATTTATAAAATTGACGTAAAACTTTTTACCCTGCATTTTTTCGTTTTCCCATTTTGTGCCGGGTTTTGGAACGAAAAGCGATACATCTATGCTTATCCCCGGCATAATTCCGCGTTTTTTTGCAAATTTTAAAAGCATCTCTCTAACGCTAACGCAAAAACGCGTTATTTTTAATTCGGCATTTTCATCACCGGGTAAACCTGCCATAAAATATAACTTAAAATTTTTTATCCCGTAATTTAGGGATTTAGTGATAATATCTAAAACTTTTTCGTTGCTGTATTTTCTGCCTATTTTTTTCCTGATTTCAGGACAAGCAGATTCTAATGCGAGCGTTAAGGTTTGCTGTCCTGATTTTTTAAGTATTTTAATAAAATCATCATCTAATAGTTCAATGCGTATTGATGAAAAAGAAGGATAACCACCTTTTGATAAGATATAATTTGCGATTTTAGTTATCTCGGGATGGGAATTAGGTAAAGCGCTTACAAGTCCTATTTTATTAGTGGCCCGCAACCCTAAATCAATATAACGTTTTAAATTTTCGAGGGAACACGCTTTAAACTTCGGGTATATGTGTCCAACGAGGCAGTATGGGCATTTAAACCTACAGCCCCGTGAAATTTCAATAAGAAAGGCATTTTTAAAACCCGAATTATCGCTTATTATAGCTGAAAAAGGTGGGGAATCGAAAGTTTTTCCGTTGTGTATTGTTACGCCGAATTTTTTATTTAATTCGAAAACTAAATCGTTTTTATTTTTGATTTTGAGCGTATTTAAAAAAATGTCTTCGCTGCCTTCAATTTCGCCTCTAAACTGAAAATCAAAAACGTTTTTTAAAAAATGCGAGTTCATTGTTGGGAAAATCCCGCCGCAGATAAGCGCGTTTTCTCTTTTATTTTTTTGGGGAATTATTTTTTCGTTAATTAACATTTGAAGCGCGTTTACAACATCCGGTTCAAAGCTAATCGTGAAAATAATAACATCAGCTTGTTTTAAAGAAAAAAATCCGTCAGGCGAATATGTTTTTTTGTTTTCATAAAAAAAACGGCAAACAAAAAAATCATCAGGATAAAACATTGATAATAGTTTTTGATATGCTAATGAAGCCATTCCCGCTTTATACGAGGATGCGTAACATATCGCAATTTTTACGTTGCCACGTATTTTAGGAACGGTAAAAGTTTCTTTCATTTTCATTTTCCGCAAACGAGTAAAAAAGCATAAGCATTTATCGTTTTTACTATATAACCTCTGGTTTCGTCAAGCGGTATTTTTTCAACAAAATGTGCAGGTGTCATTGATTTTTTTCTGTATCTTTTTATATATCTTCTAAAACGTGTAGGTCCTGCATTATATGAACCGAGGGCGTAAATCCGGTTTTCGTATTTTTTTAAAAGCCATGCCATAAATTTTTCTCCGAAATCTATGTTTAATTCCGGGTTGAATATTTTATGTATTGCAAGGTTTTTATCTTTTGCAATCCATCGCGCCGTTGCGGGCATTTTTTGCGTATATCCTATTGCGCCGGCTCTTGAATGGGCAAATTCGTGGAAAAAACTCTCTCCAAAAACAACGGCTTTTAGAAAACCTTTGAGTTGAGATTTTTTAAATAAAAAATTATAAACATGGGGAAAAGAAATGTCAGCTATGTCTTTGTAGAATGTCAGAGCAACGCCTTTGGAATATAAATAATTTTTCAAGTGTAATGAATATTCTGATGGGGTAGGGAGAAAACCGTTGTTTATAAAGTATTTAATAACGCCTAGAACGTTTTCAAACCCCTTGTCCCTAAGGTAGTTTATTGTTAATAACCACAGCCGCCTTTTATCCCCGATTTTTAAATATAAATCCGCTTTTTTCGACTTATACGTTGGAGCCGATTTCATAGTATTAATTAATTTCTTAATATCCTCGGAAAAATTTTGCTTTTGCCGTTTTAAAGAATAATGAATAGCGCGGTTTATTTTTTTTATTGGATAACTAGAATCAAGCAATTCCAGATATGATAGGTTTGCGTAAAAATTTGATGATAATATTGCGCTTTTTTTATAATGCTCCAATGCAATTTTTTTTCTTCCCGTTTGAATATACATTTCAGCAAGAAAATTATTTAAAAAAGATTTGAATTTATGGTTTTCATTATGATTGAGAAAATATTTAGCAAGTTTTATTACATTTTGTTTGTCAGGATAAATTTTTGCCGCTAAATAATGAAAATAATCAGGGTCGTGAAAACTTTTTTTAGGCAATTTTTCCACGTACTTGTATTCAATTTTTTTATTTTCTGCAGAATAAGCTAGAAGAATTTTTAACGCTTTAACCCTAAATTTGTGTTTTTGGTTATTAACTATTTTTTTCATGCCATCAATATAACCGGTTATATTCCCTTCAAAGGAAAAACAGCGGAAATACATATATTCAGCTTTTTGTTTTAATTCGTGATTAGAATTTATTATTTGTTTGTAAAGTTTTTTTATTTCAGGCGAGTATCCTTTACGAAGCAATATGCTTGCTTTTAAATCCATAACTTCAATTGTATGCTTTTTTATTTGCTCAACAGCATGCAACGCAGCGGGGATTTTATTCGTAAATAACGCAATCCTTGCCAAAGCGAAATTTGCCTTGTCGTTTAAATAAACTCTGCCTGCGTTGCTCCATAAAAGAATGCTTTTTTTCCATAGTTTATACGGCGGCGTGGCTTCAAAAAGACTTATAATATGTTTTTTAAAATCTTTAATATTCTTTAAAAACAAAGAAGTTTTTGCCTTATAAAAACGCGTTACGGGTAAGTTCAACGTATCCCGGGTTTTTAATATTTTTTTATAATAGCGAAGTTTATACATATAATCATAAGCCCTCGCCCTTGCTTTTTTATAGTAAACACAATGTTCATCGACTTTTAATAACGCTTTATATGATGAATGCAGGTTACCGTCTTCATAATACGCATCGCCTATTAAGTAGTAAATAAAACCGGAAATTAATTTAAGTTTTTTTAAAGACATTTTATAAAAATGAATGGCTTTTTTACGTTGCTTTTGTTCTTGATATGCCCTTCCTGCTAACAATTCTGAGTAACTAAGTTTTTTCCATTTATTATATAGTTCTAATGTTTTTTTAAAGTTTCTTGAGTAATATGCTTTTTGGTATTCGTTGTATTTATAACGTATAAAAACGGGTTTATAATCAAATAAATAAACTGCCTTATTCGATTTTGTTTTTCCGGTGCTACACGTGATAAAGGAAACAGCGAATAGTAATATTATTGATTTTAGCGTTACGGAAAAAGTTTTAATGTTCCCCTCCGAATGTAAAATAGTATTTATATGGTAAATTAATTATAAAAATAAAGTTTGTCCACTTTAAAATTGCTATCCTGATTTTTTATATATTCATCTAATTTTGAATTTGCACCCATTACGGTTTTATATATTAAAACCCTGAATACACACTAATTATGCATATATTAATTTTATCAATGTTTTTATATCATATTTGTTTGTGTGTTATTGTAGTAATGTTTCCACAATTATTACTATAGCATATAGTATTTTAAAGTGTACGTCCGCTAATTTCTTATTATTTAATTATTTAAC
>CAYUYT010000290.1:3753-4207 GCA_964449345.1 uncultured Spirochaetia bacterium | reverse complement strand
AAACAATATTTTTTAAAATTTAAGCATAATGATTATATTTTATACGGATTCAGGAATATAATAATATGATTATAAAATCAAAATGATGGAAATTCTAGAGGGCGGATTTTTTTATGCGTTGTGATTACAAATTAAGAAGAAATAGGAGAAATTCCCCGGTTTTCCCTCTCCTTTGGCTTTGCCCTCATGCCCCCTTTAAATAAAGAGGGGAATTAGTAAAACTTTGGGTATGTATATTCTCTTATCTTCAAGTGGGGCTTTACTCGGAGGGAAATTTAGGGGGATTTGCCTTTCTTCAAGCACTACTTTATCAAAATCAAAGGGATTAAAATAGAAAAAATTTTTATATTTTACGTAATTGCTATAAAATTCCTCTTAATAAATTTTACACAAAATTTATTTTGACAAACACGTTATTTTTGATATATAATATTAATATTGAAAGATAACGGGG
>CAYUYT010000290.1:0-3743 GCA_964449345.1 uncultured Spirochaetia bacterium | reverse complement strand
GTGTAAAATGCGTTATTTAATCAAGTTTCTTATTTTTTCCTTACTATTTATTAATATCAATGTTTTAGCACAAAATACTAAAAAACAAACTATTATTAACGGTAAAAAAGTTTTAGAATTCGGCTCACCGCAAAGAAAAGTAAGTATTGACCGGTATAAAAAATATATAAAAAGCGATAATGATAAAACCGTGTTTAAAGTTTATTGGAGCAGAGGTTATGTAAATAAGATAACTCCGCGGTTAAACTATAAAAGACACGGTTTGCATACAACGTTTTACCGGAATGGCACTAAAGTTAACACTCTTACATTTTACCGTAACGGAAAAAGGCACGGATTGCAAAAAAAGCTCTCAATATCGGGAAAAATTCTCAAACTAACACGTTGGAAAAATGGCCAAAAACACGGAGTTGAAAAACGGTTTTCTTATAAAGGGAAATTAATTAATTTAACAAACTGGGTTAAAGGTTTAAAACAAGGCCAAGAAATTAGATATTTTAATTCAGGAGAAATAATGCTGAAAAAGCTTTATAATAAGAATAAAATAATAGGAACTGCGCGCACTTATTATAAAAACGGAAAACTTAGCTCAAAAGCACCCTATAAAAACGGCAAAAGGCACGGATATTTTATTTATTACTATAAAAACGGCAGAGTAAATTTTAAGCAACGATACAAAAACGGTAAAAGGCAAGGCCCTGCACTATCGTATTACCAAAACGGAAGGCTAAGCGGTAAAAAAAATTACGTTAATGGAAAAGCAAGCGGTTATGCTTTAACATATCACAAAAACGGAAGGGTTAAATCCAAACTTAAATACGTTAACGGTAAACCCGTTGGCTGGAACATAGTTTTTTACCCTAACGGCAGAGTATCTACAAAGTACTTATTTAAGGATGGTAAAATTAACGGCCCTTATTTAACGTACTATCCAAACGGGGCAATAAAAAGCAAAGGAATAATGAAAAACTACAGGTATACGGGTGCTATATTATTCTACGATGGACGAAACCGGGTAATTTTTAAGCAAGAGTATAATAAACAAGGGAGAATGAAAAATAAGGTTTACTGGAATTTAAGCTCCCTGCTCAAAGCGGGAAAAGAGGCGCTGAATAAAAAAGCTTCAATCATTACTACGGAAATAAAATTTTATAAAAGTAGAATAATATTTAACTCGAGGGGAAAGAAAAAACCCGTTTTCGTTATTTCTATTTCTCCGGCAGCACGGCAATTAATTGCCTTAAAATTAAGAGAGCGCAAGATTTATTCTGAAATAATGTTTCAAGGTTACCGTGTATCATTTGTTGTAAGCAAAATTAACCAAAACAGAGTATACGGTATATTATTGGATTTTAAGGCTTTGATTGGCGGCAAGTAAAACGAATACCACTTTTCCGTTAAAAACGGACTTTATTACTTAAAATATTCTAATAATGTTAAAATCTTAGGTATGGCAGAAGTGTGATACGCTTTTTTATTCTTTTTATTGATAAATATTAAAGGAAATAATAAATTTAAAATTATTTAGCCGAGTAACAAAATGACCTTAATTGCTATTTATTTCAGCGTTCGTTGAAGAAAGAGACGGTAAAGAATATTTCCACTTTTACCGCGCACAATTAATGAAAGAAACATCACCTGAATTATTATCAGATCAATTCAAAGCAGAAAACATTTTGGTGGATTTACGGTTACACGATAAGGGCACAAGAGCTAGAAATCACGGAACGGGTTTTAGAACTTATGAAGATAAACTTCCGTTACTTTTTAAAAACATAACGGAGATAGAATGATAGCTAAAGAAAAATACGTTGATGAAACATGGGATTTTAAAAGAGCAGATACAAAAACCCTGACGCATTGTTATCACTCTTACCCTGCAATGATGATTCCTCAAATTGCTGAAAAATTGCTTACACTTTACGGACAAGATGCAAAGACTTTATTTGACCCCTATTGCGGAACGGGCACATCCTTAGTTGAAGCAAACGTAAAAAACATTAATGCTGTCGGAATTGATTTAAACCCTTTAGCTTGTTTAATCGCAAAAACAAAGACAACGAAAATAGACATAAAACAACTTGATTATTATTTAAAAGAATTTAGTAATTATACTTTTTCAATTAATTTTGGAAGCAAGAAAATAAAAACAAATATCCCTACTTTTAAAAACATTGATTTTTGGTTTGGAAAAAACGTTCAAGTTAAATTAGCAGAAGTAAAAAATTTTATTGATAGTATAAAAAGTACAGAAATCAAAAATTTTTTCTCCGTTGCGTTTAGCGAAACTGTAAGGGAATGCAGTTATACGAGAAACAGCGAGTTTAAACTATATAGAATGAAAGAGAAAAAACGTGTAGTATTCGAACCGGATGTTTTTGCTATATTCCAATCAAAATTAACGAGAAACAAAAAGGGTTTAGAAACATTTTTAGAGGCTACAAAAAACACAGACACATATTCAAAAGTATTAAATATTGATACAACAAATCAAAACATAGATATTCCTAAAAAATCAATAGATATTTTAATTACATCACCGCCCTACGGAGACAGCAGGACAACAGTAGCATACGGCCAGTTTTCCCGTTTAGCAAATCAATGGCTTGGATTTGAAAATGCTGCTAAAATTGATAACGCGTTAATGGGCGGAAAACCCGCTAACATAAAAAAATTCGGAATCAAGATTGCTGACTTAACAATAAGTAAAGTTGCTGATAAAGATGAAAAAAGGGCAAGAGAAGTTTTTAGCTTTTATAATGATTACTTTAAATCCATTTCAAATATCTCGACATTACTTAAAACAAATTGTTATGCTTGTTACGTTGTGGGTAACAGAAAAGTTAAAGGGATTACTTTGCCTACTGATGAAATAACAAAATCCTTTTTTGAACAATTAGGCTTTATTCATGAAAAAACAATAGTAAGAAATATACCGAGTAAAAAAATGCCGTCAAAAAACAGTCCCACAAATATTACAGGGAAAACAGATAATACTATGAATAAAGAATACATTGTAATAATGAAAAACACGTAAACCTTTACTTACGCAAAGAATAAAAACACGTTCCCTGTTAAGTATAAAACGATTATTAAGAAACTTTCCCAGCCTATTTTGCCGATGCCCTTTTTCTCACGGTAAAGTAAACCCATAATTAAAATGCCTGATATTAAAATTGTTAAAGATACCGTAAAAATTTGTATTTTAGAAATCGCGTGAAAAATACTGCCTTTAAAATAAAAAATATCCGCAAAAGCTACGAATAGAACATCAAAACTGTTACCGCCTATGATATTACCTACAGCGAGTATTAAAGCCCCCTGTTTTACCGCTGAAATAGATACAACGAGTTCGGGGAGGGATGTTGCAACCGCAGTAAACAACACGCCTACAAAACTTTCTGACAACCCGGTTTTATTCGCAATCACAATACCTGATTTAGCTACTAGATAGCCGGCAAAAGCTACGATTATTGCAGAAATTAAAAATTTAACAACGAGTTTTTTCTTATTATAATATTGCCCGTTGTTTTTATTCGGGTCATCTTTAACTGTAGGATGCGTTAATTTAGGCTCCCACATGGGTTTATTTTTAGATTTTGAAATCAAACGCGTTCCCGTTATATAACCGATTATCATTATAACGGAAAAGGGATGAACGTGAAATACTGTGATAACAGGGCCTGATATTCCTACCAAAACAAAAGCAAGCATAGCTATCAATAAACTGCCCTGCATTATGT
>CAYUYT010000289.1:0-4224 GCA_964449345.1 uncultured Spirochaetia bacterium | reverse complement strand
GATTTTCCTTGCTTTCTTCCTTGCTTTCTTCAATTGCTCCAAGGTCTTCTTCTAAAACCAACGTGTCTTCGGTATCTTCAATAAATGGTTCATCTCTAATATCTTCAGAAGGACTTTCTTGCTGAACGTGTTTTTCCTGCTCATCTTTTTGTTTATTATCTATAACAGGCGAAGGAATCTCACTTTTAACAGGTCCCTCATCTTTCAATTTATCAATAGGGCCGTCATCAAGTTCCTCAATACTTAAAATTTCTATTTCGTCCGGTTGTTCCGGCTCACTCTCAGGCAAAGTTTCTTCAACGAGTTCAATATCATCATCAAAAAACAAATCATCATCGTCAGAGGGAATATCCTCATGAATAATTGTTACATCATCCCCTTCGTCAATATCATCTTCATTTAAACCGTCAAATTCTGTACTCTGCTTAACTTTTTTAGTTAATTTTTTCTTTTCTTTCCCTACTTTGTTTTCCGAAGATACTTTATCCTGATTTACGTTTAAACCTAACTCCGCTTCTAATTCTTCAGGTGTAGGTACATCTGACAAATCTTCTTCAATAATAAAAGCGTTTTTACTTGCTTCATCTTCGTCAAAATGTTCCGACTCATGTGTATCATAATCTTCCTTAGTTTCAGGCTTTTGCGGAGCATCTTCTTTAATACTTTGCGTGTCTTTATCTACAAAATCATCATTATCATCGGAAACAAGTTCCGTTTCTAACACCTCAAGCTCGTCTTCATCTATTTCATCAATAACACCAGTGGGTACTGAATCTTTTTGCACAGATTTATCCGCGGGTATTTCCTCCTGAATATCATCTTCCAAAGTACTTTGCGTTGTATCATTTTCAGAATCCATAACACCTATTTCAACTTCAAGATTTCCGCTTTTTACAGTTTGGGGAATTCCCTGCAAAACCGCTTCACGTTCGGGGTCATCAGAAAAATCAGAATTTTGCAATTCTCCCAAACCGTTAATTTTATCAATGTAATTTATTACTTCTTTCTCTTCAACAATTTCTTTTTCGATATTATTCTTAACAAAATGGATATTTTGTCCGGCTGACTTTGCTTTATCAAGCACCTCAAGAAAAAAACCCATGCCTGAAGTAGCGCTAATGTTATCTACTTTATCAAAATTAAAAATAAGTTTTACGTTATTTTTTATTAATTCGCGGCATTGCACACGAAATCCCATTACCGCAGTGCTGTTTATTTCGCCGGATAGTTCAAAAACGTGTTCTTTTTCATCAATGTCAACTCTGTTTTCTTTATTCTTCTCAAGAATTAAGTCAACGTATTTAATTATAGAGTTTTCATTTTTTATTCTCCATGAATCTTCATCAAGAAGAAAAAATAATTTCCGCTTACACGATTTTAATTCTTCTAAAACTTTAAAGAAAAAACCAATGCCGGAAGATGAACTCACTTTAAAAACGTCATTAAATTGAAAAGCAATAGAAAAACCGTTTTCAATTGAATTAAAAACACTACCTCTAATTTCAGCAAGAGACCTGCTACTAACATCAGGAGGTAAAATATATACTTTAAAATCTTTTTTCTTAGCCATAAAACTTCCCAGTCAAAAACCGGATTAATCTAATATAAACATCGAGTAAAAAATAAATAATTCTTTTTAAATTTAGTTCCTTATCAGTATTTTCGGCGGCAACCTTTACTACATTAAATTAAAAGCTTAATAGAATTGCTAATTCATAGAAAAACTTAATTTTTAACCAATAATATTATAAAACTTATCCATGATTTTGTCAAAACAAAGAATACAAATGAGTGCAAATTTAAAATTAGATAAAAATTTAATTTACTTAAAATCAAAACAAAGATATTCGTTTATAGAGACGGCAATAGCCATTATCGCCTCTTTATTAATAGCTATTTTATATAAATTGAAAAGCTATTAATATTTCAAAACTCGCGTAAATAAATTGCAAACGCGTTATTTTTTAACAAATTAATCTAATTTGAAATTTGTCTCCCCAAAAAAATTGAATACTAAATAAACAAAACGCGGTAAAATATAAACATTTTACACGTTGTACTTAGAAATATTTAATAACAAAAACATAAAAATTATTTTATTCTCTTGTATTCTATACATTTAAATATATAATATTAAATTATGAGTAAATTTAAAAAATTATTAAAAATAATTAAAGATAAAAAAGATGTTTATATTCAACCGCATAATTTCCCCGACCCTGACGGAATTGCTGCGGCTTTTGCCTTATGCGAACTAATAAAACATCATGGAATAAACACAAAAATTTTTTATTTCGGAGCCCTACAGCGTTCAATTATGGTTTCAATGATTCACAATATGAAAATCGATATACATGCAATTGAAAATCCAATTTTGGGAAAAGAAGATAACGTTATTGTTGTAGATTGCAGTCCGAGTAACAGTAACGTAATGAATTTAGGCGGAAAAATTATTGGAGTGATAGATCATCACGAATTCGTTACTGATACGGATTACCCGTTTACTGACATAAGGCCGGATGTCGGTTCAACTTCTTCCATTATAGCAAGTTATTATTTTGAAATGGGCATTACGCCTTCTAAAGACGTTGCAACGGCTCTGGCCGTGGGGTTAAACATTGATACCGGATATTTAACGAGAAAAATAACTAAATTCGACCTTAAAATATATTCCGAACTTATTGATAAAATTGACATAGATGCAATGCGGTTCATTATTATTAATAACTTAGAATTAAAAGACATTGAACACATAAAAACCGCTTTGGATAATTTCAGAACTAGAGGAGGATTTTTAATGGCAAATGCCGGTGATAATCAGGAATCCAATTTCACAGGTATCATTTCCGATTTCTTCCTTTCACTTAAAGAAATAGACTTCGTGGTTATTTACACTGTTATAAACGCCGGGATTATTTTGTCTGTAAGAAACTTAAACCCGAATTGGAATGCGGCAAGAATTATTCAGGATGCCTTAGAAGGCGTTGGCACGGGCGGAGGACATAAACACATGGCGGGCGGGTTTATTAAATTTGCAGATGCTGTACAGCCCATCGATGAAAAACACCTTTTTGAAAAATTTTGTAAAGTACTATATCCGGACGGTTAACCCGTTATCAATATTAAATCATAATAATGTATATCGTCTAAATCTGAGTCAATATTATGGACGTTATTTTTTCAAAAGTGCAAATTCCAAGTTAGACACAGATCCAATATTAGAATTGCATATTTCATATTTAAACACATTTTAGTATTAGAGGCAAAATTGGCAAATGCCGATTATATTTAGAATGAAAACGTGATAAATATTTGGATAATAATCTATATCAAAATTCACGTTAGTATATTTTTATCGAATTTCTAAATTCCACGCAGTGTCATTCTTATTCCTTATTTTTTTTCCGGTTTAAGAAAAACGTAATTCCATATTATTTCCTTATTCCGTTTAGCTTTGATAAATATGCGGTCTTTTTTCGAATATAGAATTGATAATAATTTATAGCTGAAAACGTTCTTAACCATATTATTATCCATCATAAATATCAAATCGCCAACTTTAAAACCCGCTGTTTTAAGAGGAGAATAAGGTGCCATACGTTTAATTACAACGCCAGCATCATTGGAAATTAAACCAAGTCTTTTTCTCGTTAACGGGTTAATTTCTTCAACGTGAATATTCAAAAACGCTTTTTTTAAAGGTTCGCGCTTTATTTTTACACGGAATGTTTTAGGTTTATCATTACGGATAACGGTAAACTTTACAAACTCGCCTATGCGGGAATTTATTACAAGTTTCATATATTTAAACACGTTTTCAATAGGAATTTCGTTCATAGCAACGATTACATCACCGGGTTTAATACCGCTTTTCTGCGCGGGGCCGTCTTTAATAACCTTTTTAACATAAATACCGTTATATTTACCCTGATATTCTTTCGGGTGTGCAATTACAACGCCTAAGTATCCGTTGCGTTCAATGCTACCGTAACGAATTATTTGTTCAAGATAACGGATTACAGTATTTATGGGTATAGCAAAATTTATTCCCGATGATTGGCCGGACGCAGAGTGTATCCAGGAATTTACCCCGATTACTCTTCCGTTAATATCAATTAAGGGTCCGCCTGAATTTCCCGGATTTATTGCCGTGTCAGTTTGAATATAATTTTGAAAAACACCCGTTGTATCTTCGGTACGGTTTTTTCCGCTAATAACGCCGAC
>CAYUYT010000288.1:0-4236 GCA_964449345.1 uncultured Spirochaetia bacterium | reverse complement strand
TTTATGACTATTAAAAAATATTTTAAAATTCAAAAATTGAAATTGACAAATAAGTAAAAATCGGTAGAATATAGTTAAAATATTAATTGAGAGGGAAATGCCTATGTTTACACTTCAAGAGAAATTCGTAAATGAAGTTTTAGGAGATGTCCTACAACGGATACGGGAAGTATTTGACAAAAAAATCAGCGAACTTCACAGAAAAAAGCAGAAAATATCAGATTTAAAAGTAAGGCATTTAAAAGAAATCTATGAAGAGCTGGTTAAAACTTACCATGAGGATTTCGAAAATTACATTAGCGGTAACGTAAAAGATTTAAAAATGACAAATTTTGATTATATCATTGAAAAATTTGTTGAACCGCATGTTAAGTGGATGTATAAAATGATTAAAGCCACTTATCACGATGAACATTCTGAGCTTGCCATTAGCTCTTAAAATATTTTAAGTATAATGATAATGCGATGTAATTCCCGTTATTATTAATTACAAATTGAAAAGAAATCCGTTATGTCAAGTATCTTTTTAATTGAAGCGGAATAGTTTATAGCGTCAATTTTTCCGTTTCTTAAATGCATATCCTTTGCAACTGTAACGAGAATGCGGATACCTGAACTGGATAAATAATTTAAATTTTCCATATCGAAAATTACAGATGTTATATCGTCTGTAACATTTTTTTCTATTTCATCGCCTATCATTATACTTGACTCGGTATCTAGCCGCCCAAATAATTTTATCGTTAGTTGACTTCCGCTTTTTTCAAATTTAACCGACAATTTTCCCTCCGTGCTCCATTTTTTTATTCCGTTCCTATATATTTTAAAATATCGGTAACAACGAGTATTTGTTTTATTGTTTCCGAATAATTTGATAATTTTGTCTTTATATTTTTTTCCTTTGCCTGACGCGTTATATTTGCAAGTATGCCGATACCGGCGCTTGATATATAATCACAGTGTTGCATATCAAAAATTATTTTTTCAACTTTTTTTTGTGCAAGAGTATTTTGAATAATATCAAGTACTTCCTGGCTATTCGTTATATCGAGTTTATCGGGCATTACAACCGAAAGTGTGTTGTCCTGTAAGATTAATTCAGGTTTACTCATTATATACTCCCGTTAATTGAATAATTTTCTCTGTTGGTTAAGCTAACGGATAATGTTCTTGCATCCGCATATTCTAAATTAGCTCCCAAAGGTATTCCCATGGCAAGTTTTGTAATCCGTTCAACAATGCCGGATAAACTGCGGGAAATATACGCTGCCGTTGCTTCACCTTCAATATCCGGATTTGTAGCTAAAATTATTTCTTTAATATTGTCTTTTTCCACACGTTGTACTAATTCTTTAATTTTTAAATCTTCCGGTCCGATACCGCTAACCGGAGCAAGCCGTCCGTGCAAAACGTGATATAGGCCTTTGTATGAATTGGAATTTTCAATCGAAAATAAATCAGAGGGTTTTTCAACAACGCAAATTACAGAATTGTCTCTTTTAGCGTTTAAACAAATCGGGCAAATATCTGATTCTGAAATATTAAAACATTGTTTACAATATTTTACTTTCTCTTTAACTGTTTTGATTGCATCCGCAAGGAGTTTAGCTTGATTCTCCGGGTAACTAATAATAGAAAAAGCAAGCGTTGTTGCCGTTTTAGTGCCTATTCCCGGAAGTTTGGAAAACTCTTTGATTAAGTTGTCTATTGATTGTGTAAATTTCATACAATAAAATAATTGCCTAATTCAATTTGTAATTTAAATCTTATTTTAATTTAAAATAAAACAAAAAAGAATATAAAAGTAAAATTATATAAAAATTTTTACCATAATTTGATTAGTTCGCAAATAATAAAATAGAAATTCTATAATTTAATTTTATATTAGGTAATTTAAATTAACAAGGAATAAATAATTTCAATAATTTTAAAATCTAAAGTATTTGTTTTATTGAAATGTGTAAATACCTCTTTTTTAATACTAGTGAGGTGTTTATTATTGCTAAATTTTAAAGAGGTAACCAATATCATGGCTTTTATTTCATATATATTCAATAAATTTTTACGTAAAATAAAAAAATGTATTTTTTATTTCGAAATTTCCCTTATTAAAAATAAAAATGAATTTTGTTTTAATCAAAAAGTTTTCCGTGAATATTAAAATTGTATTTTTATCTAATTAATCATTGAATCCAGGAATGATTTAAATTAGCAAGATTATAAAATCATGTGTTTAATTTGACACAAACAGAGTATAATTTTTGCATCATATTTAAATATAAAATACTAAAATGTAAGATGCGGCTGTAATATCTTTGATAGCAAACAATTACAACGTGAAATTTTTTGTGTTAATGGCATTAAATTTGCAATTTAATAACGAGGAGGATTTATGAAACAAAAAAATTACGAAATATTTGTTATATTTTTTGCTTTTTTAATTGCAATTGTATTGTTTTCATAAAAACTGTTTTTAATCAACTTCCACGAACTTCAAACCAATTTTATAATTTCCGTCATGGCTTTCTTTATTCGTTACCCATACAACTTCAGCGTTTCTATCGATCTCAGTATCTCCTGTTTCATTATTAAAAACGACTTTAAGAATATCGCCGTTATTTAACCTTTTGTCTGTTTCAAAGCAAATGCCTTCAAGGCTAATGTCCTTAGCCTGTCCTTCGGAAAAATCTTTCTGAATATATTTGCCGTTATGATATTTCAATATCGAATAAGTAACTTGCCAGTCAACGGGAATGCGTTTTTTACCTCTTCTTTCATGGCCGTAAATACACGTTTGGTCTTTACCGTTTGACTTTGCTGTATACATTGCCTTATCCGCTTTAATAAATAGTTCACTTTTATTATCCGCATCAATGGGAAATACAGCAACTCCTGCGCTAAAAGTAATTGGGTGCCCGTCTTTAAACTTATATTTATATAATTCTCTTCTTAATCTTTCAATTGACTTTAGAGCATCGGCGTTGTCAACTTCAGGCATAATTGCAACGAATTCTTCGCCCCCGTATCTGCAAATAACGTCTTCTTTCCTTAAACATTGCTGAATAACAATGCCGAAAGTCTCAAGAACTTTATCTCCCTCAATATGCCCGAATTCGTCGTTATAATGTTTAAAATCGTCAATATCAATAACGCAAAGAGATAGGATTCTTTTGTGCCTTTTAGCTCTATTAAGTTCTTTTTCTATTATATCATCATAATACTTGCGGTTATATAATCCCGTTAACTCATCAACTAAAGCAAATTTTATTGTTTTTTCAAATAATTTAATTTCAATGATTTTGGGGTTTTTTATTTTTTTGTTTACATTAATAAAATAATCAAGCATTGCAACGCGGAAATTCATTTCTTTGCCGATTCTGTTTGACAGAAATTTTTTGTGATACATTATTTTTTTCCAATATTCACCGGCTTCGTCGGGGGGGAATTCTATATTGATTAGTACCTTAAATAAGTCAACGAAAAAATCATCTCCGCTTTTTTTGTGTAAAAGGTTGAATTGATTTATAATGTATTCTTCGTTGCCGATATCTTCATCGAGAATTTTTATTATTTCTTTCTCAAGATGATTATGAATTTTTTCTGCATCGTATATTTCTTTTTTTAAACCTAAAATTTCTTTTTTACTTAACTCATGAACTTTTTTATACGCTTCAACGAGGTTGTGGGTTTCATTTAATTCTTTTTGCGAAAGATTATCAAGAGCTTCATAAGCTTTTATGACCTTCTCAAGTTCTTTTTTTTCAAACTCTAATTCTTGAATTCTATCTTTATATGATTCGTGTTCCCTGCTTTTAGACATAAACAGCTCCTTTAATAAATTAAAGGATATTAAATATTCTTATGCCCATAAGTGATTACATAAACAATGCGTTATTTAATGATTTCCCCGGTTTAGAAAAGTAAATTACATTTCTTCACTTAGTTTTAATTCCGACTTACTTAATATGTAGTATAATAATAACAACGGTAAAATCATAGCAATTTTTAATAACTGTTTAAACATTTTGTTGAAATAATTTTATAAATTTTGTATAGACTTGATTTTATAAATTGAATTAATATAATTTATTATAAGATATAAAGTTTTAATAGGAGTAACTATGGCAGATAAAGATAGTCGTAATAATGACAGTCAAAATAACACGCAAACATGGAAAAATTATATAAAAGCACAAGAAACTATTAGAAGAATATCAAAAGAAAAAATTAAGTAAA
>CAYUYT010000287.1:0-4299 GCA_964449345.1 uncultured Spirochaetia bacterium | reverse complement strand
ATACACCTTATGAGTGTATGAAATATGCACTTCGAAATTGAATCGGTGAGTTTTAAGTATATAGATTAATATAATTTATTTGACATATATCATTTGTAATGAAAATTTACCTTGCATTTTTAAAATAGGGGGAATATTGGAAAAGTATAAAATTCTACTCGTTGACGATGATAAAGCCGGCATCCGGTTGCTTGAGAAAGTGTTAAATAAGGATTATGATATTGAAATTGCGTCTAACGGGGAAATAGGTTTTAAAAGAGCCCTAGAATTGAAACCTGATTTGATAATTTCAGATATACAAATGCCTGTAATGGACGGTATTCAGCTTACTAAAGAGCTTAAAAATAATGAATCGACTAAAAATATACCAATTATATTGGTAACTGCTTTTAATATTTATGACAAAGAGGCGGAAAACAGCGGTTGCGACGGTTTTTTTTCCAAACCCATTATTTTGCCAAAACTTAAGGAAAAGATTAAGGAATTTTTAAAATAATATTATTAGTTAATAAACGAGTTGAATTTTTTGTTTATTAAATGTATAATAAATTAATGCTGGCAGGGAAAATATTTAGCACACTAAGTGTTGCTTCATTTTGAGAGAAGATAGGCGCTACTATGAATAATAAAAAGTTACTTGCTTTGACCCCCGCTATACTTGCCGGGAGTGCAATACCTTTCCAGAATACAAACGCTGTTGATAATAGTTTTAACGAACGTATAAGCTATGAACAGCAACAACAAAACGGCGATAAATGGTTAATACGCATTATCAATTATTATTATAGCCGTCTTGAAGAGAACGTAAATGATTTAACTTCTAAAGCTAACTTTAATTCTTCAAAATTTGGTAGAATAAAAAATAATACAATTAAAAATAAAATGAAAAAGTTATATAAACTCGTTGACAAGCTATGCTCTGAAAAGGCATGGCTTACAAGCCCGGGTAAAATGGTTTTTCCTATTGATAAAAAGGATTTTCATCCATACGTTGCCCCAATTTCGTCTTTTTACGGTCCTAGAACATTAACGCATTTCGGTAATTCTTTTATCCATAAGGCAACGGATATTATGGCTACTGGGGGCACATCTGTTTTGGCACCGTTACCCGGTTACATTGTATATACTTCATGGGAGTCAAAAAGCAATCTTTATACCGTATTAATTTATCACGGAAACGGTGTTTATACACGTTGGGCGCATGTTAATCCGGTAAAAAGAAAAGGTTTCGTTAATGCTGGGGATGTTTTTGCAAGAGTACGGTATAGAAGCCGTATTTCCACAGGCCCTCATATTCACATGGAATTAATTAAAAAAGAGGATGGGAAATATTATACAATCAACCCTTATTCAAAAGAAAATGATTATTCTTTTACTTTTCTTAATAATAATGATATTGTAGGCGAATACGATACATATTTCGAGAATTTACGTTTTAACTCTTCTTATAAATCTTTTGTTAAACGGGGCAAATGGTTATTTAAGCGTTATTACAGACGGCGTTATAAAGAAATGAGCCGTCATAAAATACACGCACTTGTTTGGGGCAATAAAAAATTAAACATTAACGAAAATAAATTAAACACTATAATTACTGAAAATATAAAAAAGAGCTTATTGAAGAAAGTAATAGCTGCGTTGATTGAAGATTTTGACGAGATGACCCTTGCGCCTGATTTTGTCCGTTATTTTTCTTCAACTGTTAATGAGATTATGGATGTAGCTTTGTCTAAAAAGGGCGGTTATTATTACCGAACAAAGAGTTTTGATAAATATTATGAAAAAGCCATTGATAAGTATTATCCTGAAATTGTGTATGAAGGTTTTAAAAATTATTTTTCAACTCTTAATTTAAGAATATTTGCTCACATCGTTGATAAAATTACAATTTTTAGTAATAAGAACGACAGCCCGTATAAAAATAACGAATATCTTAAAAATTTATTAAAATATGATAAAAGACTTAAAAATATTTTATGGCAGACTTATAGAAAATTTACTCACGAATATAACGAACAAATTAAAAATATTTTTTTTCTAAATCTTGATTTGCCGGAAAAAATTGATTCCCTTGATAAACTCATTAAGTATAATAAAGAAATTATTAAAAAGTATAATAATGGTGAGCTTGCTTACAATCATTTAAAAGAAAAACTTAGAATGTTCGATATTAAGCTAAGTTTACTTAAAGAAAATATTAACGAACTTTTTAAATCAATAATAGAACATCCGGGTTTTAACGATATAATTTATTTTTCACGCTCGGATTTTAATGTTTATTTAAGAAAGTGTTTTAACGAGTATGTGGAATCCTTCAAATTAAACCGGCGAAGTCTTACAAATCTCGATGTTAAACTCGTTGCTAAAAGAGAAAAAGATAAAATTGCCAAGCATTTATGTGAAGCGTACCCGCTTGGTGATGAGTTAAGTAAATTTATTCGCGTTAAAGACAAAGGCGATAGATTGCTCGTATTTTTCGAATCTCCCGGACATTTTTTCGGACAGAAAATCACAGGGGTTAAACTCGTCAGGGAAGTTTCTGAAAAAGCACTTTTGTTAATTGAACAGGAAAATAAAAAAGGTAAAAATTATCGTGTGGTTGCGCGTTTCAAACCGAAATATTCGGGAGAATTTAAAGCAAACGGATTTTGCTTTGAAATTTATAAGTATGAAAAACTTCTTCATCTAAAAAGTTTTGACGAGTACTGCCAGGTTAAACAATATTTGAATTTGGAAGACTTAAAAAACGTTTTTCTAACAATAACGGTTCATCCTCTCGAAATTACAGAGGTTAAAGCCCGATTGATTAAAAAATTATTAAAACCTTTTGAATATTCCGTGCCCGTGGCTCTTACTGATTTTGAAACAACGTCAAATACTGTCTAAACATTTTTTTATAATTGACTTAAATGCCCTTTAATTGTAATGTTTATAAAGTTTTTAAAGTGAGGGTATGATGTCGGGTTTACGTGAAAAACATAGAAAAAAACTTAATAATTTCAACGCATTTGCATCGAAAAGACCTACATATTTTGAAAATAAATTAAAACCGGGTGTTAAATTAGAGCCGGTAAAAGAGTTAAGCGGTTTAAAATTAACGTCTTATGCGGCTACGCAGCTAGTTAACCCTTCATCATGGGCGTTTTGGGATAAAGTCGAATTACTAGAAGATAAATCACCGGGAATGATTCAGGAATCGTTTCTAATGGGGTGCAAGTATACTATGTACCCTGCTTTAACAGGAGCATTCGGCACGGATGCCCCGCCTTCATGGAATTTTCTTTTACATTTCGGAAAAAACTGGAAGAAAAATTTAAAATCCGGTAAATATCCCGTTCTTCTTGTACCGGGTGCAGGTGATCATGCTCACAGAGCTTATGCCGACCCGTCATACGGTATCCCTGGATTGAACCAGAGTTCGGGTATTGCGCAGCATTTGGAAGATGCCGGATTTCCAGTATTTGCTATAACGTTTTCCCATCCTCAGGGTTGTAATTTTATTCAGTACGAACAAATATCTGATGCAATTAAGCGGATTAGAAAAGTGTGCAATGTTAACAAAGTTGACCTCGTTGCTCATAGCAAAGGTAATGTACCTGTTCGTATGTATATTTCAAATATGGCCGGTGTATATAATCAGGAATTGGTTTTTGGCAACGTAAAAAAATACGGCGTTAAAATGGGGCTTGAGAATTTAAAATACGTTAACGCTGTGTTCCCTGCAAAACGGTGGATGAGTCCTTTTGCTTATGATGTGCGCCGGGTAGTTCAACTTGCAGCTCCGAATAAAGGCATAGATTCTGCGTTCAGGACTTTTTCCAGTTCTGCCGGAGCTTATGTATCCAAACAAGCACCAATACCTTTTGTGCGTTATTTTGCTCAAAAAGACCTTTTACATGATTCCATGAAAGAATCAATTTACTATGAGCATAACAACCCTTCAAAGAACAATTATTTTCCCGGTCAGTGCCAGTTACTATACGACCTTGCTGCGGAAGATGTGCCTTTGCAAAAAACCCTATCCACAATGGAAGCGGTTGAAAAAATGTATTACGGCGGTCGTTCCGTAATAGGCGACTCTTACGGAATCGAATATGCAATTGCTCAAGGTGGCAATTTAATTGATTATTTACGCGTTAGAGGTACAAGCGATTACGTTGAAGTGGCTACAGCCGTAGGTACGAAAAACGTTGTGAATGTAACTTATGCAGGCTTGCCTATTCCATTAATGTACGAAGGCGTAACGAGCGACGGTCTACTGTTCAAAGTAAGCGCCGAAGATACGCAAGGCATTAACAT
>CAYUYT010000286.1:0-4349 GCA_964449345.1 uncultured Spirochaetia bacterium | reverse complement strand
AAACAAGGAATAAAACAAGGTGAAGAAATAGGTATCAAGACCGGAAGAAAAGAAGGCAAAATTGATGACGCTAAAAAAATGTTACAAGAAGGTTTTAGTATTGATGTTATAAGCCGAATAACCGGGCTTTCCGTTGAAGAGGTAGAGAAATTGAATTGAATCAATCCTCCGGTTTTTCATACACTTAGGTTTTGCATCAAATACACTGGTTTGATGATTAAAAAAGTATATTTTTTTCTGTGTATTGGAGTCTTTGTTTTTTTTCATTGGTCATAAAAAAACGTTTTTTCCGATTTACTTTTTAACGTGAAGTTCGATATACTGAAAATCCCAAATATAAATTAATTTGTTAAAATATCTTCAAAAAATATATTTTTTTTAAGTAGGCAGGTTGTGCCCCTACACCTACAATGCATAGCAAATCAATTTTTAATAAAATTTTTAGACAAATTTATAAATTGAAATTTACGTTTTTAAATCGAAAAACAACGATTATTTATTTTGTATAATTTTAGCTTGAATGTACGCTTTATTCCTGTTATTTTTTGAAAGCTATACTAAAACGAATAAAATAGAAAGCGGATAAATAAATATGACATCGAAAGAATTACGACAGGCATTTTTAGATTATTTTAAAAATAAAGGCCATGAAATTGTACCTTCTTCACCGTTAATACCACAGGGCGACCCGTCAATGCTTTTTACAACGGCGGGAATGGTACAATTCAAACCGCATTTTGCCGGTGAAGTTGAGTTAACGTACACAAGAGCGGCAAGCTGCCAGAAATCCCTTCGAACTACGGATTTGGATAACGTTGGCAAAACTCCCCGCCACCACACTTTTTTTGAAATGTTGGGCAATTTTTCATTCGGTGATTATTTCAAAAAAGGCGCGATTGAATTTGCATGGGAGTTTTCATTAGACGTTGTAGGGCTTGACAAAGAAAAAATATGGGTTTCTATTTATGAAAACGATGATGAGGCGTTTGAAATCTGGAACAAGGACTTCGGAGTTCCTGCTGAAAAAATAATACGCCTTGGCAAGGAAGATAATTTTTGGGGTCCTGCCGGGGATACCGGAGCGTGCGGACCCTGTAGTGAACTTTATTATGATTTGGGCGAAAAGTTTTCATGTAATGACCCGAATTGCAAACCGGGATGTGACTGCAACCGTTATCTAGAATACTGGAATCTCGTTTTTAATCAATATAATTACACAAAAGAGGGCAAATTCGACCCCCTACCCATGACCGGTATTGATACGGGAATGGGACTTGAACGCCTTTGTCTTATTTCACAGGGCGTTGACAGCGTATATAAAACCGACGTTTTTTCACCGTTTATCACAAAAGTTGAATCTATGTCCGGTAAAAAGTATGAAGGGGATAACGTGCCTGCATTCAACGTAATTGCAGATCACATCAGAGCAGTTACTTTTACAATGTCCGAAGGTATTTTACCGTCAAACGAGGGCAGGGGATACGTTATAAGAAGAATTTTGCGCCGAGCTATCAGGTTCGGCAAAATCTTAGGTATTGAAGAGCCTTTTATGTACCGCCTCGTTGATATTATTTGCGATATTATGGGAACGCAGTATCCCGAAATAATATCAACTAAGGAAAATACGGAAAAAGTAATTAAAGCTGAAGAAGAACGCTTTTTCCAGACTTTAAATCAGGGCGTAAACTATTTAAACGCCTTGATTGACGATTTGAAAAAAAATAATGATAACGTAATTTCCGGCCATGAAGCGTTTAAACTATACGATACAATGGGGTTTCCTATAGATTTGACCCTTGAAATCGCTAACGATGCCGGATTTAAGGTTGACGTTGATAAGTTTGATGACTTAATGGAAGAACAACGTGAACGGGGCAGACAGCAATGGAAGGTAGAAACAACGAAGATTGCCGAGCTTTTAAAGCAACTCGATGAAACGCATTACACAGGCGAGGAAAAAGATAAAGACAGAGGTAAAGTTCTGCTCGTTTTTAATAACCAAGGTGAGATTGATAATGCCAAAACCGGTGATGAGGTCATGGTTGTTTTGGATAAAACGCCTTTTTACGGTGAATCCGGCGGTCAAACCGGAGATACGGGAGAGATTAAATCTTCGGATATGATAGCAGAAGTAATCGACACGAAAAAGCATGAAGGAGTCTCTTATCATTTTTGTAAAATAAAAGACGGTGAAATAAAAAAAGGACTTGAAGTTGAGTCCATTGTTAATTCTAAGCGCAAAAACAGTATTGCAAGAAATCATTCAGTAACGCATTTAACGCAAAAAGCTTTAAAAATGATTTTAGGCGAGCATGTTAGACAGCTAGGTTCGCAAGTATTGCCGGATAGAATGCGTTTTGATTTTTCTCATTTTTCCTCTATGAATTCGGATGAAATTGAACGCGTTGAAGAAATTGTAAATCGTGTGATTATAAATAATTATCACGTTAAAGTTGAATATATGGGTAAACAAAAAGCAGTTGAACAGGGAGCGTTAGCTTTTTTTGGTGATAAATACGGGGATACTGTGAGGGTAGTTAAAATGGGCGATTTTTCCACCGAGCTTTGCGGTGGCACTCACGTTAAACGAACCGGCGATATTGGTTTTTTTAAGATAGTGTCTGAAAGTTCCATATCTTCGGGAACGCGTCGCATAGAATGTGTAACGGGGATGGGTGCCTTGGAATACGTTAATGAAAACCTTAACGCATTAAAAAACATTGAGGAAAAGCTTAATGTAAAAGGCGAAGAAACCGTAAAACGCATTGATAATCTTTTGTCCCGTTTAAAAGAACTTGAAAAGGAAATCAAGAAAATTAAATCAGGTGATGGAGTTAACGTAAAAAATGAAATTCAAGATAATATTATAAAACTTGGAAATTTTAACGTTTTATTTATGGAAGCGCCTGTAGAGGATGCAAAGGATTTGCGCGTTTTTAATGACAGGGTAAAAAATACTCTTCCTTCATATATTTCGGTTTTGTATTTTATTGATGAAGGCAAAATACAATATTTATGTTCGGTTAGTAAGGATAACGTTGATAAAGGCATATCCGCCGGAGAACTTATAAAAGAAATAAATAATGTAACAAATGGCCGTGGCGGCGGCAAGGCGGTTATGGCTCAAGGTGGAGGTATGCCTCCTAATGATACAAACGATATTAAAAAAGCGCTTGAAAAATATTTTAGTAAAAAATCGTAAAATATTGTGTTTTCATATGTTTACACTAAAAACATGTCGAAAATATAAAAAATCACGGATTTTGTCATGAAGAATTTATAAATTCTTTTTATTTCTTCTTTTATGATATATAATTAAATTTAAACTATGAAAATTAAGAGTTTTATTTTTTGTATATTAATCGTTTTGTTTATACCTGCATTTGTATTTGCTGAGAATGAGAATACAACCGGCGAGCCGTTTCTATATTCATACGGCGGCGGTACACGTGCGTTTATGATGGGGTATTCCGGCGTCGGAGATGTTTATGATTCTTCTTCATTGTATATCAATCCGGCAGGTCTAGGACAAATTGAAGATTATGAATTTTCATTGAATTACCAAATGTTGCATTTAACGAATTACGCAAATATAATGGGGGCATTCGGTATTCCTATCGGTAAAAATCAGGCATTAGGCGTTGCTGCAAGGTATACAACTTTCGGACTGCAACAAGGCAATTTACTTCCTTTTGACGATAAAGTAACAAACACAGGCAATTCGGATTCTCAGATTTCAGGACATTTCGGCTACGGAGTTGGGATTAGTGATATTGTGCGTTTCGGGGTCGTACTGAAAATATTTAATCAAAATATGAAGTTATATACAGGGGATTATAAAAGAAGTGAATTCGGAATTGACGTTGGGTTGCAATTCGATATAACGTATTTTTTCTCGTTTGGTGTACAGGTTAGAAACGCGTTTTCTTATGCTATTCAAAACGAACCCGATACTAATAAAAATTTTCCCGTTATTATTAAACCAGGTATTTCTTTTAAGGCATTAAATGATCGTTTAATATTTAATCTTGACATATCAATACCTACGGTAAGTGCGGATTTAAATTATAATTTTGGTTTATCATTCCGCGTTGCCAAATGGATTACTATTTATGCCGGACTTTCTAGTGGGTTATATTCTGCGGGAGTTGATTTACGTCCTTTTGAAGAGTTAATTTTTTATTTAGGCGCGGCTTATCAGGAAATAAATGCTGATAATCCATTTGAGAACGGTGATAAAACCATTTCCAACCTAACAGTTAGCGTAGGTGTAAAATTTTTAATCCGTCCTCCTTCGAAAAAAGTTAATAAACAGGTCGAAGATTTTCTCAAAGCGCAAAAAGCCATGG
>CAYUYT010000285.1:0-4358 GCA_964449345.1 uncultured Spirochaetia bacterium | reverse complement strand
TTGTCTAAAAAATTGATATATATTTTCAGTATGTTAAATAAATATTTAATTATTATCAAGATAATTTTAAAATATAAGATATTTTTATCTATTATTAAATTCTCTTGAATAATAATCAAAACTACCTTGACTTTTCTTAAAAAAATCATTTGATTTTCTGGTAGGGTGACAAATATTATCCTTATAAATTAATATTTCTTGTTAGTGAATTGGAAAATCTCATGAACAAAATTGATAAAAACGAAGATAATATTGGAAAGATTAAAGAATATTCCAAAAAGGGTTATAAAGAATTAAAATCCGGTAATACTAAAGAGGCGTTAAGAATATTTCAAGATGCTTTTGACATTGCGCCAGAAAATTCTTACATACTTATAGGAATTGGGGATTCATTACGAAAATTAAAACGTTTTGAAGAATCTATCGAATATTATCGAAAAGTATATGAACTTGATAACACAAACCGATTTGCCCTTTTAGGACTAGGCGATGCTTATAGAGGTTTACATAAACGAGAAAGCGCCTTAAATGTATGGCTTGAATATTTAAAGCTATATCCATATGACTATTCAATAACAACGCGTATCGCAGATGTTTATAAAAAGATGGGAGATTATACCCAGGCCGAACAATATTACTTTCGCGCTCTTGAAATAAACGTAAATAATAAATTTGCTTTAATGGGCTTAGGGGATATGTATTACAAGAATAAAGATTATTCAAAAGCCCTTATTTACTGGGAAAAGTTACTTGTCCTTGAACCGAAATTAATAAATATTTTAACTATGGTCGGCAATATTTACAGACGGAAAAAAGATTTTCAAACCGCAAAAAAATATTACATTCAATCATTGTCAATCGACGGAAAAAATTCTTACGCAATATTCGGGCTTGCCGATTCGTTGCGCGGAGAAAAAAAATATAAAGAAGCCCTAGACTATTGGCTCTTAATGGATGAACTAGACCCTGACAACAGCAAAGTTATTACTCGCATTGGCGATTGTTACTATAACCTTGAAAACATGGAAGAGGCTGATACGTATTTTAACAAAGCTTTAGAACTTGGTTGGAATAAATACAGTATTTACGGCAAAGCTTTAATAGACCGCCACAAAGAAGAATACGACAAAGCTTTATCAAAATACTTTGAAATACTTGAAAACGACAGGCACGATATAAGAACAATTCTATACGTTGGCGATACCTATATAGAAGCCGGACAAAGGGAAAAAGCTATAGAATTCCTTAAAAAAGAACAAGAAGAAATGCCCAATACCATTCCTATTGTGAGCAAACTAAATTCAATCATGATAGGGGATTTTGAAAAATCAGTTGGGATTTTGGACGAAGAAGATGAGGAACTCCAAGATAATATAGACGACCCCGACTACGGTGTAAGACATTAATTTCAATCAAACAAATAAATCAACTACAATAAAACGAGAAAGTCAAGATTTGATATTACAGATTCTTATTAAGTTAAAATATTGATTAATACTAATGAGTTTTAAAATTTAGAAATTTATTCTATTTCAATCCCTTCGATTAAAAAAATCCCCCTAAATCCCCCTTCGAATAAAGGGGGACTTGAAGAGAAGAGAATCCCCCATACCCAAACTTTTACTAATTCTCCTTCTTTACTCAAAGAGGGAGATACAGCGGTGATTCTCTTCCTCGGACATCTCTATGTGTCAGCGTAGTTGTCGCCTTCATAAAAATATTTCTAACTGCACATAATTTATTTACCGTTATTATTTTCCTTTTTTTCGACAACTGCCTTATTTTTATTATCTTGATCATCCTCCACTTTAAAATGGTCTACATACTCAATAAGTTTTTCAGCAATAGCTTGAATTTCCTCGGATGTTGCGGATAACTGCTCTGCTGATGCACTAACACTTTGCGTTGTATCGCTAATGCTTTCAGCGGCTTGACGAATGTTATCCGAACCGCTTTTCTGCTGTTCAATTGCCGACGCAATATCATTCATCAGGTCGTTATTAACGTCAACGCTTTGTATTATAAGTTCAAAAGCTTTTCCTGATTCAGAAACGAGTTCTGACCCCGAAGTAACGTCCTTAATATTTTGTTTAATAAGTTTTTCAATTTCCTTTGAATTTTCAGCGCTTTTGCTTGCAAGCTTAGAAATTTCGTCAGCAACAACGGAAAACCCCCTGCCATGTTCCCCTGCCCTTGCCGCTTCTATGGCTGCATTTAAAGCGAGGAGATTAGTCTGGTCAGCAATATCATTTATAATCTCAAGAATATCGGATATTCTGTTTGAATTTTCATTAATTGTTTTCATATTAGACGTAGCATTATTTACAATATCCTGATTACGCGTTGCTATATCGAGCAAATCGTTAGATTTATTTTTTGCATCGTCTGATTTTTCTGAAACAGTATTAGTATGATTAGACAACTCGCCAATAGACGCGGTTGTTTCTTCAACCGTTGCCGCTTGATTTTGAGCCATTTCTGCTAAGTTTTGAGAATTAGCAGAAATCTCTTCCGTACTTGCCGCAAGTGTCATTGAAACGTCTTTTACATCAACAATTATTCGCTCAATGTTATTTATAAATTTATTAAAATATTTTGCTATTTGGTCTAACTCGTCATCATTCCCCCGAAGATTAAGGCGGCTGGTTAAATCACCCTCTCCCTCGGCAACGTCCTTAACCATATATAGCATATTTGTCAGGGGCTTAGAAATACTGCTCACAATAATAACTGAAAATACCGATACAAACACCACAACAGATATACCGAGAATCAATATAAATAACTGAGTAAAATCTGCTTTTTGGTTAACGCGTTTAACAGCATTTAGGGTTTTTTTATTAACAATATCACGGTACTGCCTTAAATATTCCTGTACTTTTCTTAACCATTCTCTAGTATCTTTTCGGTAATACTCAATTGCTTCCTGTCTTTTGCCCTGTTTCAATAAATCATAAGCTTTGCCCCCCGAAACGTGAAGGTTCATATGCGGGTTTTCAATGCCGACAAATATTTTATATTCTTTCTCATCCGTAATTTTTTTAGGGTCTTGTTTATAATACCATTTACCAAAATTACATTGTTTGTAATCAATCTGCCCCTTAAACTCTACATCAAGCAAAAACGCTTCGTTCAATTGATTTGCCCAAACCAAATGATCCCGTTCGATTGTCTGTAAAAAAAAACGTTTATCCCGCAATTTTTCTATATTATGATAATCCTCAATAACTCCGGAAATCATAATTACACTTACAATAACGAGTGCAATCAAAAATATCACAGTAATAACGTTACTGAGACGTATTTTATTCCTTATTGAAATTTTCATTTAGCATGCCCCTAAAATTATTTTACTATATTTACTAATTTAATCCTTCGCATATATTTTAATAGCATAAATATCTTTTTTTTTCAAATAAAAAAAAAACTTGATACAATAAAAATTACTTCTTATTAATATTTTTTTTAACAATTTTAATAAGAACTTTTACTTTTCTAATATGCATATTTTTTTCATCGTACTTTTTTTTCATTACTTCTAATGATTTTTTTAATATTCTTAGGGCTTTTTCATATTTTTTCAACGAGGCTAAAGTAAAACCGATACGAAACATACTCTCAGCAGTATGCACGTTATTATAACCAAGCCGATTTTCAAAAATATTATATGCCAAACGGTGATAACCAAGGGCGCGGGCATAATTTTTCTTTTTATTATAAACAATACCAAGTTCAAGATAGCAAAGCGCCATGTAAGTATGCCCTGTGCCGTGGACTTCCCTGAAAATATGCGTTGCGTTTTCAAGGGCTTTAGCCGCTCTCTCATATTCTTTTATTCTGTGCAAAATTTTACCCGTTTTATAAAAAAGAGTGCCCGTTATTGCATGACGCGTTCCGTAAACTTTAATAGCAATATTTAACGCGGTGCCGTAATGGTAAAGAGCGTTTTTTAATTTTTTTGCATAACTTAAAAGCTCGCCCAATTCTTGATGTACTATGCCGGTATAGCGAATATTTTTATCACCGCTGTTCTTAAATACATTTAAAGCCGTGATTTGATATTTATACGCTTGCTTAATATTGCCTTTTAATTTATAAATTACGCCCATTAAATGAAAACTTGCACCGGTTTTCTTATGTTTTTTGCCTAATTTTTTCAAACGCAGAACAAGAGCTCGGTTATGAAATTTTAACGCTTGATTATAATTCTTTTTCTTGAGATATTCGTTACCTAATGCTGAATACGAATCGGAACGTTTAACAGGGTCTTTAATTTTTTCTATTTCTTCAACATTTGAGTAAACAATCCCGGATATAAAAATGATTAACATTACAGTTAAATATATTATCTTTCTCAT
>CAYUYT010000284.1:0-4360 GCA_964449345.1 uncultured Spirochaetia bacterium | reverse complement strand
AATGAACATTAATAATAATGTATATTTTTATTGGTTTATTTAGTTGACTAATTTAATGAATTGTTATAGAATAAGTTAATAAGAATTGGGATTACTATGTTAAGGAAACAAGTAAAAGCGCTTTTAATAGAAGATGACCGGGATATTGTTATCTTGTTAAATGAAATATTGCAAAAGAGCGGTTTTTCAAATTTTGATTTGAAAATTTCAGAAACTTTATCCGGCGGAATTAGTTTATTAAAAACGCGTTCTTTTGATGTTTTAATCCTTGATTTAAACTTACCTGATAGCCAAGGGCTTAATACACTTTTATCAATCCGCGAAATATCCAATACAATCCCCGTTGTCATTTTAACCGCTGATGAGGATATGGAAACGGCTTTTATGTCAATTAAACAAGGAGCTGACGATTTTCTAATTAAAGGAGATTTCAGTTTAAATTTATTAGAGCGCTCAATTCGTTATTCAATCGAACGCCGAAAAAATCACATCGAATTAAAAAACAGCCGCGAACGCTTTGCAAATATTATTAAAGGGATAGCGGACTGGGTATGGGAAACTGATAAGTCTTGGAAAGTCAAGTTTATTACGGGAAATTTTAAAGAAATTACAGGATACGGTAAAAAAGAGCTTTTAGGCGAAAGTTTGTTTTTAACAATGACAAAAGATGATAAGGAATTTGCCCGCAATCTTTGCAATATTTTTGCAAAGCAAAAAAAAGCAATTAATGACTTAAATACATGGAACTATACTAAAAATGGCCGTGAGATATGTTTGTTAATGAATGCGATTCCTTTTTTTGATGAAGCAGGTAACTTTTCCGGTTATAGAGGTATTAGCAAAGACGTAACGCAAATAAAAAATATGGATTATTTATTATATCAGAAAATAGAGGAGCAGAAGGCACTTTTATCATCAATCCCAAATTATGTTTATTTAAAGAATGAGGAACTTTACTATGTTACTGCAAATAAAGCTTTTGCGGATTTTATCGGGATGAGTGAATCATTACTAGAAGGTAAAACGGATTTTGATTTATTTGACAAAATTGAAGCACAAAAAAATTATAATATGGACAAACGTGTGATTGATGAGGGAGTTTTTATTTTTAACCATGAGACAAAAGTTATTGATAAACATGGAAATGAAATGTGGCACTTAATGTCCAAAGTACCGTATTTTAACGAAGAAGGCAAGGTTATTGGTATGGTGGGGGCATCACTTGATATAACGAGTAGAAAAGAAGCTGAAAAAGAGATTTTAAAGTTATCAAGGGCTGTGGAGCAAAGCGCAAATACAATATTTATAACGGATCTTGATGGTAAAATAATATATGCAAATAATGCTCTTGAAAAAACTACGGGGTATTCTAAAAAGGATATTTTAGAAAGAAATTTTGAAATTGAAAAATTTAAATTTAATCCTAAAAGTGTTTATGGCGACATATTCGATGCAATGGCTGCCGGAAAAGAAATGTCAAGAGAAATTCAAGCTCTAACAAAAAGCGGCGAATATAAATGGTTTACAATAATGATAACTCCGGTTAAAGACAGTAACGAGAAGATTACAAATTATATTGTTATTCTGGTAGATATTTCAAAGAGAAAAACCCTTGAACAGGAAAGAGAAAAATTTTTAGAAGATTTAAAAAATGCCAATGAACGTTTAAAAGAACTTTCTGATATGAAAGACGATTTTGTTGCAGTTGCAAGCCATGACTTACGCTCTCCTTTTACTGCAATTTTAGGTTATACTGAATTTCTGTTGCGTGATACAAAACTTAATTCTGAACAGGAAAAAATGATTGAACATATTAGAAGAAGCGCGTCAACGCAACTTAATTACGTTAATGATATTTTGGATATTATTAAAATTGAATCAGGTCAAATTAAACTAAAAATTGATACTTATTTACTGAAACCATTAATTAATGAAAGTTCAATGTTCCTTGAAATGTTATGCAGGAAAAAAAATATTAAGATGAAAACGGAAATTGAAACCAACGTAAAAATAAATATTGACTATCCGAAAATATTACAAGTTATGAATAATTTAATTTCCAATGCAATTAAATTTACGCCTTCGGGTGGTGAAATAGTGATACGCGCGTTTCAAAATAAATTCAAAGAAATTGAAATACACGTTATTGATAATGGAATCGGAATACCGGAAGAGAAAATTCCAACCCTTTTTACCAGATATAAGCAGCATCATACTAGTGGGACAGAAGGTGAAAAAGGCACGGGGCTTGGGCTTGCAATTTGCAAAAATTTAGTTGAATTACACGGTGGAAAAATTAACGTAAAATCTCAAGAAAATAAAGGAAGCGATTTTTATTTTACTTTACCTTTATGATAAAATATGATAAGAAAATAATTATGAAAAACATTATTATTTTAATTATTCCTTTAGCGTTATTGTTTTGCTCAAAAAAATCTAAAACCCCTAATGAACAGTTACTTTGGGCAGTTCAACAAGGAAATCTTGCGAAAATTAATTTTGCACTCGCAAACGGCGCAAATGTAAATGCAACGGATGAATCGGGGAATACAGCGCTTATGTTTGCATGCAAAAAACGAAGCCCAAGATTAGCAAAATTTTTGGTATATTCCACCAAAATAAATGTGAACGCGAAAAATAAAAAAGGCAATACTGCTCTAATAATTGCGGCAGAGAACGGGAATTCTGCAATAATTAGGTTTCTTTTGTCAAAAAAATCAAGAGCTAGAGCAAAAACCAAAGATGAACTCGTTAACGTAAATGACAGAAATAAGCAAGGTAAAACTGCGCTTTCTATCGCACTTGAGAATAATTATAGGGTAATTGCACGTTTACTTATCATTGCCGGTGCAAAGCGATAAAAAAAACGTAAAGTCATAATTATTATTTAACTAAAAAAGTTTTCCAAATTATAAATTATACAATTCACTTTAAATAATAGAATATTCTCTGAATAATTAACTATTATTGCTTATTGTCAGAAACCTGCAAATTTTCATTTAATAAAGAATTTTTGACTAAAATAATTTTGATATATATTTTACCCATCTCCTGAAATGAGTCAAAATAACACGCAAATTTTATAATATTTACTAATAACGTGTTGCAAAGTGATACAACTTCGTTTTTTACTTTACTTAGGCTAATGTATCTAAAATGTATGCATTTTGTAAGTGCGTATTATTTAATAAATTATCGGATTTCTTCTTGTCTTGGTTTGTTGGCACAATAATTGCATCTTATATTAGTGATGTTAAAAAAAATAAAAGGAGGTATGAATATGTTAGGACTTAAAAGAAAAACGGAGGACCCTTTTGCTAATATATCCAAACGTTTTGAAAACTTTTTTGACGACTTTTTTAGCGATTCTGATTCGTTGTCAAAATTAGACTTCAGACCCGAGGTTGATGTTACTGAGGGTGAAAAAGGTATTTACGTTAAGGCAGATATACCCGGACTTGAACAAAAAGATATAAACGTTGAAATAAAAGACAACGTATTAACAATAAGCGGTGAAAAGAAGTATGAAAACGAAGAGAAAAGCGAAAAAGAACACAGAATTGAGCGTTCATACGGTAGTTTTTCAAGAAGCTTTTCCTTGCCCGAAAACATTAATAGGGAAAAAATAAAAGCTAAATATAATAACGGTGTTTTAAAACTTGAATTACCGAAAACAAAAGAGATTAAAAAGAATACCGTTAGTATAAATGTTGAATAAATAAAAGGAGGTAGAAAATAATGTTGTTTGATGAATTATTTAAAAACTTAGCAACGTTAAATAGACAATATAGAGATTTCGGTATTGTTGAAAGCAAGACTCCATCTTTAAATATTCTTGAAAAAAATGATGAATATATTGTAAGAGTTTTGCTTCCGGGAGTATCTAAAGACGATCTTGATATGAATTATGCTGATCATGTATTGACCATTGAAGGCAAAAAGAAATGCGAAGAAGTTAAAGATTCCGAACTAATTCGCGGAGAACGTCTTGAAGGTGATTTCTCCCGGTCTATCAGGTTATCAAATAAAATCGATGCTTCGAGTATTAAAGCTTCGATTAAAGACGGAGTTCTCGAAATAGCTATGAAAATGGCGCCTGAGGCAAAACCAAAGAAAATCGAAATAGCATAACTTATAATAAGGAGGATTATTATGAAAAATGCAACATTAGCGCAAAAAATAGATCAGGATTACATAATTCCTGCTACGGATATTTATGAAAATGAAAACGAGTATATATTAACGCTCGAAATGCCTGGCGTTTCAAAAGACGCAGTTGAAATTACTATTGAAGACGATTATCTAGAAATATTGGGTAAAGTAAGCAAGGAGGAAGAAGAAGATTATAAAATTGTTGATC
>CAYUYT010000283.1:1076-4369 GCA_964449345.1 uncultured Spirochaetia bacterium | reverse complement strand
AATATAAAAACTCTGCAACAGCCATAATAAAAATATAAACTGATAATGTATTCTGAATTGAATTGATAATCGGGTATCTATTTATGTAAAAACTAACGTCTTTATTGAATATGGGATCATTTATTCCAAAATTAACACCGTGTTTAAAAAGAAGAATCTCTTCTGAGGATAAACTCGCTCTCATAAAAAGACCGAGAGCCACCCCGGCAATAAAAGAAATGATTATCATAAATATTATTGAAAACTTGTTTAATTTTTTAAATACGGTTTTATACCCTAAAAACAGGTTTAAAAAAGTAAAAATGAAAACAGGGATAAAAACATAGAAAAACAATTTTACGCTTTCCAAAAACATTTTACTATAAACGTTTGAATTAAATTGTGATGCCCACAATACTTCAAAATTGTAGTGAAGGAAAAACACAAGTATTATCTGAAAAATTAATCCGCCTATTCCTAAGCAAACCGTTAAAATACCTTTAAAACGGGAATGCCTTTTAGAAATTATCATAATCCCCGTTAAAATTATTCCAAGCCAAACAAAATATAAAAGCATATTGATAAAGTTCATTTTTACCCCGCGCTATTTCTTTACAATAAATATATCAATTTATGTATGAATAAGTAAAGTAACGGAAAAAATTTAACCGAATTTTAATAGAAGATTTATAATACTTGATTTTTTTCACAGGCAGTGTAATTTAGTATAATGAGTAAAATTTCTAAAAATCACAGTCAAAGTAATCCTAAAACGGAAATTCTTATACATAAAGATTTAATTATAAAAAAACGGCGCAATGCTGTTTTATGGATATGGTTTATATTCAACGCGTTTATGCTCATTGTTATATCAATTAAAAACGGGATTCCAGGATTAACGGAAAAAGCGCCTTCATGGGACGTTATTTATATTAAAAATGAAACTTATAAAGACGACCACAAAATAACAAAAAAAGGGAAGCCCGGTAAACGCCCTATTATTAAAAAAGGCAAAAACAGCGTAATATTCAATGATTACGTACTCCTTCAACAAAAGCCAGACAAAGCGCCGGTAAAAACGCGTAATTTTATTCCTTCGGGCAAAATAACTCCTGTAAACGTTATTGAAAATACTCCGGGTGAAGTGGGCGGAGTCAAATGGTATAAAATTGAGTATCAAGGTAAATGGCAGGGCATAGATAAAAATACAGGCTGGGTACCTGAATACGGAATGGTAAAATCAACGGAACGGCGAAAAAAAATAATTAGAATCAGAAAATCCGAAATCCGTTTACGCGGTTACACTACGGGTATGGACTTTAGAGGGAAATGGATAAAACAAAAAGGCAAAGCCATGCTTTTGGCTAACATAGACTTGAGCTATCTTTTAATAAATGTAGCAGGTACAACGCGTTCTTTTCAATTGCACCGCATGCGTTTACACAAAAAAAATTTATACAGATTAATTTCATATAAGGGAAGCACGTTTCTGATTTACTTTGAGAACAATCGCGTATTAAAACTTATTCAGGCAAACTTGCACGGAAATAAAGCCGGTATCCATGAAAACAAAATTTTGGGTGTTTATGAACGGAAAATAAACGTGATTAAAGAATAATACCATTTTGCTTTCAATTATTAAAAATATTTAATTTATAAAAAAATGCATATATGATTCACCTATGAGGATGTATAATAATTAATTAGTCAGTGGATATTTTCTCATTTAAAATGAATACGTTACGTTTATTCCGTTTTTTGTCCCCATAAAAGGCGTTATTGATAATCTTTTATTCTTTTTCGTTTTGTGTAAATACGGTACTAAAATTCCGATTAACGTTCCTACTGCTGCTCCTACTATAACGTCAGTTGGAAAGTGTTTTCCCGCGGCAATGCGTAAGTATCCCGTTAGGCCGGCAAGTGAAAACGAAACAGGCCATACAACGTAACGCCACGGCGAGTTAGGGTAGTATTGTGAAAAAGTATAACTAAAAAAAGCTGCGCTTGAGAAAGCCGTTACAGTGTGACCTGAAAAAAAAGAATGCCTTGCATCTACTTGAGTTTTTTCGCTTAACGGTGCGTTATTGTTATACACAAAAGGCCGGGGACGGTCAACGAGGGTTTTAACGAGCCTTCCCATAGAAAATGACAAAGCCAAAACTTCAGCATACATTAAAGCAGCAGTCATCCAGTCATGACGTGCCTTTTTCCCGACGATTAAGATTAGAGGGGTTAATGCGCACGTTATTAATGTAATATCGCTCCATGATTTTGCGGTAGTATTCCAGTTATGCGTTACACTTCTATCAAAAGCGTTAATGTGGTTTTTATTAAGTCCGTTTATGTCATCTTGGGATAAAGGCGTTGTTGTTGCAAAAAACGTTGGAATTAACATTGAAGCAGAGAGGGAAAAAAATAACACATCCAATTCCGTTTTTACATCAAAAGGGGACTTGTTTCTAGTAAAAGCGTTTTGCGGAAATATTAAAATAAATATTAACAAAATTACAGGAATAATTTTTCTATCGCATATTGAGTTGTTTTTTTGGCAAATCATTTAACCCCTCGAAAAATAGTATACTTTAGAGTTTATCACATTAAAAATAACAAAGGAAATGCAGATATTTTATAATTACTTGCATAAGGAATAGACCTGCAAATTGATTCCTTGCAATATTTTAATTCTTGATACGGCATAAGTAAATTCGTACAAATTATTCTTTCTTTTTGAACGTATCTTTTATCTTGTTATAAAAACTACCTGCTTTTGAGATTTGTTTTTGTTTATCCGTTGTTTCTATTTTTTCGGTGCGTTTTTCGTTGTTTAAAATGTAGCTTAATTTTTCAAGTTCGTCTGCCAATTCCTGAAAATCGTCTTGCTTGCGCAGGGGCAATTTTTTTCCGTAAATACCCTTTTGCATATCCTTGATATAATTTTTAATCCGAAATATTGGACCCGCCATTCTCTGGGAAATAACTATTCCGAAAATTAAAATCAGTATTAAAATAATCGAAGCTGTAAGTATAACGGGAAATATCATAAGTCTATAACGGTTTACAGGGTCCCTGCTTAACCCCACGATGTCTCCATCTTTGTTATAAATCGGCTTGAAAAGAAAATCTTTAAACTGGTCATGAAATTTATCCTCATAAAGAGAAATATGAGATAACTTTTCAAATCCACGTTTTTCATATTTGCTTACTTTATATAAATTAAGTGAACCGTCTTTTTTTTGATAATGCGTTTCAATCTTCCATGAATTCATATCGTAAAAGAATTCCCAGCGTTCAATTTCTTTGTCTGTTATTTTTCC
>CAYUYT010000283.1:0-1066 GCA_964449345.1 uncultured Spirochaetia bacterium | reverse complement strand
TTAAATAATACGTTATCATACTAACGTACTTTTTCGTTTTACCGTCTAATTTGTTTTCAGTATATTTATAAATACCGGCTTTAAAAACTTTACCTTTTTCATTATACACCAATTCTTTTTCTATGACATCATTCTTATAAATATATTCAACGCGTTTTTTTAAATTATTCTTTTCGTAAAATAAAACGTGTTTTAATACCCCGCTTGCACTATAAGCATACTCACTTTGACGCAATACCTCGCCTTGTTTAGAAATAATGCTTTTTTTTATTACCCTTGATTTTTCATCCCTTTGGACTTTAATACTATAGATAACCCTATCGCCTTTTCCATATCTCTTGTATGATTCAATTTTTCCGTTTTTATAAATAGGCACGTCTTTATATAAAAAGATAATCTGGCCGCTTGCCCGAAATTTATACGTTTTATTAAAAAATATTTCCACAATGAGAAGGATAACTCCCGTTGTAAGTAAAACGAGTAGAACAAATTTGCCGATAAAACGCAATTGAAATTTTGCATCAATAATGTATTTTTTTCGTTTAGGATAATTGGACAAGTTAGACCTCATTCATTCTCAATACCATAAATTTAATAAGTATTGAATGAATTGAAAAAATTATTGTACGGAAATTAACAATACAACGCTTAATCGCTTAAATAATTAATAGCGTCTTCACGGGATTCCTTAATCTCAAAGTATTCGTACAGCCCCGCAGTTTTTAAAAGGTCTTCTACGTGGTCACTAATATTAATCATAACAAGATCACCGTGATTTTCTTTAAGTAAATTTTTCATTCTGAAAAATAAACTTAAACCGAAGGAATTCGCGTTTCTTACATTTACAAGGTTTAATACAATTTTCACTTTTTCCTTACTGATTAAACTATTAAGCGTCTTTTTTATTGCATTGCCCTGCACTGTGCCTATTGTAGGATAATCAAGAGTTATTATAATTATATTATCCTCTAGCTCTTCAATATTAATTTTATTATTCATAAAAACTCCTATCTCAATTCATAAATATCTTCCCAATAATTAATTTAAACGAAATAAAAAAAATATC
>CAYUYT010000282.1:0-4370 GCA_964449345.1 uncultured Spirochaetia bacterium | reverse complement strand
CGCAACTTTGCTTAACAGCGGCTATACGAAATACCCTCGGGCGAGTAAACTCGCCGCGGGGCACTAAGCATAGCCGCCGCCCGTTATAGGCAATACTGTGGCTAACTGAATGGTAAGCCCTATGTGTCAGCGTAGTTGTCGCCTCCATAAAACCGGTGCTTCCCCGGTAAAGTTATTTATTACTTCGTTGTAAGTATTAATTTTTAGCTAAATTTACTCTGTAAATTATAATGCCTATTGCGCCGATTAACATACAAAGCGCTGATAACGGAAGCGTTGAGTATAATCCCGGCCTTAATTTATGCGTTCCTGAATTAATTATTAAACGGAATATGCCCGTGCCAAAGAGTTTTTCAAGAACGTAAACGAAATATAATAAAACGGGTAAAATAGAGTATACGCTTCGTAAAAGGAATAGAACGAAAACAATAATTAAGCCTATTATAAGCAATCCGGTAATATGGCCTGTGTTAAATTTTTTCGGCATATTAATAATTTTGACGGTTTCCCAAACGGACATATGGCTAGTAACGGAAAGAAGTATTCCCAAAAATCCGATTATGATTAAAAGCCATGTACCGGTTTTAGCAGAACCTTGAATTAATTCTAAAATTTTTTTCACGTTTTTCTCCGACTATATTTTATTTATAGTTTATACTAAAGTGATTTTAAAATCAAAGTATTGTATATTGTAATTGCTTTTCAACCGACACTTTAAAGTGTCGGTTGCATAAAATTTAAAGTATTATTAGTATAATAACACATTATATTGTAAAATAAAACACAAATAAATAATTTTAAATGTTTTTATAAAATTATATTATTTCCTGTTTTCTTCTAAGTATTTTAAATTCTTGACCTGAGTTTAATTATTGCGTTATTATTAAAATAGTATTTTAAAATTTTCGGGGTGGTTTTAAATGAAAAAAAAAATAGTATTTGCGTTTTTTGCTTTGCTTTTTTTAAATTTAAAAATCTTTGCTAATGGTTACGGTGATAGGCGCGGTGCGCATCCGGCTGAATCAATAAACAATGTTAATACTTTGCATAAACTTGGAATTAAAAATTATAAAAAAAACGGTTTTCGTGAAGCTTTGATATATTTTAAACGCATTTTACAGTTAAAGCCGCACAACGAAAAAGCGCTTTATGACTGTGCCTGTATGAACGCGTTACTCGGTAATACACATGAAGCAATTTATTATTTAGTCAACCTTTTTAATATTAATCATAAGTGGAAAGTTAAGTTAAAATCTGGGGCAGAGAAAGATTTTAGATACATTAAAAATAATCCTCACTTTTTATTATATAAAAAATTTTGGCTTTCAAAAAGTAAGAGCAGGCGTTTTGTCCGTTTAATAAAGGGACGCTATCAAGGAACCACAACCGGGCCTGATACAGAGCATCGCGGGGTGATAATACGTATGCTTGATTTAAATATTACGCCAACGCGTATTTTCGTTTTATCTGGAACGCAAATAGGGCCGTTGTTTGTCGGAAAAATTTTACGCGTTGTTAAACACGGTAATTTGTTTTTAATTTATGCAAAAGATTTCGGTGGAATTACAACGAGCCCGGGCGTTGTAACGACAATGATTATTGAAGTCGTTAAACTTAGCCATAAATCTTTAAAAGTTGTAGGCGGTTATTTTAAACGAGGTAGGGATAAAAAATTATTTGATAAAATTAAGTATATAAAAAGCAAAAACGATTTTGCTCATTTTCTATGCGATTTAGCGGGCGAGGTTTTCGTTAATAAGCGCAGATAGTTTTTTCCATCCAGTTAAGGATAATGTTAGGCAGTTAAGTTTTGAATTTTTTATAAATATGCCTTATTAACTTGATAAAGAAATTTTTAAAATCTTTTTTATCAAACTCTTTGTGAATAACGGGGAAAATATCATAATTTTTAAATAAGGTATTAAAATTTTCCTCAATTTGGAAAGCAACAGTAGGAACATCTTCGAATATAGCGTCTTTCTTTTTAGCATCTTCATAAATATTATCCAAATCTAATGTAGGAGTGGTTTTTATAATGAAATAAAAGTCAATAAAATCTTTTAATTCCGTTCGTCCTACCACCCTCCATAATTTATTTGAAACGATATTATTTATTGTATCAATAGTTAAAAATGAATCGTTTATTTTAATTTTATTGCGTTTTTCTTTATTAGATAGTTTGTCAATCACGAAATCGACTTTTACGTTATTTATTAATAAAGAGAGGAAAATATTGTTTTGTTTAATAACAACGGCTTTTTCTCTCCATAGCATTTTTATCCTGCGGCTTATATCCGGTAAATTAAAATCTTCGGCAGTAAAAAAATCTAAATCGTTAGACACTCTGTGATGTAAATAAAACACAGATAATGCTGTTACCCCTGTTTAAAAAAAAATGCTTTCTTCTACATTATTTTTTAGTAATTCGAGCAAAACTTTTCTTTGTTCATTGTTGAAATAACATTGTGTATTTTCCTTAATTTCCATAGACCTGAATTAGCCGTTCCCATTTCTTTTTAGTATAATCATCGAGTTTTAATTTTTTCAAATTATTTTCAATCTCATTAATATTAAAATATTTCAGCGTATCTATTGCTCTGGCATTTTTCAAAAATCTAGATAAAATCCAGTAAAAAGTGTCATTATTTCTATTGTTCTCAATAAAATTTTTTAGTTGTTTTTCATTTCTCAATTTCGGGTAATCCCAAAAAACCGCGTTTAAGTAATTTATTTTCTCCTGCATTTTATTATAATATCCTTTGACGTGTAAAAAATCAATCAATTTAATTTTAGTATTATTGCTGATAAGTTATTACATGCATCTACTTTAGAATAAGGATTTCATCATTATAAAACCGTTGTTTATAGTTTGACGTTTTAAAATACTCTTTTTAATTTTTCGCTATGAAATATATAATCATCATAGCTTCGGTAATTTTTGTAATTTTAGTTTTCTTTTTTATCAAATTAATTATAAGAAAAAAACGCGTTAAACTTATATTGAACGCATTGTTACCTGAAAAAACAGACAATGTTAAACGCGTTAATTTTGAAGCAATATCAAATTTGCCTGAGATTACAAAAAAGTATATTAAGTCAAACCTTAGAGAAAATGCTAAGCAAGTTAAAGTTATTAAAATTAAAATGTCTGGATGGATTAACTTAAACGGAAAGAAAATGGATTTACGTGCTGAACAAATATTAAACCCCAGCAAAGGGTTTGTTTGGAAAGCTAAAGTAAAATCAGGCTTAATGCGGATTTCCGGTCATGATTATTACTATAATAATAAAGCGCAAATGAATTTTAACTTATTCGGTTTGTTCTGCGTTGTAAATGAAAGTAACGAAAACATTGTCCGCTCAGCAAAGGGTAGGGCAATAATAGAATCCATATGGCTTGCAAATACTTTACTTTCCGAAACGTGTAAAAATATTAAAGAGACCAAAGAGAACGCGTTAATTGTAACACTAGGCCTTGACGGAGAGATTTCTGATATTAAGCTTAACGTTTCTGATGAAGGCAAAATTAAATCCGGTGTGATGAAACGCTGGGGTAATGAAAACCAAGACAACGAATTCCGTTATATGGATTTCGGTTTTAAAGTTCATGAAACTAAGGAAATACAGGGTTATACAATCCCCGTTAAAATGGAAGCGGGGTGGAATTTTGGAACGGAAAATTACCGGCCTTTTATTTATTTTGAATTTGAAAAAGTAGAGTTATTGTAGATAAACTCTTTTAAAATAATTATTTTATTTTTTTGCGCCGGCTTTTATTAAAATCCTTGCGATTTTTTTATGCCCCCTTCGTCTAGCCATTGAAAGAGCGGTGCGCTTACGCCTTCCCTTTGTTACATAATTTACTTTTGCGCCTGAATTAATAAGCAGAAGCACGGTTTTATAATGTCCGTTAAACGATGCAAACATTAATGCAGTTTCACCGTATTTATTCCTTGCGTTGACTTTTGCGCCTTTAGTAACGAGTAAAGAAGCGGTTTTTCTATGCCCGTTTGTTGAAGCACGCATTAATGCAGTATAACCGCGTTTACTACGAGCGTTTACATTAGCACCTTTTTGAATTAATAATTTTGCGATACTAATTTTGCCTTTTAAGCAGGCATACATTAGGGGAGTATAACCGAGTTTGTTTTTTACATTGATTTTTGCACCGGAATCAATTAAAAGTTTAGCCGTTTTATAATTTCCTGACCTGCTGCAATATATTAAGGCGCTTCCCTTATAATTACTTCTTAAATTAACGTTTGCATCTTTGGAAATTAGATATTTGGTTACATTATAATGTCCGCGTGCAGCAGAAAGCATTAATGCGGTCAGACCGGAATCCGTTTTAGCTTCAATTTTAGCACGGT
>CAYUYT010000281.1:0-4385 GCA_964449345.1 uncultured Spirochaetia bacterium | reverse complement strand
AAATATAACGAAACAAAACACGACCTTTATTTTTAAGCTTGCGCTTGATGTGCAATTTCGTTTACTATCTTGGTGGGGAATAATTCTTGAATTCTCTTATCTCTATTCATCAGGACCTAAGTTTTACAATAACGTTACTTTCTACAGCGGAACGGATACTGATATAAACATTATTGAGAATACTCTGCAAAGAGAAAGCTATTCTATTTTTAATTTCGGGATAGGAATTTTCTTTGCTTTTTAAATAATTTAATTATTTGTACTTTATTATATGTTTCAAATAAAGTAATATTAATTAAATTAACACTTAAGGGGATAAATTATGCAATTAATTAAATGGGATGATAATTTTAGCGTTAAAGTCAAAGAAATTGACGAGCAGCATAAAAAACTCGTTGAAATGATAAACGCGTTACACGATGCTATGAGTGAAGGGAAAAGCAAAGAAATTTTATCGGATATTATCCAAAAAATGATTGAATATACTGATTTTCATTTTAAAACCGAAGAAAAATATTTCGATAAGTTTGATTATCCGGATTCTAAAAAACACAAAGCCGAGCATATAAACTTTGTTCAAAAAGTTACCGAGTTTCACGATGGTTATAAATCAGGCAAAGTATTTTTAAGCATTGAAGTTATGGATTTTCTAAAAAACTGGTTACATTCTCATATAACGGGGTCGGATAAAAACTATACGTCATTTTTCAACTCTAAGGGACTGTATTAAATAATTATAAAAAATAACCGTAAAAGATTTATACAGCGCCGATATTTTAGTATTAAATATTGTTTTTAAACTTAGCTATCCGTTGTAAATGTATATTTATACTTTTTTAAAAGTTAAATCTTTATTAAATTATTACTGATATTTAATCTATTTTTGATAGGAGAAAAAATGAAACGCATATTTTTTTTAGCCATAATTATATTTACTTTGTCAGGTTGTAATGTTTTTCAGGACAATAATATCTACGACCCTATTGATGCAAAAGTAAAAACAGATTGTGAATTAAAATCAAAAATTAAAAACGGAAAAACAAAGGTAACTTTAAAAAAAGGCGACCCTGTTAAAATTCTTGCAAGAACGCATGGAAAATACTCAAGCAATGCAGGCAAACAATTATGGCTAAAAATTGAAACGAAAAGCGATGAAACAGGATGGATGCCCTTCCCTTGCATTGACCCTGCTTACAAAAAAAATGAAAGCTTTAAAAAAATTGCGCGTATCGGACAGTTACAAACCGCGTTAAACGAATCAATTTACAAAAAGAACATGAAAAACGTATTGTATATTATTAAGCGAGGCGCAGAGCCGGAATATAAAAACCCTAGTGAATACAGCAATTTGAAAACGCCCCTTGAGCAAGCCGTTAACGTAGAATATGATAAAGGCGTTGATTTTCTACTAAAATATTCAGACAAACAAACAATTAATAAAGCTTTTTTTCTATCCGTTATGGGTAAAAACATGGAAGGTATGAAAAAACTTTTAAAAAACGGCGCGGATGTGAATTGGAAAAACTCTAAATCAGGAAGAACGCCTTTGCTTCAGGTTTCCGGTATTGCTTATACCCGCTATCCGTATTTTAAAATCATGCAATTTCTCATTAATAACGGAGCAAAAATTAACGAAAAAGATAAAAAAGGTAATACTGCCTTGATGTATAATATTTTAGGCGAACGAATTAAAGCCGTTGTTTATTTACTTGAAAAAGGCGCGAGAACAGATAGCATTAACAAGCAAGGACAAAGCGTAATGGATTTTGCAAAAAGAACGGATAACGAAGAGCTGATAAAAATAATCAAAACTGCGCTAAAAAAATAGCTTATTCGTCAGTTTCCAGACGAGCAACGAGAATTAAATGTATTGTATAAAATCCCACGAAGGCAAAAAATAAAGGGATTATTTTTCTCGCTCTCATTGCACCGACATAATCTATTAAACGGAATATTTTAGGGTAAAGTGCAACGCAAAAAATAATACCGGCTATGCAGGTAATTATCGATAATATTTTTACTTTCTCGAAAGATTTTTTAAAAGCATTATATCCCATAGTTAATAGAAAAATTGCGTTTCCGAAAAAAAATAAAAAGGCGTTTAAACTATAAAACTGTTTTTTATATTCTAAGTAAAGAAAAAATACAGAAAGCAGGCCTAATGCTATATCCCAAATTGCAACTTTTTTCAAACTCTGTCCTTTTAAAATGATAAAAATTATGCGTTAAAAATTCACATTTTTTATATAAAATTGCCTTTTAATATATTATCGGCAAGTTATTTTTGTTAAATATATAAAATGGAACTATTGCTTTAATAAAGATTTAATATTCCGGAGAAAAAAATGAACTGGCGCGATTACATCGAATCTAATCAAAACGTGTGCCACGGTACTCCTTGCATAAAAGGAACGAGAATTCCCGTTTCAAACGTACTTGCTGAAATTTCACTAAACCTATTTGCTGAAAACGTATTTATAAATTACCCTTGTCTTTCGACCGAACACGTTAAAGCGTGTTTATTATTTGCTTCGGAAACAATTTCATTTAAAAAAATTTATACGGAGACAGAGTTTTGAAATTGACTTTAGACTCATGCTTACCCAAAAGTATTTATAGAATTGTTAAACAAAACGGTTTTATTTGCAGTTATGCTGATGAGTTTATTAAATCCAACGCAAATGACATTGAATTAATTGAAACTTGTATCAGAAAAAATACGGTATTAGTTACGCTTGATACAAATTTTGCCGATATTTTAAAATATCCTCCAAATCAATATTCCGGCATAATAATTTTAACACCGCGAATTCTTAACAGCGAAAATATAAAAAATTTGCTCGTTAAATACATTTATTTTATCAAAGAAAAATTTGTTTATAACAGGACATACATTTTAGGTGAAACGGGAATAATAATTAACAGTTAATTAATATTTAAAATTTAAGGCGTTATACTGCACAATGATTGAAATACAAGACGACATTTACTCCCTTTAAAATAATTTTATTTTTTTTGTTTTTTGCTTTATTTTCCCTGACTTTGTATTTATAATGAGTGAAGATGAATTAAAATCAATAAATTAATAAACGGGGAGTAAAAATTATGGCAGAAGATACCAACGCAAAAAACGCATCAGAAAACGCAAAAAAAGAAAAAAAGAAAAAGGCAGTTAGCCCGGAAAAACAAAAAAAGCGGAAAAAAGTATATAAAATACTTTCATGGGTAGGAATGGGGCTAGGCGCGCTTGCTATTATTTTAATAATACTGTTAGTTATTTATGTACAAACACATAAAATGGACAAAGCAAAAACATTTATCGTCAATGATGCATCCCTTGAGAAAAAACTTTTAATCGCAACTCAAGGAAGCGATTTCAAAGACGCTTTAAGCAAAGCAATAATAGATAAATTGTGGAAAAATAAAGTTTATATAAAAGCTACGGATGTTTCGGAATTATCCACAATCGAACCGCAAAAATGGAGCGCAATTATAATTGTTAATTCCGTTGAAGCAGCAACAATCCATAAAGCAGCTATGTCATTTTTATCCAAAGTTAAAAACAAAAATAAAGTTTTAGTCGTTGCGACTTCCGGTTCGGGAAAACATAAACCTAAAAACGTTGATGTTGATACTATAACTTGTGCTTCAAAACAAAGCGCTATTGAAAACGTTACTAATAAAATAATGTCTAAGATTACGCCGGAATTAAAAAAAGAATAATTAACAAAAATTTCGGAATAAAAAAAGTACAGTTATTGCTGTTATATCTATATATTTTCTTTGCCCGGATAGTGTCATCAATATTCTAACAAATTCTATTGTAATCAAACCCGTAGCACCGCAGGATTTAATTAACGGAATTGCGTTTCACATTCGGCATAATAAAAAAAATATATAAATAATCATTCATTTAAATTGCATGAATCACATGGCAGGTATTTCTCAGGCAAATCATTTTTCCCGTACTTTCCGCCCTTGCCCGTTTTTAACATGTATAAAGCAACGGGAACGATAAAAATTAATATGAAAATTGCCGTTATAGGAACGCGAACGCGCCTTTTCCCTGTAAAGTACATGATAATTAAAGCTAATACTAATCCCGCTAACAAAGGAAACGCTATTATAATGAAATAATAAATTACTTTTGAGCCGGATACAAAATCAACGTTACTTTCTATAGGGATACGATTATGCAATTCGTGAACAAACGCCCTGTATTTGTCATTCAATAAATCAATCTGCGCAAACCCCGTAACACTCTGGTTTGAAAACTGAAACTTTTCTCCGTTTTTAGAAACTATTTTGCAAATATATGTTCCTCTTTGAAAGGAAGACAGGTTTACTTTTTTAATTTCCCAATACGGTATTTTAATTTCTTTTCC
>CAYUYT010000280.1:0-4417 GCA_964449345.1 uncultured Spirochaetia bacterium | reverse complement strand
AGGTAAATTTATAAAAACAATGCGTTTGCTGTCTATTTGCGCGAATTTATAAATAAAAATATCTTTTCAATTTATAAAAATAGTTATTAAATAGAGGCGATAACTACGCTGACACCTAAGGCTAACTGCCTTAGCATTTCCGTTTTATTTTCTATTAAAGTTTTTTTCTGTTTTTGAATTTGCACTGCTTTTTTTTTCATTGAAACATAAAGTTTAATATATTCAATGCTTTCATTTTTTATTGCCTCAAGTGTTTTCCGTGCTTTTTTAAGGTGTTTTTGAATTGATAATTTTCCGTTGTAGTGTTGCCCGAATTTTTTTATAACTTCAGTAAGGTTATCTAATAAGAAATTAACAACGTTTCCAAGTGTAGTGTTTTCATGTTTTAAACTTTCTATTCAGAAATATAAACTATTAATAATATCTTCAGCTATTTAGAAAAAATCCAGAAAAGCTTACTTTAATTCTATTCTAATTTTTTTATTGGCAAAAGATAAGGTATAAGTTCCAAAATTTATTTTCTTGAAATTTACTTCATTGTTCTGTGAGTGAAAAGCGCCTATTAAATTTCCGTGTTGGTCTGTTAAACTTACTTTATGGTTTTCATTATTATTAAAAAATATATCAAGATGGCAATACATACTGCCGCAATGCACTTGAATGTTAAAGTTTTTACCGTCAAGTTTAACACCTTGCCCATGGCTTTTTCCTTTAAATTGTAATGCAGGTATTAATTCGGTTTTGTAAAAATTATGGCTTAAAACTTTTAAGGATTTTTTAACTTTTTTAATAACAGCAACGAGAACGTTTTGTTTGGTGTAATTATATGCTCGTGCTTTTTCGAGTAATTCCTTAGGTAGTTCCATTAGAGGACCCTTAGCCAATAAATATAAATCACTAAATGCCTGATTAACAATCTTAAGGCATTTGTCGCATTCGAGTAAATGTTCTTCAAAAGCAATTTTTTCTTCGTTGTTCATAGCTCCGTCAATATAACGGGCATAAAAATAGTCTGTGTAACAGTATTCATTTTCATTCACGGTTACATCCTGTGTTTTTAATTTTTATTTGTATTAATTATTATTTAAGTAATCCTTTTTAAACCTAACTATATATTAAACAAGTAAAACCGTTTAAATATTTAAATTTAATTAAAAAATTTAATATTTTATTCATTTTTATAGCGGGCAAGTTTATCCACAAGCATATTTCTTCCTCTATAAAGAAAATTACTGACTATTCCTGCGTTAATCCCTAGAAAATTCGCAATTTCTATGTACGTTAAAGTTACTAAACTTGATTTTAATTCATTAATTTTTTTTTCATATTTTTTTCTAACTTTAATAATTTCCCGCTCTTTTATTCCCTTTCTATTTTTTAAATTCATGTATTTTTCATAAACTTTGCTTAGCTTTTCTTGTAATGTATATATTTTTTCATTTCTTTTTGCATACAAATCTTTTAGTTTATAGTACTCAAAAAATAAAGTTTTTATGTCTCTATTGTAAATTTTTGAGGCATTTATTAAATCTTTTTCACTAAAAAAATCAAAATAATGAAGTTTAAATATTATTTCTTCTTTAGGGGGAAGGCTTTCAATTGCCTCTAAAATATCACTATTTAAATCATGATCAGGGCTATTGTCATAAACTAATAAATCAATTATTTCATTTATTTTTCGGTCATCAACGGGTTTATTCAGCGTTAAAAATTCTTTATTTTTTTTGGTTTTACTTTTCAGCCAGTTATAAAAATGCCGGCGTAATACTACGGTAAACCAGGTCATAAATTTCACTTCCGTTATAGTATAATAAGAAAGAATTTTTTCAAGCCGGACAAAAATGTATTCGAAAAAATTTCCGCAGGTATCTTCGTCCATAGAATATATTAATTTTGGATATGAATAAATAAGCGTAGCGAGGTATTCCACTACTTGGTTAAAGGTTATTTTATCATCTCTGTATTGCAAGATTAGTTTTTTTATTTTTTTGTCGTCAATGTTATTATTAAAAAATATACTGGAAACATTGTAATATTCCATAATCCCTGTTTATTTTTTATATTTTATTGTGAATCAAAGTAAAGTTTTTTGATATATTTAAAAATGCTTTTATTTGTTCTTGGCATTTAAACACGTTGTTTACAAATATTCTGTTATTTGATCCCGAAATAGTCTTCATATTATATATAAATACGGGTCCGGATGATTTGCTGTCATTTAAACATTTTTCCAAATACTTTGAAATATTATTCAGCTGAATAACAAAATCTTTAAAAATTATATCGCAACTATTATCGATTTCATGAATTTTTCTCCTTGCAACGTTTTTTACGCTTATATCATGCATAGCAGAATAAAGAAAATTTCTTATTTTTTGCATTTCATCACTTTCGTCTGACAACTCAGCTTCAAAATCATCAAAATCTTTTTGCCTTTGTTCGATTTTATAAAAAGATTCTGAAAAATCCTGTTGTCCGTCTTTATCTATAAAATCACCCTCAACCAAAAGGTTTTTAATTGTGCTTTCAATATCCTGCTTGTAAATTTTTTCAATGAAATTTTTCATTAATATTGCTTTTTTAGTATTTTTAAACCTGTCAATATTGCGCTTTTTTAATTCCTTATTCATGGTTTCGTTATAATTATTAACAGCGGATAAGTTATCCAAAGATTTAATTCCGAAAAATGATGTTATTGTATTTGCAATTTTTTGTTCTCTTTTATAAACTTCAAGACGGTTAAAATTACCTATTGCTTTTTCTTTTAATAGCTCTACGTATTTATCAATAATATAAACTTTAACTTTTACCATTCTCCCTTTGTAGGTGGAATCTTCGGTGAAATACCTAATAATTCCGTCAAGAATATCCTTTGAGTTTAGCATATCCGTTTTTTTTAGCATTGCATTAATTTCATCCGAAGAAATATTTATATTATCATACTTGTTTTCTGATGACTCTTGTTTAGTGTCTTTTGTTTCAGTATTTTTAGCGTCCAACTGAATTTTGGCCTGCTCAATTTCTTCGTTCTCTTGTTCGTTTTCCTCATCCTGTTCGGTTTTTTCCGTTTGTAAACTTTTTACAGTATTGTCAAAGTTTTCAGCAAAATTTTTCGGAAGTTTGGAAATATCAAGAACGCGTAAATAATCGTTTAATTTTTTAAGTTCCACGAGTGATTTGTTAACGCTTAAATCACCTAATTTTTCAGGCGAAATTTCCGGTTCTTTTGGCTGTTCGTCTATATCCGGGGCAAGTTTATTTTTCTTTTTGAATAAATCAGGATTTTCAGGCAAAAATTTTCTTAGAAATTTTTTAAAATTATAAGAATACGCCGTAAGCATTCTGTCAAGGGGTTCAATGTATGTGTTTAAATTTGCCTTTTCGTTTATATTTATTGCGTTCTCAAAATCTTGTAGTTGTGATTTTAAAACAACCATTGGCGATGATTCATTTTCAATTAATTTGTTTATATAATCGTTCGTAAAAATTTTTAGTTTTTCTTTTGTTTCATCGGAAAGTAAATTTGAAATAAACCTAACGAAAAAAATAGGATGTCCCAAACTAATTTCGCTGTTTTCAATTTCCGTTTCTTCTAAAAGAGTGTGGACTTTATCAAGGGTTTTGTAAATATCATAGATATACCGTGCAAAAGCAGATTCAAGCTTTTTAGTTTTAAAATTAACTAATGCCTGCCCGAATTCAGATAAATTTTGCTTAATTTTTTTTATTTCTTTTGATGAAATATTAGCCCCTTCGCTAAAACCCAGGTTATCCAAAAGGTGCTTGAAGAAATTAATTATTTTTTGAAAAAATGAAACCTTCTTGGTTTTATTCTTTTTAAAAGAATCACCAAACCCGGCAAGAGGGTCAATGGTTTTTTCACCTTTGCTTGCGGTTTTGTTCATTTTTTCAAACGATTTTGCAAGAGCTTCCCTCTCTTCATTATCGATTCCTAAAACAAGGGGGTCGACTTCAGAGTCAAAAGCGTTCGACTTCTTTAATTTATCTATGTTTTCTTTATCGTGTGCCATATTTGTAACTAATACTATTTTAACTCTTATTTATTGTGTGTCAAGATTTTATAAAAAGTATATAAAAAATAAATACATTTGATTAAACTTGAATAATTATTTTATAAAAATAAATATATACGGTTTAAGCATAACTCTGTAATTTATTCTATATTAATTATTTAAATTAATACAAAAAAGTTTAAAAAATTTATATTATAGTCTATAATATTACCACAAATTAACGCAAAGAAAAACTAATATTTATGGAAAATATAAACTGCGGATAATATTATTAGTATTTTTTAGAGGGCAAGGTAATAAATTATTTAAAAATTTGAAATTAGGTATATTAAAGTGATTTTAAAATCAAAGTATTGTATATTGTAATTGCTTTTCAACCGACA
>CAYUYT010000279.1:0-4425 GCA_964449345.1 uncultured Spirochaetia bacterium | reverse complement strand
ACCCCCTCTGGGGGGGGCATAATGTGGCGTTTTAGTACCTATAAAACCACATTATGGTACATATAATCAGGTTTATAAGCACCTCTGAGGATATGAAAATTAATTCAATAAAACTCATCGAAAATGCTATCAAGCTTATCATTTTCAATTCCCACTCCGTAATCAATAACGTGGATTTCAACAGTGTTATTTTCGTTGTAACAACACGTTAATTCAATTTTACTTCCGTGGGCAGAGAATTTAATGGCGTTTGAGAGAAGATTATTTATAACGCGTGCCATTTGCTCATAATCTATTTCAACTTCTCTGCATTCTTCATTGCATTCTTCAGTGTAAATAATTTTTATGTCTTTTTTATTGGCTAAACCCTTTAGCTCATTAATACTATGGTTTATGAAATCTGAAACGGAATGTTGTTCAAGGTTGAGTTTAATTTTACCCGAGTCTAGTTTCATTAAAGTTAAAAGTGAATCTACGTTTTTCAACTGGCTTTGCCCGGCGCGCATAATTAAGTTAATAATATCGCGTTGCTCTTCGTCCAAATCCGTTTGATTTACTAAAAGCTCGCTCATTCCCAGAATGCTGCCTAAAGGGGAGCGTAAGTCATGGCTTACCATGGCAACGAATTTGTTTTTCATTTTTGTAAGTTTTTTAAGTTCAGCGTTTCTATCTTCAAGTTCAGAGATAATTCTGTCTTTAACTTTTTCGCTTTGCTTCATATTTAAAATGTCCCTCTGGATAATTAACGTAAACTTGTGTTTGCCTTCATCATTAAATTGTCTGCTAACTAATCCCTGTACCCAAAAATAATTACCGTTTTTCTTTTTAATGCGGTAGATATGTGATGATTGGTTCACTTTGTTTTCTATTTCAGTTTGCATTTTTTTTGATAATTCTTCAAAATCATTAGGATGGGTTAATCTTTTCAAACTTTTTAAATCTTTGTTTAGTATTACGTTTTTATCATACCCTGTGATTTTTTCAAAAACCGGGCTGACGAAAACGAACGCGTTATCTTTAAATATAAAAATTGGGTCAGGGGAATTATTAATTATCATATCAAAAAATTCGTTCTTATTCTGTGTTTGCGTTTCCGCAATAATGCTTAAAGCACCGAAATATTTACCCATTTCATTTGTAAAAGGGAATACTTTATACATTATGCTGATATTTTTCCCCGTTTTGTGCTCCAAATTAGTAGAACCGGAAACATAATCGCCTTGCTTAATTTTCTCTGCTTTTTTCTTTAATTCAGATATAATTTTAGGTGAGAAGAAATCGTAAACGTGTTTACCTAAAATTTCGCTTTTTGAATATCCGAGAAGTTCTTCAATCTTTTTATTAACGAAAAGCGTTTTACCGTTATTATCAATTTCCCAGATACCGTGAGGAAATAATGAAAGAATTTTTTCATATTTTTTCCTTTGGAAAACGTTGCTATTATTGCTGTCTGCATTGCTATTTTCGTTATAAATATCATCCTTGCTATTATCATTTTTGTTTATTGATACATCGTGAATATTAATAACGCATTGTTCAGGTTTTCCGCTCGCGTTTGTTATATAATCAAAATTGAATTCTAAAGTTTGTTTTTCTCCGTCTGGTTTTATGACGTTAAGTAAGGTCTGTTTTATTTTTTTGCCTGAAGATATTTTTTTGATTTTAGCCTTAAATTTTTCTAAATCCCCGGGTAAAAATAATAAATGATGACAAAAACAGGATATTTCGCAAAAATATCTAGTAAGAGGATTAACTTTGTGCAGGTTTTCCGTTGGATATACTTTATCTGTTTGTAAATTCCAAATTAATGAACCGGTTTTTAAATTTTTCTTAGCAGGGATTTTATTCCTTTGCATATAATAACTCCAAATTCCCTTATAAATTTTTTCCGTTCTATAACTAGTTAGAACTTTCGTTCCGGTAGGCTATTTTTACCTGCTTAATTAGAAAGTGAATATTGACCGTTTTTAATTCATATTAAAAAAATGGTTAATTTTATAAAAAGTAAAATAACAATATTTAATACTAATATTATAATACACTAGGTAGCTAATTGCAAGCTTTTTTTTAATATATATATATTTTCATTAATAAATAACTTATTGCATTTTATAAGCATCATAATTAAGCAAAAATTTTATGAAAATTATTTAATAAGTATTTATCAAGCATATTTTATTGTGATTTATAAGCATTTAGTTTCTGTTAATATGTATGATTATTAAATTTATACATAAATAAAATTTTGCAAAATAAGTAAAATTGAATACTTTTTTTAAAATTTTTAAATAAAAGTTGCAAATTTTTAAGAACACTATAATAATATTAGGTAAAAGTTTTTGACTTAAATAATGGACTTTAAAATAACTTTAATATTAAATTATACTGGTTTATCAGGAGGTAAAATGAGAAAAATAAAACTATCAATATTGGTTGCTCTTTCAATAATGATTGCGTTTTCAACTTCATTTTCTGCAAAAAGAGTTTCTTTTGAAGAAGCAATTAGCAAGGGAAGGGGAAGGCATTTGCTGGCTAATGAGTCTGAAAAAATAACGCGAATGCCCTCAACTGTTACGGGGTTTTTGAATTTAAGAAAAGAAATGGGAACTCATCCTAAAGGTGCAAGCGCGTTGTTTATTATTGCAATGGCAACTTATGTAAAAAATCCGAATTTAGGGACAAAGTTTTTTACGTTGATTATTGATAGATACTACATTACTAAAAACTGCAGAAATACGGCAACTTTTAAAGGTTATTGCCCGAACCGTAGCGCCTTGTATCACATACGCCGTCTAAAAAGAATGAGCTATTTGCCTGGCGTTTATATATCCGGCACTAACGTTAGTAATTCTTATGCTTTTAATTTGCCTGCTGAAATATCGTTTAATCAGGTTACAGTGCGCGGTAAAGAACGCGTTTCTATGTACATAAGTACAACGTCTGGAAATTTGGCAAGGCCGTTAACTTTAGTAAAGAGCAGCAATGGTTACTGGAAAGCGAAAAACTTTTCTTCGTTGTTTGTTGGTGTTTCAAGAGTACCGACAAAACGCGTTAAAGATGATTTATAATACATTCTAATATTTGAAATTAATCCTCCGCTTTTAAAGTGGGGGATTTTTTATTTTTTACGTTTGTCATTATTAACGTGAATTTGGATTTGAAATTTGTTTAAAAATTTGACTTTTTTGAAAAAGTTGTGTGTGTGAGCAAAATAAAAAAGAAATATTAAAATTCGTTAACTAATACAAATGATACAGTCTTTTTTTCTGTTTTTATAAAAATTAAATTTTTATCATTTTTATCTTTATGCTCCCCGATTTCATCGAATTTCCTATATATACGTTTCAGCGAAATTATTTTCTAAACAAAGCGTTGCTGTTATTACATTTGATACCGAAGGTATTGAAAGTGAGCACGGTGTAAGCGCTGCTGATAATATATTATTTTATTTTTTACGTGCAAAAAAGTATAATATTGTTGAACGTGCAGCACTTGAATACGCTTTAAAAGAAGCAAAACTTTCTACAACGGACTTATTTGATAAGTCTAAAACGGGTAAATTATTATCGCTAACCTCTGCGCGTTTTATCATAATAGGTAAAATAATAAAGAGTAAATATGATATAGAATTAATGGCTTATATAAAGAAAGCGGAGGTTGCGAGGCAGACAACGATAATCATTGCTAAAAAATGGCGATTATTAAGGGCTTATAAAGTTATTGCCTATGAATTAATGAATTTTAAAAATAGGGTTGCAAAGTTAAGAAATGAACTTGAATTAGAAGCAAAAGAAGCGCGGGAAGAAAAGATTGAAATAGATAAGCGGTACCCTGCTGAAGATGAACCATCGCCAATAAACAATTTTTTTGGGATACATCTATTTACGAGTAATTTGAGCATGACTAAAAACGATGCTGATATTGATAACGGAACTGCACTCGGTGTTGTCGGACGAATAAGTTTTCCTTTTATAAAATCCGCGCTTTATTAAAATTTAATATGTTTCATTATATAGTTTATTTTACGGTTTGCGTAAGAATAAGAAAATTTTAAATAATAAATTTATATTTTTATAATTACTTAATAGTAAAGTAATTTTTATTCAAAATTAAAATTTGTTAGCAATTCAATTGCATCGATTTGGGTAAGAATTCTACGCATTCCCCCTGAAACATTTGTAACTTGAATATTTTTATTTTGTTTTTTTAATTCATCGTTAAGTTTCATTAATTTTCCGATTCCTGTAGATGAAATATACTTAATATTTTCAAAGTCAATAATAAGCTCGTCATCATTTTCGTTAATAAACTTTAAAACATCGTTGTAAAATTCTTCACATACATCAATCCCGCGTAAATCTTCTTTGCCTTTATAAGTTGCCATTAGTGTACCTTCCTGAAAATTTATTATTTATAATTTAAATA
>CAYUYT010000278.1:0-4506 GCA_964449345.1 uncultured Spirochaetia bacterium | reverse complement strand
ATTTAATATTATAGCAAAAAAAAGAACTTTTACCTAATTTTAAATTTGCACTCCTAACAATGAGCAAAAAAATGAATATTGAATTATTAAATTCAGGAGCATAGTAAATGCCTGAACATGACAGGATTCTTATTGTAGACGACCAGATTATTAATTTAAAAACCCTAACCTCAACGTTAAAAAAAGATTATAAAATTATAATAGCAACAAGCGGACAACAAGCTCTGGATATTGTTTTTTCTGAAAACCCGCCTGATTTAATATTATTAGATATTATGATGCCGGATATGAACGGATATGAGGTATTAAATCGGCTTAAGAAAAACGAAAAAGCAAGAAACATACCTATACTATTCGTTACTTCCATGCAGGACGACACGGACGAAGCATACGGTCTTGAATTAGGAGCAGTTGATTACATTAAAAAACCATTTTCCCTTCCCGTTGTAAAATCGCGAATAAAAACGCATCTTGAATTAAAAAAATCACATGAAAAAATTAACAAACAATTTGAACTTTTACAAAAATACGTTGATGATGATACCCTAAATTTTATGATGCGCAATGATTCTAAAATTAATGAGCTTTTTATGAGTGAAATAATAAACGGTACGGTTTGTTTTATAGATATTTGCGATTTCACCAAAATCAGCGAGAAATATTCACCTAAAACCGTTGCTTCCATGCTAAACCGATATTTCGACTTATTCGTTAAAGAAATTCTATGCCGCAAAGGCCATATTGATAAATTTTTAGGCGATGCCATAATGGCATTCTTCAAAGATGATAACCATATCAATCGCGCTCTTGAAACATGCATTGCTATAAAAAACAATGTAACAGAGTTAATTGAAAATGAAAAAGATTCAGACTTTAAATACCCCCATGTCAGCATAGGTATTAATTCCGGCGATATGATTTACGGCAATTTTGGTTCTGAAACATTAAACCGTCTTGACTTAACCGTTATAGGCGATGTTGTTAATACTGCATTCCGCCTGCAAAGTGTTGCTGATAAAGGAGAAATAGCCGTGGAGGAAAAGCTTAACAAAAAGATTAAAGATTTTGCTTTAACCAAAGAAATTGGACAAATGGAATTGAAAAATAAAAAAAATCCGGTACGTGTTTATACGGTAAAAAAAATTAAATAATAAACTCGTTGACATACTGTTCAATTTAGTATAAAATTTTTAATGCATAAACGGTATACATACCGAAAATAAAAATAAATGATAAACGGGATAAATATGGGGTTCAGTTTAAAAACCAAAGTACTCTTAGTTGATGACCACGATATAATATTAATTACTCAAATGCAGTTGTGGAAACAAAATCACGGCATCAGGCCTCGTTGCGCTAAAAGCGGGCAAGAAGCTTTAAGCATAGCAAAATTGCAAGATTTTGATTTAATAGTTATAGATTTGAAAATGCCTAAAATGAACGGTCAGGAACTAATTAAAGAACTTAGAAAACGCGGTGTAGATGCCGTTATTATAGTATTGTCAGCCGACAACGAAAAAGCCGCGGTAGAAGAAGCAATTAAAGCAGGGGCAAACGATTATATTTTAAAACCGCTCGACGCTGATTTATATTTTTATAAAATCAAACAACATATGTTTCCCGATGAATTTAAAATAGATGCGGATTTGGATAAAAAATAATTTAATAAGTTTTTGACTGAATTGTAAGCATTAGCCCGGGATTTTTATAGTAAAACTTTATAAGTTCTTCTAAATTAATTTTAAAATAAGAACTGTTATCCCCTGCAATTAAATTAAAGTCAGGAATTATTTCTGCATTACAATAAGCCGGCGAACCCAAAAAATATCCACAACACGCGGTATCAAAGTAGGACTCATCATTTTTAGTAAACTTTACATTTCCCTTGTGCCATAAAACAGCAAATTCTATTGCCAGACCTTGTTTTATTATTAATTCGCCTTTTTCCGGTTCTTTATATTCGAACAAAGTTTCAAGATGATTTTTTTGGTTGATTGTCATTTTTGAAAATATCGCGTTAGCTTCTATTGCCAACCATGACCCTTTTGCCCTAACATTGCCTAATTTCTTTAAACGTGAAAAAATATAAGTATTTGAAATAAACCTTATAAAATCATCGCGATTAATCGTTAACGTAAGAAGTTCGGTTTTCGCGATAATCCTTCCCGTTGTATTTTCACCCGTGATTAAAGAATTTTCACCGAAATAACATCCTGAACGTAAAATCGAACGAACTTTATTGTCAATTTCAATTGTTGCATGTCCGGATACTATAATAAAAAACTTTTTTCCTTGTTCGCCCTGCTCTATTAGAACATCTCCCTTATTAAAACTTTCATAATCTATTATACTTAAAAACTCATGCGCTTTAATAAAGCGTAAATCCTCAAATATATCCATACTTGATACAAGATTTAGGATTTGCACCGACTCGCCATAAAGAGAATCATTAACATCCAGCACCATTGTATTATCAAGTCCGCTTTCAGGTATTGATAGTTTTGAACCATGGGGTATTTTAGATTTATCAGTATGCACAAGGTATATTTTTTCCTGAATTTCTTCTGGTAATTCCAATAAAATATCAATTGGCGTATGCATAGGCGGTACACCGGCTTCATGAATAACGATATCGTGTTTCCAGTTAAAATTTATTAATTCCTCATAACGTCCATTGGTTAAAACACCGTCTTTGTATATTTTTTCAAAAACATTTTTATCGTTCAGATGATCAGAAGTATAAACAACCGACCTGCCGTTAAAGCTTACCTCAAAACCGATAGTAGGTATTGAATGTAAACGGTAACTGAAAATAAAAGATGCCCCGTTTATTGTAATTGCCTGACCAACGGCAAGAGGTATAAACTCAATGTAATCAATTAATTGCATTACGCTTAATCCCGTTAAAAGAGATATTTTACGCACAAAACTTGAAAAAACGGTAGGCGTTGTGTATAACTTAACCCTTCCTTCCAATAAAATTTTTTGCATTACTCCGGCATCATGGTCTCCATGACAATGCGTTAATATCACAGCATTAATCATTCCAGGATCAACGTTTTCTTCTAAAAGCCATAAAGATGAATCAATTGGAGGGTCAACGAGTATTCCGCTTCCGTTAATCCAAAAAATAAATCCACTCGTTTTTCCAAGCGGATCAAATCCATGAGACGACCCCAAAGTCGTTATACCAAAAAGAGGCGGTATAAATGCTTTTTCATGTTCTCCCGCAGTAAACTCTGAAGTTTTGTAATCTACATTCCAGTCAAGCTCTATAATTTTTTCATCATGAATATATATTTTATCTTTTTGTTTATTCAGTTCAATCTGGACTCCGTTTATATCTGCAGTTTGATTATTATCTAAAATAACAAATTCGATTAAATCATCAACACGCATTGGACGGTTCAATTCAGGATGTTTTGCAAAGTAATCCATTTCCTTTCGAAGGTCAGGAAAATACTCGTTGTCCTTCCCATTCTCATACTCTTGCTCAGGATTTACATCCGAAGGACCTAATAACGATTCAATCATAAGTTTTTGTATCAGCGTTCTTTGTTCGTTTGTGCATAAAACTTTAATACGCTTTTTTTTAATAAAAAAATTATAATAGCAGGGAAATTCAATATCAATTAAACTTGCCATTTTGTTTAATGAAAACAGATTTTTCGGCGCAATATAAATAGCCGGCACCTCTCTGTTCATTGCCATTGAGTCTTTTATTGTTTCAGGCGGCACGCCTATTTGCATTGCACCGACTTTTGTATCGACAACCATTCCGCCTTTAGATAATTCAAACACATTTTGATTTGTCATAATTAACGTGATTATATAATAATTAGATTTATAATGCAATTTTTTTTAAAAAAAATCCAATAAATTCGTTAAATGATTATATTGTAATTAAGAAATAATTATACGTTTTAAGGAGCAATAATGGATTTTAAGTTTACATTTTTCGATTATCTAACTCACCCTCAAAATGTTGAAACTATGAATAAATACATTGACATTTTAGTAAAAACAAATGAAACAGGAAATGATTTACTAAAAGCGTTAAAAAAATATTATGAAGAGTTTAAAATAACGCATTTTATGCCTCTGCCTATTTTCGATGACTTTATAGATAATTTGATACAATATAATAAACTGTCAAAAGATTACTTAGAAAAACTAAAGCTTAGAAATATTAAATAAAAACAACCTCTAAAAATGCCGGGAGTTTAAATTAAAAATAGATAAAATCTTTTTTTACTTTAATAACGCAAAAATCCATATTTATAAACAACGAGAACAAGATTGACCGTTTTTAAAGTTGCCCGGTTTAGCAGGAATCACTTAACGAGGTTGACCGGAATATGCATTACATAGTTAAAGCGAAAAGGTATATAATATCGGCTTAAAAAAAGCTATCAAGACCGCCTTTTTTAGACTTCCTTTTTCTTACAGGTTTATTACTTTCCTCGTCATCGTTAAAACGCTGCTTGTTGTTTTGTTTTCGGTTGG
>CAYUYT010000277.1:0-4543 GCA_964449345.1 uncultured Spirochaetia bacterium | reverse complement strand
TATCCGAATACGGTGTTCCATACGCAACGAGAAGAACTAGGGATTATATAAATTTTAATAAACTATGGGATGCTAAAAGCTTAATTAAAGATGCAGACCCAATTGTTAAGAAGCATGAATCGTCAAAAAAAGCCGCGCTGTTAATTCATTCTTACGCAGGTACGCCATATAATTTAATATCCGTTGCAAAGAGTCTTTTTAAGCAAGGTTATGACGTTTTCGTCCCCCTACTTCCCGGCCACGGAACAAACACAGAAGATATGCGCAAAACGACTTTTGCCGACTGGTATCATACGGTTGAAAGGGCTTATGATTATCTAAAATTAAAATACAACGAAATAGTAGCCGCAGGGTGTTTTACGGGGGGCTCGCTTCTATTAAAATTCGTTATTGAAGAATCCCCAAATTTTAGTTCCCTTATTTTAATTAATACACCGGTCATGCTTTTCGGATATACAAGAGGCCATTATTATTTGAAAGACTTGCGTTTAATTTTCACAGGTATTTTGCGTTTTTTTATGAAGCGTTTTGAAAAAGATATTTTGGCAACGTTTTCAAAACCCGTTGCACCGTGGCAGGGATATGAAAATTTTCATACATTAAGCCATGTACATTTTTTAAAAGTAAGGTTGAGAAAAATTAAGAAACATTGTTTTAGGGTAAGGACACCGGTATTAATAATAACGAGCGGAAACGACCGATACATTCCGCCGGAAAACGGAAGTTATATTTTAAACCATATTCAATCCAAGGAAAAAGCATTTATTAACTTAAGAATAAAACCAAAGGACCCTGCGGGTGGAATGCATTTAACGGTGCATAAAACGTATAAAAAACTGGTGATAAATTACATAATTCAATTTATAAAATCGGGAACATCAAAAAGGCAAAAAAATAAAAGGTTTTAAAAAAATATGAAATTGAGCATGGAAAGTGTTTTAAATTTATTTACTTTATTTTTCGTTTTTTTTAGTATTCCCGTTCTATTCGTTATTTTAATAAAACAGCGGTTATTAGTAAAACTTGTTCGCCGGGTTTTAATAATTTTTTCACTAACATTCCTTTATTTAATTTTTCAGTTTCTTCACGTTACTCTTGAATCACAAGCTTTCAAGGTATTATTTTTTAAACTAAAATTTATTCCCGCAGCATTAACAATTCCCGTATATATCTCATTTTTATCACAGGTTTCAATGCGAAGACGGCCCCTTATTTTTAAAATGCTGTTTTACTTTTACCCGTTAGTTTTTATAATAATCGCAGTTTTCTCACGTTTTAATATTTCCTTTGTGAACGGTTATTTTGTAACAGGACAATTATTCACCATATTTATGGTTATATTATTGCTCATTTTTGATTTGGGGCTTTTAGCACTGGGAATTGAAATATTTATTCTAAAATCCAAACGGGAATACAGCGTAATAATTTTCGCTTCATTATTTTTCATTTGCGCAGGTATTACAACTGACCTAATTTTATTGCTTACTCATAAAACGCATTTCAACGTATTTTTTCCGTTAGCCATACTTTTGATTTATTTTATTATGGGTTATAAATTAATTTTTAAATTCATCCGTTTTTATAACCGCATTGCAAAGAATACAAAACTTGAAAGGGAACTCGTTACTTTTATGCATACCGGAGCGGAACAGGCCTCTGGATATTTACAAGACAATCCGGAAATTGCTTACGGTGTTATTAAAAAAACTATCACAGGCGGAGATTATTTCATCCACAAAGATTATTCCGAAGATTCGGATATTTTTATAATGGGAGATATTCACGTTCAAGGTCTTGCGGGCGCTTTTTTTGAAACCATGAGCAGAAGTTATATTGATGTATTCATTCAAAGAAAGCAAAAACCCTCTGAAATTTTATCAAGCATTAATCACTTTATAATTACAAGGCATTCAGAAAAAACAGGTATGTCCATGTTTGTATGCAAGCGTAATAAAGCTATGAAAGAGATTACAGTTTCAAGCGCCGGACATATTACACAATATCTTTATAATTTAAGAATGAGTAAGTTCATACCTTTAAAAGCATCGGGTAAAATGATTGGTATTGATACAGATGTGGATTATACCAAACGAAACTACAAATACGAAAAGGGCGATATTTTGGTGTTGTTCTCAGACGGGCTACATAGTGCTGTAAATTCACGGCACGAACACTTTGATAAGAACGCTCTTTTATCAATAATAAAAAAAACGTGTTCCCGGGATGCTTTGAAAATTGTTCAAATGGTTATGAAATCTTTTCGGGAATTCGGGTTTTCAAATAAAATCAAAGACGATGTAACGGTTTTAATTATTAAGCTTTAAAAAAAAAGCGTTTTTTTTTGTATTTCGTTTTTCCCGTAAATTCAAAGTGTATCCCCAATTAATAACGTGAAATTTTTTGTATTAAATTTGACAAAATATTTTTCTAAAGTAAATTTTAACCAGTGTCGAAATTTAGACACAGGTGAAGTAGATTTAGTTCCCCTCCCAGTCTACTATTTTCTATTTCACCAGAGGGCTAATCTTATTGCAAGATTAGCCTTTTTCTATTAAATACCGAAATTTTTTTAATATAGAAACAATGATTATACGTTGTGTTTTTAAAATTTTTATATAAGTGTAGGTTCTACCTGCCAATCATATTTGAAAACAATTAAACCAGTAAAAAGGCAATACAATAATTTTTTTCAACAAACGTGAAATTCGATTTATACTAAAGTGATTTTAAAATCAAAGTATTGTATATTGTAATTGCTTTTCAACCGACACTTTAAAGTGTCGGTTGCATAAAATTTAAAGTATTATTAGTATACTAAACCAACTTTAAAATTAAATACAACCTACGATTTAAATCGCAGATTGAAGAGAATTAAAAATTTTAATACTTATATTTTAAAATCATTTTAATATATATTTTGAAGTTCGGGTTAATACTTATTTACCCGGTTTTGAATGAGGCAACTTACCCTTTCCATTGTAAACGTAATCAAAATATGCTCCTCGCAAATGTTTTTTATGCGAACGCACTGTGCGCAGAGCGTTGCCGTAATTGTCATAATAAATTCGTATAAAATGGTCAAAACGCCCTTTCAAATAGTATTCGCGATAAACCAGTTTTTTATCAGAATTATAAACTTCATAAGAAAAACGCGCGCTATAATATGAAAAACCGCGTTTTAAAACGTAGCGTTTCCAGCCCATATCATAATAAACACCGCCTCTGATTCCGCCCCAGTGGAAACCTTTTCTAATAATTCTTCCGTCAGCAAGGTATTTATAACTCCAGTAAGCAATGCGCCTGCCTCGTACGTATAGTGTTTCTGCAATTACATTTTCACTTTTATTATAAAAAACGCGCCAGTAGTGTTTTAAATATTTCCATTGTGATTTAGGTACTTTTTTATGTGCTTTTAGTTCAAGTGATTTTTTCTTATAGTAACGAACTGCAAAAATTTCTTTTTTTGCTATTTCCTTAGGTACAACGGAAAAAATTTTTTTATACGGGGTAAATAATGTAATTATTAACGTTATTAATATTATACTTTGTTTCACGTTAACTTTATCGGTAAATTTATTTTATGCTGAAATTTAAAACCTATTTGATAAAAATTCTTAAATTAAGTTTAGCAGGTATGTTATTTTTATCATCTCAGTTAAATAGTTCGGGTTTTCGAAATGCTCCATATTCAACGAGAAAAGCAATATTAGAGCATTATAAAAATTATGCTTTATACAATAAAGCAGATAGGTTTAATCCCGGTCGCGTTAGGGTGATAGTTATCAATCCTGGGTTCGTAGGCAACCTTTTCGTTGTCATTGATTATAACCCGGTTGAGTTTAAAACCATGCTTTATGCATACATTGGAAAAAAGTTATACCCGATTCATGATTTAAAAACGTATAACGAATTCGTTAATATTAGGGGATTAAAAATTTACCGCAGGAATGTTTATGCCTATTTCCGCGTTTTTTTATATTTGCAGCAATATTATTCCCGCAACATGGTTTATTCCTCTGTTGATAAAAAAAAATTATCGGAAATTTACGGCAGGTACGGAGGGAACGGGTTTAAAGAGCGGCTACAAAATTATTTTTTAGACGAACTTGAAATAAAACGTTTATCTAACGGCAGTTATTACGTTAGTTTTCCTACTTTTACGGTGTTAGGCAGGCGAATGTATTACCGTTTACGCGTTACCCATGCAGTTATTAAGCGGTCGGGGCAAATTGAAAAAATTTGGGGAACGAAAAGCGTTTATTTTATTTATAACGGAGAAAAAGCAAAGTTAAAGCGTAAACAGCGTAAGTATTTTGAGAAAAACGTTTATTAATCAAAAGAGCTTTTCTTAATTCCGACAATAATTATAACAAAAAATAAAATTATAGAATAAATTAAATGCGAAGGATGATAAAAATATTTGGATATTTGAAGATTGTATAGTTTAGAAACGATGATGAAAATATAGTTGAGAAATATACTTAATATTAAAATATACTAAAGTGATTTTAAAATCAAAGTATTGTATATTGTAATTGCTTTT
>CAYUYT010000276.1:0-4547 GCA_964449345.1 uncultured Spirochaetia bacterium | reverse complement strand
GTTATGATATATTTTGATAAAGATTCGATGGAAATAGTTGTTAATAAACTTTATGAAAGTCTTGAAAATAAAGGCGTTTTATTTATAGGCCAAACGGAAAGTATTCACAAAAAATTACGGGAAAAATTTAATTTTATTGCCCCGGGAATTTTTCAAAAAAGGTGATTTAATTTATGTATAACGGAAAAGAAATTAAAGTATTAATCGTTGATGATTCATCTGTAGTTAGACAAATGTTGGAATTAGGGTTAAACTCATATAACCATATTAAAGTTACGGGAAAAGCGCGGGATGTTTATGAAGCAAGAGATTTAATTGTAAAAAATAAACCCGACGTTGTAACCCTTGACGTAGAAATGCCTAAAATGAACGGTGTTGATTTTTTAAAACGGTTAATGCCTCAATACCCTGTTCCCGTTATAATGGTCAGTTCAATGACATCTCAAAATTCAAAAATAACAATCGAAGCCCTTGAAGCAGGTGCTTTAGATTTCGTCTTAAAACCGGGAATAAGCAATGAAAACGCGTTTAAAGATATGCTTGATGAACTGGTAACAAAAATACGCGCCGTTGCTTTTACAGACCTTTCAAATTATAAAGACCCGAATTTTCAAATCCATAAAGTTAAACAACGCACAATCCCTAACAGAAAAATTCAAAAAATAATAGTAATAGGCGCATCAACCGGAGGCACGGTTGCTACTAAACGCGTGCTTAAAATGTTGCCAGAAAACTCACCCGGTATAATCATTACTCAACATATGCCCGCAGGATTCACTGCAAAATATGCATCCAGCATCAAAGAAACAACGCATTTTGACGCAAAAGAAGCCCAAGACAACGACAAAATTGAGAAAGGAAAAGTATTAATAGCTCCGGGCGATTATCACATTAAAATAATAAAGCAAAACGGTTACTACTTTGTAAAAAAAATAAAAAGCGAAAAAGTTAACGGACACAGGCCTTCGGTAGACGTTCTTTTTAATTCCGCCGCCGAATGTGCCGGTAAAAACGTTATCGGAGTATTATTAACGGGTATGGGCAAAGACGGTGCAAAAGGCCTTTTGAACATAAAAAACCATGGGGGAAAAACAATTGCTCAAGACGAAGAATCATCAATAGTTTACGGAATGCCTGCCGAAGCTTTAAAACTAGGCGCAGTTTACCATGGCACGCACATAGGAAGCATACCCAATCAAATCGTTAATGCATTACTTGAAGATGAAAAATTAGCCAGTCAAATTGAACAGGCAGGAAATATGTCAAAGGAGACAAAGTGAAAACCAAATTTTTAATAATAATTTCTATAATACTCTCCCTTGCAATACCTGTTAGTACTTTAATAACAAACAGATATTATGCAAACATATTTATATGTTTATTATCAACGGTATTGTTTTTAGTATTAATTAAAATATGTTTCATTTTATCAAAAAGCGAAAAAACTAACGTTAGCACTGCTTTAGTATCCGTTGGCGAAAGTATTCCCAATACTTTAAGCGTTTTAACCTTATTTAGAACGGAATTATCAAAAATGGCAGGAAATATTTTAAACAGCGTTTTTACTATTGAAAAACATGAATCATATATAAATACAATCATAACGGATAAAAAAGTCGGTGTATTTTTAGGAAAGAAATTTACCGGGTTTAAATCCGAAAACAGTGATGAAAAAAATAATTTAACCGAAATAATGAAAATTAACGGGTTTTTATGCTCCGAAGATATGGCTGCAATTAAAAATCATTTAAATAATATTAATGCAGAGAATCAAATTTTAGCTTCCCGTTTACAATTGCACGATATAATTGAGCAACAGCTTTCTGCTTTATCGATTAATCTAAAACAACTGATGAACCAAATTGAAAATAATAAAAATTTAAAAATAGATTTAACCGAATACAAACAAAGACAATTAAAATCAAAAATACAAAAAGAATTTGAAAAGATAAAATCACTAAACGGTTTAAACGATACAACTTGCTAACGAGGAGGAAAGCATGAATGTAATGAGTATTGACGATTCTTCAACAATAAGAAAAATCATAAAAATATCTTTCAGTGACTTAGGCGCTAATATTATCGAAGCAGAAAACGGTAAACAAGCCCTAGATAAGTTAGACACAATAGACAAACTCGATTTATTCATTGTAGATGTTAATATGCCTGAAATGAACGGACTTGAGTTTATTCAAAATGTAAAATCAGATATGAAATATGCAAAATTTCTGCATACCCCCATAATCGTACTAACAACGGAAAAAGAACAAGAAATGAAAGATAAAGCATTTAAAATGGGAGCAAACGCATGGACAGTAAAACCCTTTGACCCTAAAGAATTTAAGAAGATTGTTTTAGATTTAGTTGAAAATTAATCCCTCAATCCAACAACCATGGGCGATTGACACCGCAAAAATCCCCTCTCCCCCAAATGTCAATCGCTTTTTTTTATACCAAATAAAATGCCTACGCCTATTAAAAAATTAAGCATTTTTATTTCAAATCTCATTTAAAAACGCAAATAAATAACCATAATTTATTCTATAAAAAAAAATTATTGCAAAAATATTTAATTAATGTTATAGTGCTTCAATTAAAATGAGGAAATTACTGATAAAAAAGACTTGGGCATGAGGAGTGAATATGAAAACAAATATTTTAGCATTTTTAATGATAAGTTTAATTTTTACGTTTTGTTCATCAGATAATACGCAAAAAAATAACAACAGTAATAAGTTAAGCTCCCGGTTTAAAGAATATAAAACAATTCCATCCAACTGGTATGAGTTAGGGCCTTTTATAAGTTATGATGATAATGAAAAAATTATCTGTTTTTCCGGAAAAGGTGAATCAATGGCAAGGAGAATGGCATTCGAGAAGGCAAAATTAGACTCGTTAGGTAAAGCGGCTTCTGCAATAAAAAAAATCACCAGAAAACAGTTATTAATAATTGAAAAGTATTCAGAAAAGGGCGAGTTAACGGGAAAAATTATAAAGAAAATAATCAAAACAACGAGTAATAACGTTGAATTATCGGGCATGAGAATCGTAAAAAGAAAAACATCCATGTCATCTAAAAACGGCAGAAGAATAATTACCGTGTATCTACTTTCCGCGTTGCCGTATTATAATTATAAAAAAGCAAGAGAAAAAGCTATCAAAGAATTAAAAGAAAAAAACATTGCAACCGATGTTCAAGTTACAAAAATAATAAAACAGTTTAATAAACTTGAAAAATAATAATGCTTTTTCAATTTAAAGGCGGCGGGAGTCGAAAGCCAAAAATGCGTTTTTCAGCCTTTACCAACCATTACAACAATTGCCTAAATGCAAAATATATAAAGATTTACCACTCCTCTATATTTTTACATTACATCAACATTCAACCAAATTCGGCAAGGCTGTTTCCAGTTATTTTCCATGTATATTTGTCTCATTGCCAGTTTTATTCATATGAGGCATATTAATCCCGGGTAGAAAATGAGCGGTTTCTGCGTTTTAATGTACGGAGCCCGTGATTAAACCTTACAATAAATCTTATCGTTTGACAAATCAAATGGCAATATTTTGTCTGAAACAATTATCCTCAATATATTTTCAATAATGCGTTATAAATGTATAAAAGCAAATTTCACGACACATTATGTCATTTTTTAGTTTTACATCATTATAATTGAAATAAAATGTAGGTCAAACACATTTATGTCCAATTCTATTTTTTTCAAAGAATTTCAACAGAAATGTATTTATCATAGGGATAGATTTATATTAACATTATAAATAAAAAAGTCTAGAATTAACAAAAATTCGACAATTTCTATTTAACTCATATGTTCGCTTTTCTTTAGACATCGAACATAAATAAACGCTCATGTTCGTTTTTACGCAAAATTCGAACATGACTTTTATTTCATGCGGAAAAAACAGTTAAATTTAGGTGCGTCTTACTTCATGTTGGAAAAATACCAAATTTTCCGTACGTTATTATTTCATACGCAAATTATAATAATAATTCCGCCTGTACTATTTAATTGTTCTGTGGTAGTATTAATACTGAATTTCATATGCACCTCTTGGGTGAAATAGTTTTTTTATTTAAATTATTATAGCGCAAGAGGTTGCACTTTTTAAAGCATTTTTTATACGGATTTAGGTAAAATATAACATTTTTACTATCTGAAAAAAAATAATTGTATTTTGATATATAAAATGTAACATATCGCTATGAATAATAAAGCAATAGATGAAAAACTTGTCAAACTCGGTGTTGAAAGCAAATTATCAGCAAATAAAATAAAAATTTAACATTTGCATATGAAAAATATTTTATAACGTGATATAATATACGTTAAGTAATAAAGCAGGAAAGCACAATGTCAAAAATGGAAATGTCTTTTTACCCCAGCGCCACGGGCGGAGCGGGTACGCTCTTAATCGCGAACGCAAGCCACCCTGCGTATAGCCCGGATGGTTACACTATTGCGTTTTCTTATGATGATCCAAATAATGATGCAGATAAGCAGATATTTTTTACCGCTTTTGCTTCA
>CAYUYT010000275.1:0-4562 GCA_964449345.1 uncultured Spirochaetia bacterium | reverse complement strand
GTTCATTTAAATCTATGCCTTTATTGAGAAACAATTCTAAAATATTTAAATACCCTAGTTCACACACAACCATTAAAGCGCTTTTCCCCTCTACTGGTTTTACGTTAATATCTGCACCGTATTCAAATAGCATCTTAACAGTTTCCAAACTATTTGAATAAACCGCATGTATCAAAGGAGTTTCACCGTTAATATTTTTTTTATTAACATTTGCACCTTTTTTAATCAATAAACTAGCAATTTCAAAATCGCCGTTCATGCAGCTATTAATCAAAGGCGTTGCGCCGGAATCATCAGGAGCATCAATATTATCAACAATATCGACTAAATATTTTGACAATTCATTACAACCGTTCATGATTGAAAGAGTTAGCGGCGTTGTTCCGAAATCATTCGTTTCGTTTACATCATGCCCTAATTCAATCAAAAACTTAACTAAATCAAGATTACATGAACCGCAAGCTTGCAACAAAGGTGTATATCCGTCATTAACATTTCGTAAAAATTCTGCACCATTATCCAGTAATAATTTAACAATGTCCACGTTACCCCTACCAAGAGCAATACTCAGAGCGTTATTATCAAATTCCCCGGTAGCGTTTACGGCAGCGCCTGCATTAACTAATTTTTTTACAATTGCCAAAGAACCCAAATTACACGCATAAACCAAAGGCGTTGATTCAAAAATGTCTTTACTGTTAACATTTGCGCCACAATCAACGAGAAAAGAACAAATCTCCTCCGCTCCTTGAGATGCAGCAAGGTGTAAAGCCGTTTGCTTGCTTTGGTTAAAAGCGTTTATATCAAAACCAAGTTCAAGCAAAAATTTAAGCAAATCTATATTACGGCTGGAAACAGCAACGAGAAAAGCGTTATCCCCCAAAGCATCTCTTTTATTAATGTCAGCGCCGGAATTATACAAAATTTGCACAATCTCAAAATTCCCCGAACGGCACGCGGATAAAAAGGGATTTAGATTTTGAGATAAACTATCATTAACATTAACGCCTTTGTGTATTAACATATTTACAAAGGATTTTAATCCGCCCGCACTCGCATAATTAAGTAATTCAGTACCCTCTTTATTAACATTAAAGTCATAATCAGGATTATCAAGAAGGTAATTTACAACGTCTTCATTTGAATATAAAGCCGCTATCATAATATTCCTTATCCCGAAACTATGAAAATAATTTATATCAGCACCGGCTTTTTCAAGTTTTTTAACTATATCTAATTTGCCGTTTTTACAAGCAACGGAAAAAACCGATTGTTGATTATTATACTTACTTTCCAAATTAACGTTTTGATTTAATAAAATTTCAACGATTTGTAGATGTCCGTTTTCACAAGCAACCATTATAGGTTTTTCAAAATTGACGCTAGTGAAATTAATATCAACGCCTTTGGAAAGCAAATTTTTAACACAATCAACGTTACCTTTCCGGCAACAAGCAACGAGTTTTAAGTTAAGTTCATTCATATATAAAAATTACTTAAAAAATAACTAAACGCATAAAATAAATTTTAAAGATATGTATTTGTGCAAAATAAAAATCTTGATTTTTAAATTAAAACTAACAAATGACACGTTGTGTCGTGATTTTTCACCCTAAATTTCCGTATAATATAAATAAAGGGAGGGAAAATGATCACGGAGGATTATATGAACACTTTAACAAAAATTGGCGCAATGTGGCAGCATCGAAGCAAAAAAGATAACAAACTATATTTATCAGGCGAGATTGAAATTAACGGAGAAAAAAAACGCGTTCTGCTTTTTAGAAACGCGCTAAAAGAAAACGAAAAACACCCGGACTGGAATATATTATTAGAAGAGCAAACCAAAAGCATTGAAGACCAAGAATCCAACCGCAAACAAGAAAATCACCCGAAACAACCGCAAGAACAATCAAAAAGTTATGATAAAAAATCGACTCAAAATAACGCAGAATCAAATGTGAATTCGCATAACGAAATTGAGCATTATAAAAAGGAAGATAAACAATCAGAACGCGTTGAACATAACAAAAAAAGTTTAAATTCTAATCAAAAAGCCGGCGCTGTTTATTGGGTTTAATTAGAATACTTTAGCAACATTAAATAAAATCCGCAAAATCATCAATCCCCCCTTTTTCGCGCATTCTGCGGACTTTCGCGGTAAAAAGCTATACCAAACAAGGCATTGACAAAAGGCAGACAATGTGATATAATTAGATAATGAAAAGTTATTCATGGAGTAATGAAAAAAATTTAACTTTAAAACGCACAAGGGGAGTGTCTTTTGAGGATGTATTATACTTTATTAATAACAAACGCGTTATGGCTATTGTTGAGCACCCTAATAAAGACAAATACCCGGAACAAAAAATGTATATTATTGAAATGAATAATTATGCTTATCTCGTTCCTTTTATTGAAAACGAACATGAATTTTTTTTAAAAACCATAATACCGAGTAGAAAAGCAACGAAAAAATATCTGGAGAATGATAATGAAAATTAAATTAGATAATGAAGAAAAAACAATTCTTGAATCCTATGAAAACGAAGAATGGGTAGAAATTCCGGAAATGAAAAATGAAATTGAAAAACACGTTGAATATTCAAACAACGCGTTAAAAAAGAACAAACGCATTAATATCAGGTTAAACGCCCGCGACCTTGAATTAATAAAACGAAACGCAATCGAGCAGGGACTTCCCTACCAAACCCTTATATCGAGTTTAATCCACAAATACGTTACAGGTAAACTCGTTGAAAAGAATTAAATCCCCCCTTTTTCGCGCATTCTGCGGACTTTCGCGGTATATAAAAACTTCGGAAGGACGCGGGAGAACGCAAAGTTAGTTATAATACTATTATTTTTAATATGGGATAAAATTTGTTTTTTAAAACCTGTTTATATGATATTATATTTTTCAAATAAGAGGTTGGAAAATGCTTGATAATTTTATAAAAAATAAGCTTGATGAAATAAGTTAAAAATGTTTACGGTTCGGCAATAGACGGAAATTTTAAAAATGATAGTGATATTGATTTACTAATTTCTTTTAATAGCAATATCGATTACGAAGAATACGGAAAACTTTGGTAGGAAATATATTTCGGGCTCGAAGATTTATTACAAAGAAGAATTGATATAATAAACGAAGAAAGAATTAAAAACCCTTATTTAAAAAAGCAAATCGAAAAAAACAAAGTTAAAATAATATGAATGACAATGTAAAAAAATTAAATTTTAATAAAAATATGAAAAAAAATACTTTACTTTGAAAACGCACTAATATATAATACAAAAAATTATTACATTTTAAATCCTGATGAGATATTTAACATGAAACTAAAAACATTTATACTATCTTTTATATTTGTAATTTTAACAAATTTACATTTATTTACATTAAACATTTCTCCGCGTAACAAACGCATTTTATCAGAGCTTATCTCACAGTGGTTTAATGCAGATTCTCTTTTTATTTACGGACAATTCAACAAAGCGGATAAAATCTACCGTCAGACCTTGAGCGTATTAAACAAAGTAAAAAACGCAGATAGGAATCTAAAAACAAAACTATCTTATATAAAAAGGGAAATAAACGTTGGTATTAAGCTGATTAAATTTTACAACGAACTCGTTGTGGTTAGAGAACTAATCAGAGATAAAAACAAAAAAAAGCTTGAAGAAAAAGTAGACGATTTAAAAAACTTTTCAAAAAGAGTAAAAATTCTTGAAATACCCGATGTGGATGAAACGTTAATAAAAGTAATGGGTATTAGAAATTTCATGATAGAATACAGAAAAAAAGAACGCGTTACCCGTGCAACAGTTATTAAAGATATAATTAAACTCGGTGTAAAAAAAATAAATAAAGCACGTGTTTATAGTTTTGAAAACAAAGGAACGGATAATTCTATAAATTATATCGGTAGCTCCCTGCCCTCATCCATCTCAAATAAAACCAAACGGGAATATAGAAAACGCGTTAGAGGTAAACAAATAAACTTTCAAAGTTTAAGACGTAGCGTTGACTTAAAAAACACGAATGTTATTCAGAATTTAAAAAACGCCGGAGTTGATATAGTAATAACGGGAACGTTTAAGAAAACAGGGCAAAATAAACTTGAAATAAAATTTATAGTTAACGATTTACTATTCAACTTAAACATTGCAAAAATCACAATTACAGGGAAACCCGGTATCGAAATTTTTAATGCAGTTGATAAAATATCCGCGAAAGTTGCTGAAATATTAAATAACTATAAACGCGGGGAACAATTTACAACGCAATTATTAAAAGCGTCTTCAGGCAAAATAAAAACTCAAACTAAAAAATTAGAAAGCGCAAACAATGTAAACCGCATACAACTATATTCAAGAGTTGAAGATTACCTTTTAAGTTTAACGGAGGACGGAAAAGGTAAAAAAGAAATACAAAAACCACTTTCTTTATATTTACGAACGGGGATTTTCTTTGATTTAAGCGAAATTAAAGATGACACCGAAGCGGAGAGTGTCAGGCAACTTGTCGCCTCTTTTGTTCATTACTTTCGGGATTTAGT
>CAYUYT010000274.1:0-4568 GCA_964449345.1 uncultured Spirochaetia bacterium | reverse complement strand
AGCGTTTTTATATTACGGCAGCATTATGGGATACAAACAGGCACGCGACCAATATGCAGACCCTAGAATTACAAAAGTCGGGCGAACGCATTTTCTCGTTTTAACTGCACTTTTTATGATAACGCAAATTTGGGCATTAAGTATTCAAAAATGGTCATTAATTGCAGGTTCAGCAGGAGCTAAGGGTATTGGTTATACACTCCCTGCTTATACTATTTCGCAAGTGGTCTACGCTATTGCCACTTTAGCAATTTTTGCTTTGATTTTTTATAAAGATCGCGTTAAAAAACTCGTTGTCCGTTTGGGCGTTATTTTTGCAGGCTCTTTTGTTTTATACATACTCATTGTAAATTTGTACCCGGAAATAATGGAATCTACGGTAATTAAAACCAACGAGTTTAAATATGAAAAAAAATATATAAATTATAAAATAAACATGACACGAAAATCCTACGATATTGATAAAATTGAAAAAGTAAAAATCAATCCCGGAGATTTAAGCGCGAAAACCTTTAAGCAAAATGAGGCAACGTTAAAAAATATCCGTCTTCATGATTACCGTGCGGCAAGGGATGTTTTAGAGCAATTGCAAAGGTTTAGACCATATTACCGTTTTACCCCCATATATATCGACCAGTATAAAATTGACGGGCAGTTGCGTCAGGTTATGGTGAGCGCACGCGAAATAGATATAAACCGTTTGCCGGAAAACGCAGATACATGGATAAACAGGCATTTTTCATATACCCACGGTTACGGAATAGTAATGTTCCCTGTTAACGCTTTTAGCTCATCAGGCGAGCCTATTTATACTGTTAAAGATATTCCCATTAATAGTAAAATCGGGAAATTCAACCCTCGGATTTATCACGGTATTTATACTAATGATTACGTTTTTGTCAATACCGGTCAAAAAGAATTTGACTATCCCGAAGGGGATAAAAACAAATTTACTACTTATAAGGGTAAAACCGGGATAGATATTTCCGAGCATAAGTTTTTAATAGCGTGGAATACAGCGGGATTTAAACTTTATTATACAAAAGAACTTGAAAAAGGCAGCCAGCTTTTATATAGGCGAAATATAACGCAGAGAGTTAGAGCGCTTTATCCGTTTTTGCTCTTAGGCGAACCGTATATTTCCGTAGTTAAAGGGCGTTTGGTTTGGATTATTGACGGATACACAACTGCGAGGAATTTTCCTTATGCTAAAGAGTACCGTATTTCATTACCCGGCCAAAACCGCCGCACTGTTGATTATTTTCGAAATAGCGTAAAAATCGTTGTTGATGCTTATCACGGTATAGTTCAGGCGTATATAGTTGATAAAAATTGTCCGGTAATTAAAACGTGGAAAAAAGTTTTTCCGAATAGTTTTATGAAAAAACCTATGTCCGCCCAACTCAAACAGCATATGAAATTTCCGCCAACTGAATTTGAATTAAAATCAAAGGTATATACTCAATATCACATTACAGATGCCCAGGTGTTTTATAACAGAGAAGACATTTATCAGCTTTCAAAAGAGAACTACCGTGGCAAAAAAAATAATTACGGGCCTTATTATCAAATATGCCGGTTGCCTAATCAGGAAAATTTACGTCTTAACTTAATGACAATGTTTACTCCTGCGCAAACGCAAATTGTACGCGGTTTAATGGGGGCAACACTTGACCCGGACACTTTAAAGCCCAGAGTCGCTTTTTATTCCATGCCTAAAACGAAACAGCGCAGGGACGGTATAATGCAATTTTTAGCGCGAATTGATCAGACTCCATCAATAAAAGAAAAACTAACTCTTTGGGGTAAGAAATTAATGGGCAATACGTTAGTTTACCCTTTGCTTGAAGACGGCAAGTTTTCATTATTATATGTTCAGCCGGTTTATATTAGAAGCAGTAATGCCCGTTTTCCGCAAATAAAAATGATAATTGTTGGAGACGGGGCAAATAGAATAACATGGGGCTATACGTTCGATGAAGCATTAAATAATTTGTTGTCTGAAAACGTCCCTTCTACAGAAAAAAGTAAAAAACGCGGAGAATCTTCTTCGGAAAAATCAAATGAAAATATTAAGCAGCGTATAAAACGCGCTTTCAATAATTACTTAAAATACCTTCGTGAAAATGATTTTGTAAGAGCAGGCAAATCTTTGGAAAAAGTCAAACAATTGATAAAACAATTGTAATTTGCAATACTTGCTTTATTTTTTGTTTCAATATTGTTACATTAACGGTTTAATGGAGCTTTGAATAGAGAATAAAGCTGTTTTTCAACTGTGTGATTTTTAGGGTAGGGTAGAGATATGGAAATATCAAATCATGAAGAAAATTTTAGTAAAACTTGTGAAAATCTTATTAAAGAAATAGTCGTTTATATAAAAAACAACTGGTTTTTTGACGGTGTACTTGTTTATATATATAACGAACAAAGAAGAACGGTTGATTTACATACGAAAAGTTATAAACAGGATGAGTTTTTAAGGGATAAAAACGTTTTTTCTGTAGACAATGATAACGTGTTTTCCCTTTCGTTTAAAACCGGAGAATTAATTCACATAATTGAGGGCAATATCGTTGCTCCTGAAGATTTCTCTGCAAATCAAGGTGTTTATTGTTCTAATGAAATGATGAAGCAATGTGTAATACTACCGAGTTTTCATAATAATAAAAAAAACGGTATTTTCGTTCTTTTCAATAAAACGAAAAAAGAAAATTTTGGTGAGGGAGAGGTGGACTCTTTAAAATCCTTCGTTAATTCCATATCCGGAATAATTGAAATATTAAAGAATAAATACATATTTGAAGAATTAAAGAAAAGCAACAATCGAATAATTGAACTCATAAAGAAAATAAATAGCACTGTGGATTTGAATAAACTCCTTGATTTGCTTTTACAGGAAATAAATAATACCGTAGGTTTTGACGGGTGTTTTATTGCGATTGCAGATTCTTTAAAGGAAAATTTAATTTTTGAGAAAATTCAAGTGCCTGAGAAATACATTGAACTTGCAACTGTAATGCTCAAAACGTCCATAACCCTTTCAAGCAGTGAAATACTGTATAAATGTTTTTCCGAATGTAAAGTTTTGCAAATCGATGAAAGCAGTATAGACAATTACGTATATGACGTAGGTGTTATATTTGATTTATGGAAAACGAAATATATGACATTTGTGCCTTTTGCTAAGAATAAGCAATCTATAGGTGTAATAATATTTACTTCCGTTAAATCATGTGTTCCTGATAAAGTTGTATCAAAATTATGGAAAATACTTGAGCTATTTTACGAACAGGTTAAAAATGCAGAATTTTTAAAACGTATAAGGGAAATGGAAACGGATACTGAAATTCACGCTGAGCGAAACCGTAAGATATTTGAGATAGTGCAAAATACAAACGGTTTAAAATCTACCAGAGAAATTTATAAAATTATTTTAAATGAACTTCTAAATGTTTTTGGTTTTGACATTGGATTTATTTTTATGCGTGAAAACAATATTCTTGATTACAAATACGGTAGCGCGACTAAATCTAAGTATAAAAAAATATTGGATAAATTTGAAAGCGTAGTTTCAGAATTAGACGGTTTAAAACTAATAAAAGAATTGGGCGCTCTTCAGTTTTCATTTCTGAATAATACGCATATATATTTTCCCGAGTTAAGTAAAATTTTACACTTACCCATGACCGAACAGGATAGAAAATTTAGGGATATTTTGCAAGGCATAAAATCCATGATGCTTTTTCCCATTATTTTAAAACAAAAACCAATCGGAATAATTCAGCTTTGTTCCTTAAATCAAAGTGTTTATTTAAATCCAGGCGATATTAAATTAGTCAAAACAATCAGTCCGCTTATCGGAAACTCAATTTCAACGGCAAAATTATATTCAAAGCTTGAAGCGCATGTTGATGATTTAACCAAACAACGTGAGTTCCTAATTAAACTTTCATATTCTGACCAGCTTACAGGAATAAGAAACCGCCGTTATTTCGAACAACGCGTTATTGATGAATACAAAAAATTCAAACGTTATGCAGAACCGATTTTTATTTTCATGATGGACTTAGATGATTTTAAAACAATTAACGATACTTATGGTCATGAAGCTGGCGATATAGTATTAAAAAACGTTGTAACGGCAATTAACGAAGTTATTAGGGAAAGCGATTTGTTTGCCCGTTACGGCGGCGAGGAATTCGTTATACTTGCAATAAAAACGGATAAATCCGGTGCAAAAGTGTTAGCGAAAAAAATTATTCATACAATACAATCATTAAAAGTAATGTATAAAGAAATAGAAATAAACCTTACTATATCCATTGGTATATCTTATTTAACTAAAGATTCTTCTAAATTAGAGAACGTAAACGAATTAATAAATATGGCTGACAATGCTCTTTATAATGCAAAAAGAAAGGGTAAAAATACTTTTTGCTTTTATGAATGAGATTTTTTTTTAGCAAAAAATAAAACTAATATTTTATTGAAATGATTCGAAAATTGAAATGAAAAAAAATATAAAACTAAGGTGTAGAATTTTGAAAATTACTAACGGAAAAAAC
>CAYUYT010000273.1:0-4602 GCA_964449345.1 uncultured Spirochaetia bacterium | reverse complement strand
AATGTTTTCATAAAAGTTCAGGGTTTAAATACAAACGCTGATTTAAGTAAATCCCCTTTCGAGTAAAGGGGGACTTGAAGAAAAGAAAAATGCCCACATTGTAGAGGCGATAATGGCCACTGTCGCCTCTACTGGCAGGTAACGTACCCACCCCTACGCCTAGCTATCTTAAATTTATAATCACAACGTATAAAAAAATCCGCCCTCTTTACTTAAAGTAGGGCTAGGGATGATTTTTATCCGTGTTAATTGTATTTTTTTTATTATTAAGATTCAACAAGCAAGTTACGGGTTTTATGGTTAAATCAAAAAATATTTCTACTTTTTAGAAATTATTGCTATTGGTTTCAGAAATCTTAAAACTTTGAAAAAGATTTATATAGTTTTTTTATTTCCGAAATCCCTTTTGCCTCGGGGTATTTTTCCATAAAATATTTAAGCGTGGCAAGACCTTGCTGTTTTCTGCCCATTTTAAAAAGAACGAAAAGTTTAAAAGTGTAAGGGAGAAAATAATCCGGTTTTTGTTTTATGGATTTATTTAAATATTCGAGGGCTGTTTGGTTAACGCCTTGTTCCATAAAAACCCTACCCAGCCAGCAATTTGCCTCATAAGAACGCTTAAAATCTTCCGGCAATTTAGACAGTGCAAATTTTGCTTGATCATATTGTTCACGCACGGCAAAGTATATCCCTTGGTGCAAATATTCAAGGTTCTTTTTTTTCTTGCGTCTGTAAGTATCAGCAAGCGTGTATCTGTAAGTATAATTTTGGGGATTAATGTACAAAGCTTTTTCAAGGTGTTCTATAGCTTTGTCGTCATTATTTAAACGCGTATAAATATTGCCTTTTAGAATTTCAATTTCAAAATTCGAACCGTATTTTTTCATTGCTTTTTCTGCATAAAGGAGGGCTTTTTTTGCATTATTTTTTTTCAATTCAAGTCGACCGGCAAAAACTAAAAATATTGAATCCGATGGATATTTTTTTAAAGCTTTGTTAATCAAAGCTTCAGCCGCTTTAAATAGTCCTATTGAAATCTTGCTGTAAATCATTAATTCAAGGGCTTCTTTATAATTTACGATATTTTTAATCTTGCTTAATTCTTTATGTGCATACTGAGTATTCTCATACGTTTGTTTGACAACGTATCCCTTTGCCATAACGTAAAAAGATTCATTTTTTTTACCTTTTGTATAGTAAACCGTAGCAAGGTATTTATACGCTTTAAACATACGCGGTTTTAATTTTATAGTTTTTTCAAGGTACTCGATTGATTTATCGTAATTGTCAAGTTTGTAATATGAAAGCCCGGCATGAAAAAAAGTTTCGCTTGAGGAAGGGTCAAGAGAAATTGATTTATTAAAATAGAAAACTGCTTTTTTATAGTTTTTCCTTTTTTGGTACAAAAGCCCTAAGTTTTGATAAAGAACGTTGCCCATACGTTTTAAGCCGCCTGTGGTTGCAATCATTTTTTTCTCTGCATTTTTGTAAAACTCAAGTGCTTTGTTTAATTTATCCTTATTAAAATACAATGTGCCTTTATATAAATTTATTTCGTCTGCAAAATAACCCGCTTTTTCTGCGTTATTGAATTCTTGTAACGCTTTATCATATTCCTTTTTGTTTAAAAATAATCGCCCTTTCAAAAACCTTACTTTACCTTTATCAGCCCCGTATTTCAAAGCTGCGTTTAACGCTTGAAGCGCAACTTCATGCCTTCCTTCATTTATATAAAACTCAGCATTTTTCAAAAGAATATCAGGGTCGCTGATTTCCATTGTAGGCGGCGGCGGAACATCACCCGTTGTATCGGGTAAATCACTTTTTTTGCATGAAAAAATAATCAGGGATAGAAAAAATAGGATTTTAAATAAAGTATTTGTATTCATTAACTAACCTCACTCCCGCTTTTCATTGGTTTTTCCGTTGTAAGTAAACAAAGTCCGTCTTCATCGTTTTTAGCCGCAAGCATCATACCCTGTGAAAGCTCTCCCATTAATTTTGCCGGTTTTAAATTGGCAACAACGATAATATTTTTCCCGATTAATTCTTCAGGGGTATAGTGCTGGGAAACTCCGGCTACAATTTGCCGTTTTTCTTCACCAATTTCAATTTGAAGTTTTAACAGTTTGTTTGATTTTACAATTTTTTCAGCTTGAACAATTTTTGCAACTTTTAATTTTAGTTTTTTAAAATCTTCAAAACTGATTTGTTCTTGTTCTTCCATTTTATCTTTACCTTTATTGTTTATTACGTTTTCGTTAAAATCTTTAATAACTTTAGAAATTTCTTTATCCGTTATTTTATTAAAAAGGCGTTCAATTTTATTAAGCTTAGAACCCGTAACATCGCATTTTTTAAAATCAGGCCAACCCTTTTTTGAGATACAATCCGTAAAACCAAACATAGCATTTACTTTATTTGCTTTATCGGGAATTACGGGATAAAACATGGCTGTAATTAACCGGATTGCCTTGCTTAAAAGGTTTAACACGGTAGCGCATTTACTCTTGTCGTTTTTTACGAGATTCCATGGTTCTTTTGCGTCAAAATAACGGTTTGAAATTCTTGCGCAGTTAATTATTTCATAACATGCTTCTCTAACACGAAAATTTTCGTATAAATTCCATACTTTTTCTGAATAAGACGAAATCTCTTTGATATATTGTTTATCATCATCATCCAGCTTGCCTTGAGCCGGGATTATATTTTCATAGTGTTTGTTAATAAAAGTAAGGGTTCTATTAATTAAATTTCCATAAACACCGCATAAATCTTTGTTAACGCGTTGATGAAAATCCTCAAAAGAAAAGTCCGCATCTTTTTTCTCGGGAGCGTTTGCCGCAAGGTAGTATCTAAGCATATCAACATCAAATTTTTCTACGGCAACATCAACCCATATTACATTGCCTTTTGAAGTCGAAAGCTTATCACCTTCAATATTTAAGTGTTCGTTAGCGGGTACATTATAAGGCAGAATATAATTTTCTTTTTGACCCATTAAAGATGCCGGAAAAATTATCAAGTGAAACGGTATGTTATCCTTACCTATAAAATGAACGAGTTTACAGTCAGGGTTTTGCCAGTAATCCTTCCATTTTTCAGGCTCACCGAGTTTTTCTGCCCATTCAACAGTACTTGAAATGTAACCTATTGGAGCATCAAACCACACATATATAACTTTGTTTTCCCCTTCTTCTAAAGGCACGGGTATACCCCATTTTAAATCACGGGTAATAGGTCGTTCCTGTAAACCGAGCTTAAACCACCCCTTGACAAAGTTTTTCACGTTGTCTTTCCATATATCTTTACTGTCAAACCATTCTTCAAGCTGTTTTTGCATTTCGTTTAATTTAAAAAACCAGTGCGTTGTTTGTTTTAATTCAGGGGCAGACCCGCAAATTGCACATTTGGGATTTTTTAATTCTCTTGAATCCAGCCATGACCCGCATTTCGGGCATTCATCCCCGCGCGCGTGCTCGTATCCGCATTTCGGGCACGTTCCCTCCACGTATCTGTCCGGCAGAAACATGTCGTCGTTAGCACAGTAAAATTGCTCAACGTCTTTTTTTGAAATATACCCGTTATCAAAAAGCCCAAGGAAAAACCTTTGCGCCATTTTTTGATGAACAGGTCTTGCAGTTCCGCTGAAATTATCAAAACTAATATTCATTTTTTCAAAAGATTTTTTAATTATACCGTGATACTTTTTTACAATTTCTTCAGGAGAAACGCCTTCTTTTTGCGCGCTTAAAGTTATGGGCACGCCGTATTCGTCCGTTCCCCCGATAAATAAAACGTCGTTGCCGATAACGCGGTTAAACCTAACGTAAATATCAGCAGGGATATACGCTCCGGCTAGGTGGCCTAAATGTAACGGCCCGTTTGCGTAAGGAAGTGCAGATGTAACGAGTATTTTTTCTTTCATGTTCTATTAAAACGCCTTTTAAAAATATTTTATAAACCCGTAATAATGTGCTTATTCGTTAAATATAACGTAATTAAAGTTTATGTCAAAAATTATTTTTCCGTTATTTTTTATAAAAATAAATGCCTGCTGAAACACAAGAAAAATGCAGGGTATTTCATTTTTAATATGTAGAACTTGTAGGTATTAAAGCTGCATAACGTTTTCCGCATTCTCCTTGGTTATGTCTTTTCTTCTCTTAGTAAGCATACATCACATTATCATGAAACACGTCTTAATGTCAAGGTTTTTTTTGTTTTCTCCCGCATACATAAGAAGATTAAAACCGCAGGGAACGCAGAGTTCGCAGAGAGTACAGAAGTATGAGAAAACCTGTTTGTTTGCGGTAAACCGGAGGTTTACTGCCAACGGATTTTATCGAAGTTCTTAACACCGTGTTTTTTTATGTAGTTATAATACTTACGCTCAATTTTTGCGCCTTTCATATCTGCGTTTTTGTAAGTAGACCAACTATTAACCATGCTTTTTTATATTCTTTTTATGCTTGTTTGCCAAGCAAATATTTACGCATGTACTTTAAGGAAATATTATTCTAAAACCAAAAACCTACTTTTTACCCTTTTTGTAATTAATTAAACCGTGAAACTCGAAACCGAGTTTCTTATGTTTATCCG
>CAYUYT010000272.1:0-4613 GCA_964449345.1 uncultured Spirochaetia bacterium | reverse complement strand
ATTTTATAATTGACAACAAAATTTGACAGTATATTATTAAATACCTTGTCGTAACGTTTACGTTGATTAATTAAAATTTTAAAAAGGCAATATAATGGCAGAAGAAAAAGAATCTCAAAAACAGAATGAAAACAAAAATATAAATATTTCAAATGTATTGCAAAACCTGAATGATGAAATCATTTCTTTATTCGGTTTATATTCCGCAGTTTCTCCTTACGATTCACTTGCGAATTCTTTAAAACAAAGCTTTAACCAGATATTGGATTATGTTGATAATTTACGCGATTTTGCAAGTAAACAAAATTTTACAAATATGCCATCTTTAATAAAAAATATGTGGAATTTTTATGAATTAAATATTAAAAAAATTGTATCAATTCATGGTGATAGATTAAAAATCCTCAATTTCAACAAAGATAAAGAATATAAAAAACTATTTAACAATATTATTGATAAATATTCTAAAATAAACGAATTAAGCAAACAAATTTTAAAATATAAATTTTAATTCTGCTCTCTTCGGTAATATTCTTCTCTTTTAATTACATCAGGTAAATCAGCATCGTTATCAGGATGATTTTCAGGTAAATTTTGTTTTTCCTTTCTTACCCTTGAATTACGGGTTCTTGGATTATTTTCAAGAGGTTCTTCAACTGTTAAAGTATCCCCTCTTTTTTTATAATGACCACGGCGGTTGAGCATTTCTTTCATGCGTTTTTTCTCTTTTACCATTTTACGGTATCTTTTTAATTTTTCTTTGGCTGTAGGTGAAAATGATATATCTTTTAATTTTGGAAGACCGATTTTTGCGCTAACAGTAGCTTGTATATATTTTACAGTTTTACCTTGCATTTTTCTGGTAAATTTCCTCTTATTAATAACGCGGAAACCAAGAATAAATGCTTTACTGGCAACGATATCCCGTGAAGATATATTTGCCGTTTTCCATTGCTTCGTTGTAACAGATGAGGACAAACTTTCTATTGTCGCAATAGCTACCATTTTCTCGCTAGCTGTATTAAATAATTCCTTAATCAATTCAATACCACTGGATGCCATAACAGTTATAGGAACGGTCTTTATTTGTTTAATTTTTATTTCTTTCTTTATAGGAGCAAAATTTAAAATAATTGCAAAACCGGACTGACCTTTATCCGCTGTGCTTTGAAGGCGATATTTTGCTAAAGAGACCATTATTCCGGAACGTAAATTGGCAAACTTACCTTTATAGACGTTAAGCATTTTAAAAACGTTACCTATTGTATGCTGTTCAAAGAGCTGACGGCTTGAACGAGTGAAAGAAAATGAACGCCGTATGGTATAGATAGCATTATTTCTTAACAATATCACAAGTTCATCTATTTTTTCATCAAGAGCACCGATTAAATCACGGGAAGTTGCAAAACTTTCTTGTACTTTATATTTTAAGTAATTAAGCGCACGGCCGAATTCCTGACGGCTGTACTTACTGTTATATTCATTATAAAGAGTAATATACTGATTTGCATATAGCTTTGTAATTAAATAACGTAAACAAATTTTTTTAAACTCCTCGTTATTAAATATGTCCCAATTTTTTACATTTACTTTTTTCCCTATTTCTGTTTTTAATTTTTTCAATTCTTTTTCATAACCGAACATATTATCAAACTGTGCTTGGTTTCTATAATATGGCTTAAAAATATTTAAATATATTTTACGTTTGTCAGTCGGTAAACTTACAATATAGCTTACCAGTGCCCGTTCAACGCGTTTAAAATTATTTATAATTAAATCTCGATGGTCGGGGATTGTCCCGGCGGAAATACTCGCTGTGAAAAATAGGAATAAAAAAATTAACCACGCAGGAACTTTAATTCTGTAATTCATATTTAATCCTTTTTATTTTATTCATTAAATTTAACACTAAATTATTACTATTTATTTTAAAATATAAAAATAACGCACTTTTTTTACAATTTTTATTATCATCAATTCAAGATTTATTATTGTATTTTTCCAACTAAGTTTTTATATTTATTTTTAGCAGATGTTCATTTTTAGAGTTATTAAATATTTAATCAGGATAAAATTATGGAAGTTTTAGTTATCGGTTTAGGCGTTTTCGGCAGGTCACTTGCAACGCATCTGGTAAAACAAGGCGCTATTGTTATTGCTGTTGATAAAAATCAAGATTTAGTGGATAAAGTTAAAGACGTTGTTGAACAAGCAATTGTTTTAGATGCTACTAACGAAGAAAATCTTATACAAATTGGCGTTGAAGATATTGATATGGCATTTGTTTGTATGGGCGTTGATATGGAAGCAAGTATACTAACAACGCTTTTATTAAAAAAATTAGGTGTTCCCAAAATAATAGCAAGGAGCAATAACGAAGAACACACCCAAATTCTCGAATTAATAGGCGCCCATCAAATTGTTGCACCGGAAGTTGAAATGGGTGAAAAAGTCGCAACGCAACATACAAACAAAAACTTATTGTCTTTAACCGAACTTTCATACAATGCGCATATGGCTGAACTAAACGTTACTAATGAACTCATTGGAAAGGAAATAAAAAAATTAAATTTAAGGAGAAATTACGGCATTAATATTATAGGTATTAAAAATAAAATTCCCGACGTAGATAAAAAAGGAAATAACATATTTGTAGAAAGTTTAGATCCCCTCCCTAAACCTGATTATAAGTTTAAAGAAGGGGATATTGTGGTTGTTATAGGAGAACCAAAAAATGTAGAAAAATTTAGTGAATATCTCTCACATTAAAATTTACGCTAATGCGGCTTGCACAACGTTTTTTTCCGTTTTACCGGTTTCATTAAATTCAGAGCTAATTAATTTTGCCCTTTCCCTTAAATCCATTTGCAATGCTTTCATCATAGTTTCTACATCAGGCGCAATGCCGCCATTATCGTATTCACGGGGAAAAAGCCCGTAAAATTTTGGACCAAATTCAACATCAACGCCGTTAACTTTTACAGTAGGAGAACCGGCTAATTTCCAAAGCTTAGCTTCTTTTTCTTTTTTGATTTCTTTAACATTAACAAAGTATTCGTTTTCTTTAAAATTTAACAATGATAAAGCGATATTAAGGTTGCTTAATGCCTCATCTTTGCCTTTGCAATCTTTTATATACAATACATCTATAATAAACATAACTATTCCTCTTTCAATTTTTACTTTTTTAACTCTCTAAAAGAGTTACACATCTAAATTTTACATAATTTCTCATGGCAATTAAAAATTTTGCCAGCATAAATTTAAACTATATTATTTGAAGAATAGTTATCAGGATAGTATAACGAGATTTTTGATATAATTCGGTGTTTCTTTAAAAATATATTCTTTGCCTAAGTTTAAAGTAAAAAAACACCAAAGTAAAGTCGGGGTATTTTTATAAGCAATGTGGAATACATTAAAATTTACGCGAAAACGTGAATTTTCCGGTTTCAATTTTGTTATAAAAAAGAATTTAACAGAACTTGTTATGGTAGTTCCCGTACTCTCGTCCATTTCAGACTTTGACGGTTCACTTTCTTGAAAAATAAGACCAGTTCCGGCTAAAATTATACTTATTATTAATGTAATTAATAATAATCTTGTGATTAATTTTTTCTTTTTCATAACTATTTTTATTAACACCGAAAATTAAAATTCAAACTTTTTTTTTAATAAAAATTAAACATTTTATAAAAATAACGCGTTTATAAAACACCAAATTGAAGAATACATTTTGAATATATAAATCGTTAATATTAATTTTTAATATACCGAAATATAAAATTAGGAGAAATATATGTTAAGCACGAAGGAATTCACCGAAATTGCCGTAAAAATTTCAGAGGAATTTAGAGAAACTCTGGAAAAAGCGCATTTAAGTTCAGACACAAAACAAATTGCTTTGATAATGGAAGAAGTATCAACGGCAATAATAAAAGAGTTAACGGATAAAAAAGCAATGGGAGAACTTTCCATGAATTTTAATTCTTTAATAAAATATTTCTTAGAATATTTTCCCCGCTTTTATTATTACTTTGATATGCTATCTCAAAACCGTAATAAAACGCCCAAAAGGATATATAATTGAATAAATCCTTTATAATTTTGACAACGGTATTTTTAATATTTTTAAACCATATTGATTTATTTTCTAAAACGTACAAATGGGATAAAACTGATGAAATTACTATCAACTTGCCTGATGACTGGGAACAGGAAAAGAATCTTGATTTGTATTTAAATGAAATTTTAAAATTCCGGCATAAAAATTATAAAAACTTCACAATTACTTTAACGTATAAAAAATTAATTAATAACGATTCGTCAAGGAATATGGCTCATTTCGATTCAAGAGTGTTAAAAGCAATTAACCGCATACCTGCTTATGAATATATATATAAATACAGGGACACATTATATAATTCCTTTGATAAAGATTATTTTTTCATGAGAAAAATATACGTTGTATTTGATAAAAAATATTACTCCTTTATTTTCATCTGCCCCGCTGTTTATTTCAGAGAATATCAACCAATTTTAACTAAAATTATTGACAATTTTATTATAAACAAAAATAAGAAAAAACAATCTTAGCATAACGGATAAAATAA
>CAYUYT010000271.1:0-4633 GCA_964449345.1 uncultured Spirochaetia bacterium | reverse complement strand
TAATCAAGGGCGGCGTGGTAATTTTTAAGCTTTTTATTTAAGACACCGGCTATATAAACGTAATCAAGGTTTTCTATACTTGGGTGATACCAGATTATTTTTTTGACAACTTCAAGTTCTTTTTCAACATTTTCTTTTTCACGGTAACACTTATACAGCTCTTTTAAGGAATTTACTCCCGGATGAACAGAAACGGCTTTTTCAAAATAATCTATTGCCGAATCAATATCGCCTCTTTCAATTGCTTGAATACCTGCCTGTTTTTGCGTTAAATATTCTTCGGAATTCTTGCCGCTTTTCCATGCCGGTTCTTTTACCATTTTTACAGATAATATTGCAATATCATCTGTAATTTCACCCTGCCCTTTCGTTATTTCTATCAATTTATCAATATCGCCCCCTGACTTTTCAATATTATCAAGGAATTTCTTCTCATCTTCATTAATAATTCTAAACCCCGTTTCATGGTCAATTCCAATCATAATATCATCCCGGCCGTCTGAACCGAGAAAAACCATATCATCTTTTTTTAAGTGCAACAAACGAATTTTAGGCTCATTATCATCTCCAAAAGTAACCGTACCGATTTTACGGACATCTAATTCCTCCATTATAAAGTCCGCCTTGCCATCTCTGTATAAAACAGGCCAAGGGTGCTCTGCGTTTATGTAATACATTAATCCCGTTACATCGTCAACGAGTCCGATTACTGCGGATATTAACATACTGCCGTCAAAAGATTCAAAAATGGTTTGAAGTTCGTTAAAACATTCTTTGAGCCATCTTTCCGGTGTCAATATCTGCACAGAACGCATCATGTTCGTTCTTGCTATGTAAGAATTAAATACAACGCCGAAAACAAGAACACCGCCTGCGCCCTGAAGAGATTTACCCATTGCATCGCCATTAGCAAACACAGTAAATTTTTTTGTTCGCAGCGTTATAGAATGAGCAATGTTTATATCACCGCCAATCTCACCCTGCCGTTTTCGAAAATTAAACTTCTTTTTCTGACTAAGGAAAAAGTCGATTTCAATAATTTCACTTTGATAGGATTTTGACATTAAGGGATTAATAATAAGAGAAGTTAAAAAATAATCTCCGGCCATTTGTTCGTTTAATGCCTGAACTTCCTCAAGTGTTTCGTTCAACTCCTGAGTACGTTTTTTTACTTTATCTTCAAGATTTTGCGTATAATCCTGAATAGTTGATGCCATATTATTAAACGTTTGACCTAACTCCCCAATTTCATCTTTAGTTAAAATCTCAGCACGCTCGCTCCAATCACCTTTTTGCATTTTATGTATGGTATCCATAAGTTTGTTAATTGGTTTTGTCAAAGTAGAACTAACGAGAACAATAACGATAAATAAAAACGCGATAATAACAACGCCTATTATAACGATAATATTGCGTATTCTGTATACAGGTTTGAACACATCTTCCTTATTTGAAACGGAAACAATAACCCAGTCCAAAGCTTTCAAATGTTTAAAACGTGCGATTTTGATTTTAGGCTCTTTATCCGCAATGTTTTTAAACCGATAGGTTAATTTACCGTTCTTCTTCGTTATTATTTCTTTTATAAAATATTTACCGTCAAGACCCTTCAAATTTATCAAGCTTTTGCTGAATAGCTTTAAATGGCTTATCATATATCCCTTATTATCCAAAACGAAAAAATAACTCTTTGTGCCGGGTTTATCGGATATAATATTTTTCATAACTTCTTTTGTATCGATTAATGATTCGAATTCGTCTTTATAAGCAGATACACAGAGAATAAAATCGTATTTTTTAAAATAAGCAAGATACATTGCTTTTTCACGGTTGCCTTCGGTTTCATCAACGTATTCAAAATAACCGTTTTTTTGCTTCAAAATCTTATAGCGGGCATATTTGTCCGGCTTCATTTTCAATGAACGCATTTCCTGATTAGGTATAGCGCGGATATTGTATAAAAAATTCTTTCCCACATATTTATTCTTAGGATGAAACTTAAACTCTCCCTTGGAATTAATTGCGAACATATATCCCGTTTTACCTATCTTTTCAAATCCAAGCAAAACTTTTATTAACGAATTCAATTTTTGCTTGGAATATTTGCCTTGTTCGTATTCGTTATAATACCATTTAACGCCGGCAAGAAACTGCTGGGACTTAAAACGAAGGAAATTTACAATCGTGCTTTTTACTTCGTTTTCCACAATGCGGAACGAAATATCATTCAAAGCTGAAAGATTTTTTTCTATATTATCTTCTGTCATTTGGGCAAGCTGAGTATAAATTATTATTCCGCCTATTAGCAAAATTGTTACAATTACAGCATTATTTATTGATAATAATTTGGCTTTAATTTTCATAAATTCACTTCCCTTAAAATATTTGTCATTCTATCACATTTGAATATTTTCGTAAAGCGATTTACATAAAATGTTTACATAAAATAATATTAAAAAATTAAATTGACGGTTCATGCGTTTCGGAATAAACCTCACCCTTATTAAGCAAATATTCAGCGCCGGCCTTTATACCTATTGCTCCTAAAGGCGCTGTAACTATTATACTTAATACGGCGATAGCAAGAATTAATTCTCCCGTACTTTTACCGCCTGATAAAAATATTTTTCCCTGCGACACCATTGATAGAGCCACACCGCCTATTGCAGCTTGTACCGTTGCCTTAGGAAGATAAGCTATGACGCAAAAAAATTTTTCTTTTACATTTAGCCCACTTTTTATAAGTGATAAAAACACGCCTATACTTCTTCCGACTAAACCAATTAGTATTAACAATACCCCTTTAAGGCCGGAATTAAAAACCACTGTAATATTTACTTCGGCGCCAATTAATACAAATAATACAATTTCTGCCAGTACCCAAACGGCTGAAAATTTGGTAGCTAATATATTCGCAAGTTTTTCATTCTTTTCTAGAATTATAAATCCCATTGCCATAATCCCAAGCAAACTTGCAATGGGAATAAAATTGAGTTCTTGAGTGCTATAAAAAAGAATAGCAATAATCATAAATATTATTAATTTTTTAGTATCGCGCATTTTGTATTTTGTAATAAACTTTAAATACAAATAACCTAATAGAAGCCCTAGTCCAACGCCTATAATTATGCTAAGGGGAATTTTCAAAATTTCTATAGCTATATTAGTTTTTGCCCCGGTTATTAATGTCATGTTTAAAAATGCCCCGAAAATTGTAATGGCAAAAACGTCATCTATACTTGAACCGGCAAGTATTAAAGTAGGAACTTCTTTATTATTACCATAACCTTTTTCCTTTAATGAAAGCATTGACGGAACAACAACGGCAGGTGAGACCGCTGCAATTGTAAAAGCTAATATACCCGCCTCGATGAAAGGTAATCCAAATAATACGTTGGCGATAAGCAAGATTATTGTTCCTTCAATAATACAAGGCATAAAACTCATTTTGAAAGCAGAAACACCGATTTTATTTAACGTTGTTTTACTTATGCCTAATCCTGCCCTTATTAATATTACTATCAAAGCAACAATTCTTAATTCTGATGAAATTCCTAATACCTTATTCGATAAAAATAAATGTTTTATATATGAATTAAAAAATTGCGTTGAAAATAACGACTTGAAAATCTCATAAGAATACTTTCCAAATAATATACCCGTTAAAATCATACCCAAAATTGCAGGTAATTTTATTTTATCAAACAACTTTGAAAGTAATAATGCAATAATGCCAATAAAAGCAACATTCGCAAGCATACAAAAACTCCCTAGTATTTGAATAAAAAAAATAATTGCTCATAACGGCTTTAAGCAACAATTTTACTAAAAATAACGCGAAATCCAAAATAAAAACGTTTAACAAAAATATGATTTTTTTAAAAAAATTCTAGATGCCATTATTAATCTCTAGGGCGTAATAAAAAAATTTTTATGTTTTTAGAATTATTGACTTAAATGAGTATCTATTTTTTAAAAATTAGGAAATTTACGCTTTTATTAGTGAAAACTCTTTTTACTTTATTTCCTTCTACTTTTCCCGGCGTATTTCCGTAAATATCCGGTTTGAATAAAATAAAATGCCCGGGACTTTTAAATTCAATTTTAAGCTCAATGTTTTTTTTAATATCAATATCAACAGGTACTTTAAAAAAATAAACCACGTGCCCGTTGTTTACAATAGGTTCAAAATGCGTAACTTTAAATCCGGTAATTTTCTTTCCACGAAAAGTAATATACGTATAATAATTATAACGTTTTAAAATATTGAAACCGTATTTTTTCAAATAATAGATTTCTTTTCCGGTAATTTTTTTATCCCCGTTTCTGTCATATTTCCATAAAAGCATACCGGAAAATCTTTCATCAAACATCCACCTTACAGTTATAAAATTAAATTTGTTTTCAGATATTTCAAGCCCCACGGAATATAAAATAGTACCGCCAGAGCAATACATACAACCATGCGTTTTTTTAACTGCAAAACCAAATAAAAGAATGAAAGTAAGTGAAATAATTTTTTTCATAAAGTGTTAATATAAATACCTTAGTTATAAACATAAGGATATTGTATAAAATTGCAAAATATATTGTAAAAAACAGTGATAAACAAAAAAATTGAATAAAAATTCAT
>CAYUYT010000270.1:0-4708 GCA_964449345.1 uncultured Spirochaetia bacterium | reverse complement strand
GTTTGAGGTTTTTTGCTTTCTGCCATAGGTTGTCTCCTTAAATTTATTAATTAGTTTTGAGTCAAATTAATACGAGTATAAACATGACTAATTCAACATACTTAAAAATATAGGCAAACAAAAATTGCGTCAAATAAAAACGTAATAATACTAAAATTCCGTAACCTATTTGCTGAATTTGTATTTTTATAAATTAAAAAAAATCCATTTTTTTAAGGTGATTACATAAAATAGAGCAGACTCATTATTTTTTTACAATAATCAGTATCCGGCCTTCTTCAAGGCGTTTTGCAGAGTAAGGACTTGATAAAAGTTTTATTGCATCCTCACGGGAAATAAATAAATCCGTATTAAATTCACCGGATACTTTTTCAGCATTGCAATAATAAGGCCGAGGACCCACTATATCATCCTGAAAAACATTATAAGACGTTGTGGAATATCTAACACTACCGTTTCTTAAAGAACGCTTACGGTTTAAATGGTGAAAAGAAAAAATTGTTCTTTGTACACCGTGTTTATCAATAACGAATATTGCAGGAAATAAACTTGGAGTAAAATCAAAATTGCGCGCATCAATTACAAGACCGGTATAATTATGCGTTTCCATGTGTGTTTTATTATTAAACATTGGCACTCTGCGCATGGGCTCGTTTTTTAAAGCTTTAAAAAAAACTTCAAGCAAAGAGTTTTTGCCAAAAAAGTTGAAAACAATTCCTGATTTAACCGTTGTGTAATTTTTAGTAACCGGCATTAATTTGAAAGCGTGTTCATGTATGTACTTATTAAACAAAACAGCGAAATTATCACTTCCGTTAATGTAATCATAAATAGTTTTAAAAGAGTCAACGCGCAATTTAACTAGCATATCAGTTAAATCTTTTATTGCCTTTACATCGGCTTTTCTTTCTGCCTGCATCCTGCTGTGCAAAACATTTGCATTGTCCATATTAACTTCTGATTTGCCCCACGCAAGGGCATAACCTTTGCTCCAGTTTATATGGCTATTGCCTTTTTTATTAATTTTTTCAAGCTTATTAAAGGGGTTGGGATATAAATAGCCGTATTTTTCTGTTGAGTGAATAAATAATGACGGAATTAATATAAATAATATGAATAAAACGTATTTTTTCATTTTTCCACTCCTTTAGCAATTCTAATGAATTTCTTTACCTTTTCTAAATCTTTTATGCCTGGTTCAAATTCAACGCCTGTTGAAACATCAAGGGCATTTATTTTATCATTACCTTTTAATTCCGAAATATTATCAGGGTTTAATCCGCCTGCTAATATTACGTTTTTATTTTCCGGTAATAAGCTCAAAAAAGTGTGGTCAAAACTCCTGCCGCTTCCCGGAGATTGCCCGTCCACGAGAATATTGATTGTACAGGGAAAATCTTTAATTTTTTCTATATCATCAGCATTTTCTATTGAAAAACCTTTTATATAAGGGAGACCGAATGAATTGCAAAACTCTTCGTTCTCCGCTCCGTGAAACTGCAAACAACTTAATCCGCAATACTTTAAAGTATTCCAGATTTCACCTTTTCCGTTGTCTTTAAATACACCCACGGTATAGCAAAAGGGAGGCAATTTGTCCATAATGCACTTGCATTCTTTTGCAGTAATCTGTCGTTTGCTTTTGGCAAATACAAAACCTATTGCGTCCGCACCTGCCTTGTAAGCGTCTATGGCATCACTATAACGGGTTATCCCGCAAATTTTTACTCTCATAATCATACCTATCGGCTATTTTTTTAACCCCATTAAAAAATTTATAATTGAGTTTAAATTTAACCTTATTAACACCGGTTTATTATCTGTATTCAATCTTAACCAAAGTAACACCGAAACCTCCTGAGGCATTGAAATACGCGGCTAGCTGAAAAGCGCGTTCTTGTGTCATTTTCCCGGCAATCCATGTTTCACCGTCAGGGATGTGTTCAGAAATAGTTGGCGCAGCTAATACCCAGCCGTTAACTAAAACGGCAAGTCGTTCCTGAATATACCGCCTTGTGTAATTAGAAAACCTGTAAGCCCCGCCTTGAGTAAATTTAATATGAATCCACGGTTTACCCTTAACCTTTTCAACACCTGCCTTTAAAATATGTCCGCCATGTACCAAAACTTTTTTTCTAATGGCCATATACGCAATTTTTCCCTTGCGCATAATGGGATATAATTGCTCATAAGGTTGTAAACGCACCTGATTTTTATATATTCCTTTAATAACCTTTCCAAAATGATGTCCACCGTTAATTACTATACCGGGAGGCAGGGTCGCCATAAAATCCGTATCAACGAGTTGAAGGGTAATTTCTATTTTTTGCTCAAGCATATTTTTAAAGTATTTTTTTGCTTTGGAAGAATCCCCTTTTAAAACATTTTGTAAAGTATTGGGTACGTTTTTCGCAGGTATAGTAATATAAAAATGAGAATCTTTGGCATTTATTTTTGCGTTCATGCCTGCACCCTCAAGGCGTTTGTTAATAAATTTAACGATTTCATCGTTGTTTCTCGTTTCTTTTGACGTTTTTTTCATAACGATATAAACGGATTTTCCCATAGTTTGGGGAAAATTATTTTTGCTAACATCGGGTTTTTGTATCTCCTTTTTACACCCTGTAAAAAGTATGACTGCAACGGAAAAAATTATCATAGTAAAAGTTTTCATATTTATACCCTATTCTTATTTTTTGAAATTTTTCAATTATTGTTTAATTATTTTTGTTCTTAGTAACTTAAATCGTAAAAAAAACGAATATAAATAAAAATATTTTTTGAATAGTTAAAAATTCTTGACAAAAACGTGAAAAAAATTTAGAATGGTGCATTAAATGTGTTAGTTAATATAGACATTAAGATTTTGGAGGTTTTTTTATGAAGAAAAAAAGCATAGTTTGGATACTTGCTTTAGTATTTATTTTAGCATCAGGAGTATCCGCTTTTTCAGCTGCGCAGGGTGTAAACCACAGCCGCAGACAAATAACTATTGGTTGGTTTGGCCCCATGTCAGGTCCTTTTCAGATGATTGGTGAAGGCATGGTTGACGGAATGAGAGCTAAAGTAGACCAAATTAACGCAAGAGGCGGTATCGGCGGCTATAAGCTTAAACTTATCCCTCTTGACAACAACATGAACCCGGTGCAAACAAAAGGTATTGTTCAAAAACTCGTTAAACAGTTAAGGGTTTTTGCAATCGTAGGTGCTTTAGGTTCAGTTGGCATTAACGCAGTTGTCAAGGACTTAACAAGTTATGGTATTCCTGTAGTTTACTTAGGTGGCGGAGAACCGCACTGGTCAATTCCACCGAAAAGAAACATTTTCCCGGTACAGCCGGACTATATTACAGAAGGCCGGTTATTGATTAAGTTTGCTGTTCAAAAATTAAAAGCTCGACGCCTTGCTTTTGTATATGAAAATAACAGTACCGGACGGACAGCTTTACGCGGCGGTAAAATCGGTATGAGAAGATACGGACGCCGTTTAGGTGCTAAATTTGTTTTAGTCTCACAAAGGCTCGGATTGAGTGTTATGAAAACGCGTCTTAAAAAGGCTAATCCCGATGCAACAATAGTGTTTCAATTTTTAACCGGTGCAGCAGGCCTTGTATCAGGATGTAAAAGAGCAGGTGTTAACACAAATTGGATAACAACTTATGTAAACTCAGACTCTGTTCTTTACAAAATTGCAGGCAGCAAATGGTTAGGCGTTTATGTCGCTGCATGGGCAAAAGCTACGGAACGCGTTGTAACGAATTATATCCGTTATTTCCGTACAACAAAATATTACCGCAAAGCAAGAAGAAAAAAATGGGATGCACCTTCGGGTTACCATACAGCAGGCTGGATTGCTGTTGAAATTTTTGCAGGCGGCTTAAATATTTTCCGAAAAAAATACGGAAGTATGCGAAAACTTAGCTGGGGTAATTTTATTAAATCAATGGAAAGCATGAGAAGGTTTAACAACACAATTGCAAAAGACATTACCTATTATCCTATGAAAATGGCAAAACGCGGTACCCGATATTATTATCTTGCCCGCTCTGGACAAAGAACGCTTTATTTTACGCAAGCATCAAGAACCAAAGGCGGACAGTTTTATCTTAAACCTGTAACACAATGGATGAGATAAAAATCTAGAAAATTATTTTTGATTAATATAACCCTGACTTTTTTTAAGGCGGGGTTTTTATTTAACAGTTTAAATTTTTTCAATTAGTGTTTTTTCGTTGACAATTGCGAATAATTTTTCTAAAATATTTTTATTTAAATTATATTCACCGGAGTTATTAATGGCGCAGGATTTTAATGCTTACTTTAAAAGTAAAATTATAATTATTGATGATTTTTTAAATAAAGTTTTACCGGAAGAAGATGAAAAACCTTCCATAGTTCACCAGGCAATGCGTTATAGCATTTTTGCCGGTGGTAAAAGAGTAAGGCCTTTTCTCGCTTTAATGGTAAACAATATGTTCGGAGGACAGGAAAAAGATATTTTATATTATGCAAGCGCTATTGAATGCATTCACACTTACAGTTTAATTCACGATGATTTACCCGCTTTAGATAATGATGATTTACGAAGGGGAAAACCTACTAACCATGTTAAATTCGGTGAGGATATTGCAATAATGGCCGGAGATGCTTTATTAACTTTTGCCTTTGAACTTATGAGTACGCCCGATCATAAATGGGGGCTTAGAATT
>CAYUYT010000269.1:2738-4730 GCA_964449345.1 uncultured Spirochaetia bacterium | reverse complement strand
ACCGACACTTTAAAGTGTCGGTTGCATAAAATTTAAAGTATTATTAGTATAAAATCAAAGTGATAAAAATTAACTTACTTTGAACTTACTTTGAAGCAACGATTTAAATCTTTAGTTATCTTAGAGGTTAGAGGTTAGAGGTTAGAGGTGAATAATTGAAACCCGATACAAAAGCGTATTTATATTTTGGTGCGGTAATGCAGATGTTATTATCCATAATCGGTTCGGGCGTTGCTGGTTATTTTTTAGAGAAATGGCTCAAGGCCAAAGGTCTTGCAATGATATTTATGATTTTAGCCGGCGTCGTTGTAGGATTAATTATGTTGTACAGAAAAATAGTAAGTATTGACAAGGTGCCGTAATTTTATTCTTTATCCGTGTTAATCCCGTGGGCATTTCTTCTCGTCCTCCTTTACGTTGGAGGGGGATTTCTGTCATTCTCCAAATAACGTATAATAAAAATGAAAGCCAAATATTTTATAAAATACAACGCGTTTTTTTTATTTAAATTATGAACGCGCAAATTGATTTATTAAATTTGACAAAACTTTTATGGTAAAGAGGTATAAAATGGCTGAGCACATTGTAGGTTCTGTTGCTGTAAACACAAAATACAGCAGGCGGAAAGATATAGAAGATTTTATTAAAACGGATTTTTTGGATAAACCCAAAGAATATCCCGAACACGAGCATTATAAGTACGTTAATATTCACGTTTACGCTGTTGATAACATAAAATCAAAAGGTTATGACAGGTTTGGTAAAATTAAATACATTACCGATGACTTGATTTATACCATGTCTGGCGTTGATTTCGTTTTGATAATAAACGATGAAATATGGAGTTCTATGCAGGATTACAGACGAAAAGCATTGATAGAACATTTTCTATTCAAATATAAACCTCAATATCAATGGGAAGACCCCGAAACGCATAAAATTGTTAAAGGCGAATATGACGATATTCCCGATATACCGGGTATTGATATTAAATTTCAGGTAACTGCATCGGGTAGGTTTAAATATAAAAAACACGAGCCCGTCGGAGAGTTTCCCGCTGTGATTAGAAGATACGGCGGCTGGAACGTTGATATTAAAGATATAGAAAACTCGTTTAGTGCCAACGAAAAAGGCCATGAATAGTTATATATTTTTTTTAGAATATTAAAAAAAATGAATTGTTTTTTTAACTATTTTTTTTGTTTTTAGTCTAATCGGGTAAAGACAAAACGGAGGTTAAAAATGTCTAAAAAATTAAAAAGCACTTTATCAATAGTATTAACAACAGTCTTGACCGTAGCTTTAGTATCTTTGTCATTTGCTTATAATGGCCGCGGTGATGGCAGAGGTTACGCACATAGGCGCGGAGGCAGAGGCAGAGGCAGAGGCAGAGGCAGAGGCAGAGGTTACGGAAGAGAAAATGGCAGAGGATATGCTTTTGCAAGGTTTCATAGCCGTAGGTACGTTGGACGGCGGTTGAATTATTTGCGTTTCCACTCTGAGAGTGATTTGCGAATAACGGCAAAGCAAGATGCAAAATTAAGAACTGTATTCGAAAAACATTACAAAATAGTATTGCCGCTACGAAGGCAACTCGCAGACTATTACTACAACCGCGTAACCGGCGAGAAAGTTAAAGCACTTGAAACTAAAATTAACGCTGAACATAAACGCTTTGAAATTGAAATTAAAAGCGTATTAAACGCAAAGCAGAGAAAAGCGTATGAAAGTGAACAAGCAGTAAACTCCGACACACGCGGCAGAGGTTATGGCCGCGGATACGGCAGAAGATATTAAAGCCTAAGTTTTATAAAAATAAAAACGCTCTCAATTGTTGAGGGCGTTTTTTTGTATGTTTTTTTTTATAATTTTTTTCATGAATATACATGTTTTTTCATTGTTTAAAAGTAAAAAGTGTTAAATTTAACGAGATTTATACAAAATGAGGAGAACTTATGAAAAAGCTTAATCAAAAATATTTAATATTATTGC
>CAYUYT010000269.1:0-2728 GCA_964449345.1 uncultured Spirochaetia bacterium | reverse complement strand
GCTTCGGTATCTTCTGCGTTTACGCAATCCAGGGAAGTACGCGCTGCTATCAGAGAAGCTAATGCTGCAAAAAGAGCGGCTACACCGATTTATCAAAACGCAAACCGTCCGCGCGGCTATGATTATCTTTACACACGCGGTAATGACTTGTTAAATGAAGCAATACGCGTTCAGAGAACTTCACTGGTAAACTCACAGAATTATGCCCGCCGTGCTAAACGAAAGTTTGAAAGCTACGTTGCTAATGTTAATGCTTATAACAGAAGGCATAATGCTTCTCAAAATAATAACCAAAATAACAGAAATAATAATAACCGGAACAGGCAAAGAAATTATGATTCAGCTACAACGCGTTTAATTCGGGAAACAAGAGCTAAAAAGGCGCAGGCTGACCGTTATTACCGCGATAATAGAAGGGATAAACGTTATGATTATATATACAGAAGAGGAAATGCTCAATATAACGAAATGAACCGGATAATAAGACAAGGCGCTTTAAGTTCCGCAGTACGCGTTTATGCGGGCAGGGCAAAAGGCTATTATCATCGGTATAATCTAACGCAACGTGCCTACATAAGCAGGCAGGGTAATTCAAATTCGGGCGGAAGTTTAAGCTCACAGGCTAATGAAAAAATACAAGAAGCTAAGAGGTTATATTCAATTGCCTTAAAGGTAAGAAAACGTTCAAAGCGGTATTATAACTATTATCACGCTGCTAACGTGAATTTCCGCGCTGCACGTACATATTTTAAAAGGCGTTCTTATAGAGCTTCGAAAGCACGCTCGGAAAAAGCGATTAGATATTACCGTCTTTATTTAAAACGTAACGGATATAATAATTTCTAAAACAACGGTTTAAACGTATAATTAAAAGGGGTATCCGCTGTGAAAAGCGGATGCCTTTTCGTTTGATGTAAATTAATTTATTTCTTGATATTGCCAGTTTCTCGCATGAACTACTGTACCGCCCTGCCAAAACCTGAACCCTAATCCACCCGAGGAAAATTGCGGCGGAATTCCCTGTTCAACTCCGCTATCCCACCAACTCGTTGTGAAAAAATAGTTCGTTGTGGTATCAGGAACGTGGAAAATGAGTGTGCCGTCAAAATAGATTTTTAATTCCGTTCCATTTACAACGATTATAAATGTATGCCAATCCGTATCTGCCGTATTCGCTACGTATGCACCTGCCGGATCATTATAAGTCGGATTTGGCAGGTCTGTGCCGGATGAAAGCATCATTGATGCGTCATTACATCCGTGACCGTCGTTAAAATATGGGAAACGGAATCTGTCGCTTTCATATTGAAACCCGTAACCGTTTAATCCGCTGTTTTGCATCCGGTAAATTATACCGTAGTCATCAGAAACGCTTTTTATTTCACCCGTTACAACGTAATTCGTTTTGCCTGCCGTGGGGTCGTAAATACAAACACCTGAATTGGAAATTTCATAAACACCGTCTGATAAATCCGTTATGGATATTCCTCCGCTAATTAGGGTAAAACCCCCAACGAAATCAATCGGGTTTTGTTCGCCCGCGTCATAAGTTTCGATTAAATAACTAACCGGGCCTACTGTATCGCTGGTTTTGGCCCCGTTCGATGCCCGCGCGCTGATTGTTGATGTAGAAGTAATTGTAAAAGGTGCGGAATACGTTGTCCATGGACCGCCATTAATTTTATATTCAATCAATGTGGGGTTGTTCGTTGCCTGTATGGAAATTTCCACGCTGTTTTGGTATGCCCCTCCCGAAGGCGTAAGTGTTACAGAAGGTTTTTCACCCGTTTTTGAAAATGCAGCCGTTTTAGTATTTCCGTTTCCGTTAGCATTAACTGCGTATGCTTCAACAATTGAACTCTGGTTAACCGTAAACGTACCCGAATACGTTTGCCATAAACCCCATGCACCGTTTACGTTGATTCGGTAGTATATATTTGTGGGGCTTTCCGTTGCCGCTATGGATATATTCTGCGAAACAGCAAAATCACTTCCGTCCGGGGAAAAATATACAACGGGAACACGTTTTGTTGTGTATTCTGCCGTGGACGTTGCACTTTCAAAAAGATTGATGTTTGAGCACGATGTGAAACTTAGAGTAAAAAATATGATAATGGGTATAATTTTTTTCATTATATTCTCTATAATACATTATACATAATTTATCGCAATAATTGCAAATTTAAATAAATTTATTTTTGCTAAAAAATAGCCGTAATAATTTATACGTTTATTTTGAAGTAAGCGGGCAAAAAAAAGCCCTACCGTTTTCGCGGTAAGGCTTATTTTTTATTGGGCGGGGCAGGATCCCGCCCTGCTCATGCTCACGCCAACAGATTTACAGTCTGCTTAGTGAAATATTTAATCACACCTAACCATATCTAACCGTATTTAACCGCGTTTAATAGTTTCGTGCCCAAAGGTTTATAGATGTGTTTTCAGTAGTTGGTCTGTAGTAATAATAGCTAATATTTTTTTTATTGATTTTTTTTTAAAAAAGGCTAAGTTTTAGCAAATAAGATCATTGGGTATTTTTTATTTGACATAATTAAATTTTTTGATAAAATGGGTATAAAATTATTAAAAGTGTTTAATGTATTATGGAAAAGAGAAAAATTTATTATTTAATTGCGAATAATTATATAAAAAACCTTGTGAATAATGTGTTAGTTGTAGAAAATTGGAATACTAAAGACTATGATGGAATGTATTTGAATTATATTCGAGA
>CAYUYT010000268.1:0-4746 GCA_964449345.1 uncultured Spirochaetia bacterium | reverse complement strand
TTGTTCTTCAAGCGCTTTTTTTGTTTCATCTATTGAATCGCACCGTATAACGAATTCGTTGAAAAAAGTCCCTTTGTTTACTAACGAATATCCCTTTAAGGAATTAATTTCTTTGGCCACTTTATGCGCTTTGTTGTAATTTATTAAAGCTAAATTTTTTAATTCGGGCCCTAATAGTGATAAATACACACAAGCTGCTATTGCTTGAAGATTGTGGTTAGAGCATATATTAGACGTTGCCTTTTCTCTTCGTATATGTTGTTCCCTTGTGCTTAATGTTAAGGTATAGGCAGGGGTGTTATTTTTGTCCACGGTTTTGCCCACTAAACGTCCGGGCATTTTTCGCATAAATTTTTTAGTTACGGCAAAAAAACCAAGATATGGGCCTCCGAAGTTAATCCTGCTTCCGAAACTTTGTGCTTCACCGCATACAACATCTGCATTGAATTCGCCGGCAGGTTTTAATAAAGCTAAGGAAAGGGCCTCGGTAACTATAGAAACGAAAAGCGTTTTACTTTGCTCGAGTATGTAAGAAAGTTTTTCATGATTTTCAATTTCACCGAAAAAATTAGGACTGCTTATAATAATTGCAGCCGGTTTTTGAGCGCCTAGTATGTTTTCAACAAAGTCTAAATCAGTTTTCAGGTTTTTTTCCGGTATATAAATGATTTCAATATCATTTGCGCTTGCGTATGTTTTTAAAGTGTCTATATAAAACGGGTTAAGCGTTTCGGAAACAAGAACTTTTTTTGTTTTTTTTTCGTTGCATACCATTAACATTGCTTCTGCTGCTGCGCTTGCCCCGTCATACATTGAAGCGTTTGCAATATCCATTCCCGTTAACTCCGCAATCATGCTTTGATAATCATAAATAGCGCGCAATGTGCCCTGGCTTATTTCCGGTTGATAAGGTGTATAAGCAGTTAAAAATTCTCCTCGGGAAATTATATAATCAACTAATGCCGGGACAAAGTGATTGTATGCCCCTGCCCCGATAAAAATAGGGCCTGTAATATTTTTATCTGAAATTTGTTTAAATTCACGTGTAAGCGTGAGTTCGTCTTTTTCCCGGTCTAGCAATAATTCGTCTTTTAAAAGCATTTTTGGAGGAATATCTGCAAATAAGTCATTTATTGATTTAACACCAATTTGTTTTAGCATTTCCTGAACGTCGAGTGAGTTATGTGGGATATAGTTCAAAACTTTACTCTCCGCTTTCTATATAATCTTGATACTCCATGGCATCCATTAGCGAGTCGAGTTCGCTTTCATCATCAATTTTAATTTTTATAAGCCAACCGTCTCCGTATGGGTCTTCGTTAATTAATTCAGGCGCTTCTATTACATCTTCGTTAATGCTTATTATTTCACCTGATAACGGAGAATAAATATCCGAAACGCTTTTAACAGATTCAACAACGCCGAAAGCTTCATCTTTTTCTAATGGGGTTCCGACTTCGGGAATTTCAAGGTATACAATATCAGTTAATTGTTCTTGCGCGAAATCCGTTATACCGATAACGCAATTATCTCCGTCTATTTTTATCCATTCGTGCTCATTTGAATAAAATAAATTTTTAGGAATTAAACTCATCTATTTTTCTCCTTTAAATGAATACAGTGGTTTTTTCATAATTATTGCTTTATGAAATTTATTTCTTATTTTTACTTCAACTTCTTTATTGATTTCGTTATACTTTTTATTAATATATGCAAGGGCTATGCCTTTCTTAAATGTAGGGCTGAATGTGCCGGATGAAATATATCCGATTTTTGCGCCTTGATGAAAAACTTCATAACCCTGCCGGGGAATTCCTTTGTCAACAAATTGCAAGGCAACGAGTTCTTCATCTATACCTGCTTTTTTTACATTGATTAAACTTTGCTTGCCAATAAAATCTTCTTTTTTATCCAAATTAACAGCAAAATCTAATCCGGCTATGAAAGGATTGATTTCTTCAGATAATTCGTTGCCATATAAAGGATAACAAGCTTCAAGACGTAATGAATCTCTTGCGCCTAATCCTGCGGGTTTGATATTGAATTCATTGCCGGCTTCAAAAATATAATGCCACATTTCCAACGCTAAATCAGCTTCAAAAAATAATTCAAAACCGTCTTCTCCTGTATAACCGGTTCGTGATAAAATAACCGTAATATCTTTAATGCGTGTGTTTATAAACCTGAATCGAGAGGGCAGTTCGTCATCAGTTAGTTTTTTCATAACTTTTTCAGACAAAGGACCCTGCACATCAATCTTTGCCGTTTTATTGCTTACATCAATAATATCCACATTATAAGAGGCTGCGTATTGTGTTAACCAAGCAAAGTCTTTCTCCCTTGTACCGGAATTAACGCAAAGCATATAATAATTATCAGCTATATAAAACGAAATTAAATCGTCAATAATTCCCGCTTGTTTGTTAAGTAAAAAACAATATTTTGCCTGATCAATGGAAACTTTTTTTAAGTCTGCGGTGAGAACATTTTGCAGAAAATTAAAAGTATCATCTCCGGTAATGAAAAATTCTCCCATATGACTGGTATCAAAAACGGAAACATTATTCCTTGTATTTTCATGTTCTTTAATAATAGACTCGTATTGAACAGGCATTGTCCAGCCTGAAAAATCAATCATTTTTGCGCCGGCTTTAATGTGTTCTTTATATAGAGGCGTTTGTTTTAAATCCAAAATGTCTTCCCGGTGAATGATATATTTAATTTAATTAAATTTTAATCTATTTCAAGTTTAATTTTATAAATTCTATTTTAATAAAATTTTTTAGTTTACTATTTTAAGCAGTTTGCGAAGCCCGAATTCTATATCCATTTTAACTTGGTCCTTGCTTACAAGCCCTGTATCCGGCACTTCTTGAATAATGTATATTTCCCCGTCTTCTTCTACTACGCTTAAAATTGCTTTGTATTTTTGCCCCATATAATCCATGCTCATAATGCATTCTTTTTTATCGTTATCAATTTCCCAGTTGAAAGTAAAAGCTCCGGCAGGTGAACTTCCTTCAAAAGTACCGTTTGCGTTTTTTTTCACAGATTTAATTAACGATGACCATTGCGGAATTTTATTAGGGTCTTTTAATACTGCAAATACAGAATCTGCATCTTTTTCCGTTGGTATTCCGTGTTTTATTGTGCCACCCATGGTTAACCTCCTAAATGATTTCATTTTTTTACATTATAAACTAAAATTAATTTTTTTCAAATATTTTTTATTTATTTTGAGTACAAGAATGAAATTTAGTAAAAAACGTTCTATTTGTTTCCCGTTGTTCATAAATATCGCATTTTTAGTTATTAAAAAAAATAGGTTTCCCCTATCCATTTTAATTATTTGCGAATTAGTAACGCATTTATGCGTTTCCTACGAGGATTTATATTCGTTTATAACGAAAAATTTATTTCCAAAAAAAAGCCGCCACAAAAAACGGGCTTTCTTTTGGAAATAAATTGCAAGTGAATTTGTATTTATAGATTTACCGGGTCTAAAACGCGGGCAGAATTACTTTTATTCTGCCCGCGTTTATAAAAAAAATGAGTAAAAATTAAAATGATTTAACCTTGCGCCACGTCATATTAACGTAAGAGTTTCCCGCAGGCGGAAAGTCAAATCTTTCCCTTATTATTGGAAGTTCGATTAAAGTGTGGCTTACAAAAGTTAAAGTACCTTTAACTTGTGCCTTACTTTTAAACCAATGATTTTTAGTATAATATTTTTCGCCATAAAAAATTATATTTGCGTTCCCGCCGGATTCTGAAGGGATTTTAAGTGTGAATTTTTTTCCTCTAACTCCAAACCGACCTTTATTAAGTGTATATGACTCTCCCCCCGGTGTGTAATTTGCGGTTAAAGTAAACCAGTATATCCAGCTTCCGTCTTTTTTAAAAGTAAAGTAACCCGGGGGATTCATGTGGTATTTTTTATAAAGAGGCGAAGTGTCAACGAGTTTCCATAAGCCGATAAGTTTTTTTCTAATATTTTTTTCGTTAATTTCTAATTCGGATAAATTAACATTGCCTTTTTTATCAATTTTTACGGAAACAATTTTACTTTTATTTTGAGGAGTAAATGAGTTAATAGAATTGCTAACGGTTTTACTAATTTTTTCAATCATATTAAAAAAACGGTAATCAGGATGGCCTTTAATTTTTGCCTGTATAATAGTAACGCGTTGTTTTAGATATACGACCCTAAAATCAACGTAAATGATACTGTTCACAACTTTATATTCCCCTTTAATAAAAAAATTAAACCCCGAGTTTATTAATTCGTTTGTTTTTTTGGTTAGTTTATTTGCATATTTTATATAATGGCTTTTTTCTAAAGTTGTTTTAATATTTTTCGCTAATGCTTGTTGAAAATAATTATAAAAATTTGAACCGGATTTTTGTTTAAAATTTGTTATGAAAATTTTTATACTTTTCTTTTTTGTAAATGTTGAATTTAAAAAAAATAGTAGAAAAATTGTTATTATTGTTGTTGTTGGTTTGATATTTAACTCCAATAAATAATTATTGATAAAATTTATCAAAATAATCCAAACAAGTAAAGTTATGTACAATTAATAAATTATTTTTTTTGTTTTATATTTCATGTAATTTATCGATTTTTTTAACAGATGAATATACCTAATATAATTTACAATCAAAAAAAGAGTACACCGGGAAAAAGCGTTCAAAAGTCAATTTTTACGTTAATGTATATAGTTGCGAAAATTGATAATTATCATG
>CAYUYT010000267.1:0-4847 GCA_964449345.1 uncultured Spirochaetia bacterium | reverse complement strand
AGCTGGTTGGCGAAAGAAACATTTTATGTTAAAACGATAAAAATCTTAAAATGGTTGTCATCGACTTAATTTAAAATTGCATGTAAAAATATAAAAAAATGAGCATTTTTTTTTGCGGGTTAATATTTTATGTTTAATTTTTTTTTAATTATTGACATAATTTTGTAGTAAATGTAAAATGTTTACAGAGGTGTTATTATGGAAAAAAGACATGAGCAATACGTTGAGTATTATAAATCCCGCATGATTAAGTATGAAAATAATCCAATGTATAAAAATTCTTATGAAGCGGAAAGAAATCAATATGAAGCTATCAAAAATATTGAAAAGCTTGAAGATTTTAAAGACGTTATCGAAACGCAAAAAACAAATTTAAAGTGCGCGATTGCTTTAACTAAAGACAAAGAAACTGCCCAGCTTAAACATTTTAAAGAAGAGCAGGAAATAGTAAGGGCGAAAGCGCCTGAGATGATTTTAGCAATTCTCGATGATATTCAAAACGTTAATGAACTAAACGAAAAAGTAAGCGAAATCACTACTAAAATAAGCAGAGAAATTAGTATCGATTTATTCGTTGATGAATTTTTCAGCGATTTTAGAATACTTGAAAACATTGAAATTAATGCAAACGCAAAACTCCCACCGGGAGAATGGAAAGAAGAAGCACAAAAACACATGAACGAGGAGATTAAACGGTTTCGCGAGAAATGGGAACAACGCGTTTTGCCGGAAAACCGTAAATGGCAGCCGGATTGGGATTTGAATTACGATTTGATTTGGGAACATCGTCACAGACGCAAAATACCCTTGTCTGATGAGGTAATTAAAAAGCGCATTGAAGAACACAAGAAATATAGGGGGGTGTAGATATGCCTATTGACAGAGCAATGATTGACCCGATTTTAACTCCGTTTAAAAACATGATTAAAGACCTTGAAGATAAAGGAAATACCGGAGAAAATTATCAAAAAATGGTTGATACAATTAACGCAATTGAAAAACTCGCTTCAGAGCTAAACGATTTCAACGCTTTTAACGCTGAAGTTACAAAGCAGGGATATTACATGAATTTCAGTAATTATTATTCCGCTGCCCTGTCCGAAACGGCTAAAGAAAATGCCGAATCCGGTACTGATGATGAAACTCTCCTTGCAAATACTCTAAAGGTTTACGAAGACAGCATTAAACGCCTTGAACAAAGCAACGCAAAAGATAAAATCCGTTTAATTGAACCAATTAAAAAAGTTATTGAAATTGGTAAATCCGGTGTAACTTTTCCCGAATTTTTGCGCATTGTAGAAGAAAAAGGCCTTAATAACGCAATGGAAGGTACTACTGTCCTGCGTGATTATCTGCTTGAGGATATAAAATATTCACAGGACTTTTATATGCCGATTCATGAGCAAATGTATAAAGAAGAGCTTGCTAAGTTTGACGAGTTAAGCGAAAAGTCGCCTTTCGGTGTGCCTGATTCTCTTGAATACTCTTTAGCAAGGCAAAAAATCGAATGGAAATATGAACCGCAAATAACTAAATGGAATATGATAATTGACCGCTGGGAAAGGATATTAAGCCGCGTTTACGATTGGCTTGATTCTTTTTGTTCATTCGCACCTCAAGACGAACGCTGGAAAACTCCCGGCTCAACACCCGCGATTGTCAGGCATAATATTAAACGCACTCAAGAAACAACGCCTTATTACCTCGCTGTAATGGAGCAAATTTTTTACGATTATTTTTCATTAAAGTGGAACGACATCTGGGAACATGAAACTTATAAAAACGCGCAAAAAGCTAATATAATTGAATATTCGCAAGAGCGGATTGATTTAATAAAGAAAACGTATGAGCAAATGAAACCCGGAGCAAAACCGACTGATGATTTGATTAAGAAATCCGAAGAACTTTATGCAAGCGGAAAGCATTTAAACCCGGATTGCAGAAAAGAGTTAGCGGCTAAGGCTAAAGCACTGCATGACAAGGCGTTTGGCGGGGAATGAGGATGTTTTTGAGTTAATTCCCGTTTATGTCGGTTGATTAATTTTTTTATTTCATTTAAAGTTTTCATAAAAATCAATACTATTGTAATCCGTAATCAAGGCGTTGTCTATAATTTCCTGCAGGCAACTTGTACTTATACTATTTGGAGCTGAAGGGGCTCGAACCCTCGACCTCTTGACTGCCAGTCAGCATACTTTACACTATTACTTAACTTAAACTATTACTATTACTTGATTTATAAATAATCATTAATTTTTTTCCCGTTAATAGAAAAAAGTTGTGTTTTCTTATTCCAATTCTACACGTTTTTCTACAATACCGCTCATACCTAATTTATCCTATACCCTCACTCTTTTTTTATTCCCGTTCCAATACTTTAACATATATTTTACAAGTTATTTTTAGATACAGCATCAAACATCTAATTGTGGTAACATAACATTACATTAATTTCATCTCAAATACTTTATATTCCTTAACTTTACATATCAAATAAATAAAATAAGTGCTTTTTTTGTTTCCAATTTTCATTAAACGGTTTATTGTAAATTATTACTATGTAGACAATTAGAATAAAGCATTAAATTAAATTAACTTTTTAGGCAAGTTTTTTAATATATTTTAAAAACAAACTTTAATTAACTTAAAATATTATTACTAAGGCATTGAAAACCTTACACAGCGTTTATATAACGCTTAAAACGCTATTTAAAATGATTTTTAGAACGTATGCTTTTTATGCTGTTTTTAGCCGTATAGAATACCGTTTATTATACTTTGCTTATTCTTAAAATTACTTTTGATATATCCTTGCGTTGTCTTTAAATCTTTATGGCCTATTATTTCCTGTACGCTTGATGTATCAAATGTACTTGCCATTGCCTTAGTTATAAACGTTGCACGTGTACTGTGAAACCTTAACGCTTTAGGCAAGTTTAAAGCATTTCTAATCTTTGTAAATGTCTTTGTTATCCAATCGGCTTTCACATTATCACCGTTTGAATATCTAAACACATAATTATCTTTATCACTTTTGCTTAATGATAATAACACCTTTTTTAATTCTATGTGTAACGGTATTATTCTCTCATACTTTGCTTTTGTCTTACTTGCCGATATTATTATTTTATCCTGCATTAAATCTATGTCTTGCCATTCTAATTTACATATCTCATTACGCCTTAATCCCGTATAAATACCGCACATGAATATATTATAAAAACTAGTATTATTAATCTTACTGTAATCTATTATTAACTTTAACTCTTTATCGCTAAAAGGTATTGTGTCTTGCTTATCATTTACTTTTAGCTTTTCAAGAAAACTTGCTGGCGATTTATATATTAATTCTAACTTTACCGCTTTTGCAAATATCGCCTTAACAAATATTATTCTATGATTAATCGAATTAACCTTCAAATCTTTATTGCTTAATCCCTGTATATATCTCTCTAAATGATTTTGCTTAATATCACGTAAATATTTTAATCCCGTATTATTACAAAACTCTAATAACTCATTAGCATAATAACTATTTGACCTATAAGTATTTTTACTCCAATTCTTAATATCACCTATGGTATCGCAATAATAATCTAAGTAATAAGCAATATTCCAATTCTTTAAACTTACTCTAAAATTTCCCCGTTCAATATCTGTATATATTTTACTTACTTCATTCCTTGCTTTTAACTTACTATCAAAACTTTTTGAATAATACCTTGTTACACGTTTCCCGTTTACACGTTTTTCTAATTTGATATAATACTTTTTACCATGCTTTAATTTATTCGTTTGAATATATACATAAACATCTTTTTTACTCACATATCAATTTTTAATAAATCATTTTTAATTATGTCAAGTTCTTAATAGGCCTATCTTTTATTTGCTTTTCTACACGTTTTTCTACAATATGGCTTTTTACTGTTTTTTTTACGATTGGTAAATCTTATTTAACTCTAAACTATTTTTAAAAATATACTATTTGGAGCTGAAGGGGCTCGAACCCTCGGCCTTTTGACTGCCAGTCAAACGCTCTCCCAACTGAGCTACAGCCCCGTTTGATTTACAAATTTATACGATTAAACGATAAAAATCCAGTTTTTAAAAAAATTTATGGATAAAAAAATTTTATGGTTTTTTTATAATTTCATTAAATAATATAACATCTTTAATGTTTAATAATTTTGTAGTAAAGTTGCATTGACGATTTTACCTTTATTATATAAATTACGTAAGTAATTTTTTTTGTTTACAAAAAACGCGATTCGTGTAGAATAAATATATAATTATGAATATAAAAAATAAGTTCAAAAAATTTTTGGAGAAAGTTAGTTTTATTAGAATTAATGAGGATTTAAATAAACGTTTTCTTCAAACAACGTATCTTAAAGACCTATTCCGTCTGAAAGTCCTTATTATACCATTGTTTTTAATTACAGTTCCGGACTTTATAGGCAGAGTTGTAAACTATCAAGGCGTGCCTGCCGAATTAGCCAAGAGGTTATATTTTTATTTTGATTTAACGAGTTTTATTATATATACAGTTATACTTATAATAATTTTTAGCTTGCGATATAAAAACCCCGAAGATTTAACAGAAGCAAGAATTCGTCTTATCAATGTATTAGTTCTGTTTATTTTTCTCGTTCCAGCAACAGATACCGCGTTTTCTTATAAAATTCAAACAAGCGGAATAAACTACTACATTTTTGCATTGGTAGGCGGAACGTTTTTTGTGTTTAGAAAAAGATGTAGGAAGAAAAATTTTTTTTGTATTTGTAAGGACAGTCTCTTTGTTTTGAGAATAAAGAGGCGATTGCACCACTCCCAAAAGAAAAGCT
>CAYUYT010000266.1:0-4851 GCA_964449345.1 uncultured Spirochaetia bacterium | reverse complement strand
GGATATCGAGTGGTCCTTTGAACTCTTCCCCCGGTTGAAAGAACGCCGCAACCAGGTTGCTGGCACTCTTTCCGGAGGTGAACAGCAAATGCTTGCAATTGGGCGTGCTTTAATGGGAAAACCAAAATTATTATTGCTTGACGAACCTTCACTAGGTCTAGCTCCGATTATCGTTGCTCAAATATTTGAAGTAATACAGGAAATAAATAAACGCGATAAAACTACAATACTGCTTGTAGAGCAAAACGTATATAAAGCGTTATCAATAAGCCACTTTGGGTTTATATTGGAAACAGGACGCATTACATTAGGCGACAAAGCAGAAGCTCTATTACAAAATCAGCAAGTAAAAGATGCTTATCTCGGCGCAGGCGGCGGTCATTAATTATAAAATATATATGCTTGATTTTTTAAGGGGCTGTTTTTCAGCCCTTTTTTATTTCATATTCACAATTGCAGAGATTATCAAGATTAAGAGGGCATTCACCGCATAATGGTTTAGTTTTACAGAAATAATGGCCTAAATATACTATTTGAGCGTGATAATCTTTATATAAATCAATGTCTTTTTCCAAGTTATCCATAAATAACGCCTGAAATTTTTTATAAGATTGGTTTTTATCCATTAAACCGATTCTTGAAAAAATCCTTTTGGTGTAAGCGTCAATAACGAAAACGGGTTTATCAAGAACGTATAAAAGTATGCTGTCTGCGGTTTCATTGCCTATTCCCTTGATACCGAGAAAAATATTCCGCAATTCATTAGTATCTTCTATTTTAGCGTTGTTAATTTTGCCGTTCCAATTTTGAAAAATTAATTCGCAGGTTGATTTTAAGCTTTGCGTTTTTTGATTATAATAACGCGTACTTTTTATTAAGGGCGCGATTGTTTCGGCTTTTGCAAGGTGAATATTTTTTATACTTAAAAGCCCTTGTTGACTTAAATTGTTAATTGCCTTTTTTACGTTTTTCCAACTCACATTCGGTGCTAGTACGGCACCTATTAAAACTTCCTCTGTCGAATCGGCCGGCCACCAACCCCTTTCACCGAAAGCGGATAAAAGTGAGCTGTATATTTTTTTTAATTTTTGTTTCATACTGTATGTACTTGCCATTTTGTTTAATGGAATAACTACCTAGATAACCCCCAGTTAATTTTGCCGTTATCTTCTTTGTAATATACTATCCAAAAATTATCTTTGTAATAAAAATAATAAAGTGATTTTTGGTCTTTTAAATTATATTCATAAATTTTTTTTCCATCTTTAGAATATTGGACAAATTTATATTTAATGAATTTCCGTTGTGCCCCTTCATATTTGTAATACCCTTCATATACACTTTGTCCTGCTTTCGTGTATGCTTTAATAAGAAAAAAACTGGAAAATTGATTACTGAGTTTTTTATCATTATTGTTTAAAATTTTATTTAAAATTCTTGTATAAAGGCGTCTTTTAAAAGCAGGGTTTTGTTTAAAATAATAACCGGATACTGTATAATTTACGGGTTTTTTCCCTATATTTTTAAAATTTTTCCAATATTTAAGAGAACGCAGAGATTTAAAAATTTTATCTCTATAAATTTTTTTAAATTTATAAAAGCCGGATTGATTTGCCCTTGTTAGCATTATAAACGCTTTATCAGCCAGTTTGTTATATGAAAAATATTTCGCCATTTTATAATAATGCCTGCTTATTTGCCATTTATATGCATTATTATAAAGTTGCTCAAGGCGTTTTAGTAATTTTTGTTCCGTTGTATTATTTATCCACGCATTCAGTAAAATTAAGATTAATGCAAAATATTTCATAAGTTACCGTTAAATTTTAAACTAATAATATAAACCCTTAAAAAAATAAGTTGGTTATTTTATTTACCTTCATCAATATAATCAATTGATTTACCTTTGTTTATTAAGTTAACGTATTTTTTTACAGTAACGTAAACTTCAGGCAAATTTTCTTCAAAAAACTTTTACACAATCTTAGTTTCAGGCAAATTTTCTTCAAAATTTTCTTCACAATTTTTCATCTCTTCTTCGATTATTTTCCGTCCGGCTTTTGAGGTATTGTCCATTAAATTTTTTGCTGTAACTTGTGAAAAAACATGGGAAATAATTGCGACTTCTTTATGTGAAAGCCAAGAAACAAGTTTTTGAATTTTTATTATATCAAGTTCGTTTACATCTTTTTCAAGTTGATAAAAGTCCATTTTTTTCTCCGTATTTAATATTTATTATATTACACGGAAAAATTAATAATGTAAAATAAAATTACATTAATTTAAATATTTTAATAAAGTTTTATTCTATTATTGCAGGTATTTTTAACTTTAATGCGTTTTGTATTATTGTACCGGCAGTATCGAATATTCCTTCAACCTCATCAATTATTACCGAGTCAGCAGTAATAACAAATGATTTTTCGGATAAAAATTTATCTGCGTTTTTTTCAAGTGTAACGTGAAAAACTTTGTAATTAAAATTTGTTCTAATATTATTTGCTGTCTGTCCGCTTTTTGAAACGCCTTTATCAAGAACGAAAATTATTTGTTTCGGAGTATATTTGAAAAAGTAACTGTTAAGCATTTTTAGAATTTGGTTAAAATTTTGATTTTTTTTATTTTCATCATATAACCCTGATATATCACGAACAACCCCGTCTGAACAATAAAAAGCCGGAAGCCCGCGCATAACAGATGAAATAACCGTTACTACATTGTATGTGTCAACAAAAACGCATTTATTTTTCATTTTAGAATTTTCAACAATTTTGTTTTTTCGTTTTAAGGAGATTTTATCGGGATAGATTCCCCGTTTCAAGATTTCGCGGCATTTTTTATCTAAATTATACCTGTTTCCAACAATGTTAATGCTTGCTTTTACCGGATAATTACGATTGAGTAGATAGAGATAATCCGTTGTTGCCTTTTCTAACGCGTTATTATTGTTAAAAGGCAAGCTTATTTTCAAAATAAAATCCTTGAGTAAATGTTTAGGAATTTTCTTCTACTTTAACGACAAAAGGAAATTTCCATTTAACAAATTGCCCTAAAATACTTATTTGCTTTTTAGAAATGTATGCAGGAGTGCCTTGAAATTCAACCAATCCGCCGTCATAATGATGAAATTTAGCATGGTAATCAATTAATGAAAGGGGATTTACTTTATTCCAATCAGAAACGTCTTTTAAATGTCGAATTTTTTTTAAATCACTTAATAAAATTACTCTTTTTTTCTTTATATTTAATATTATATCTTTATTTGAACTCATCACTCCTCCGATTGTATTAAGTTGAATTATGTATATTTTATCAGAATATAAAAAAAAATCCAGTTTTTTTAATAATACCGTAAAAAATATTAATTATGTATAAGATATTAATCGGCTGATTTTATACCTTTCAATACAAATAATAAAATCATCAAGCAAAGGGCAAGGAAAAATATAAAAGCCGAAACACCCAAAAGCTCTTCCAAATGCGAATTGCCTAAAATAATTGTTAACGCAAATGAAAATATTGTTAAGACTATAGCCAATATGCGTAAAGCAATTAAAAGCTTGGATTGTTCAAAAGAAAATGTACTTTTGTTTTGCTTTGCTTTTGCATTTTGTGTGTTTACATTTTTAAGTAAAATAAATATACCGTAAATAATAAAAATTATGCCTGCTAGAGCGTAAATGCCAAAGGCATTTATTTTCGTTTGATTAGGTAGCAGAATACCGAGAACAGTACTAAATATTCCGAAAATTATTACGAAAATGGATTTAGCGTGCGTATTCATTTTAACTCCTAATTATTGCTCTTCTAATGGAGGCGGTGCGTTGCTATTTTGCTCTTTGTTTTTGTTACCTTGATTCTTATCAGAAATATCTTGAGGCGCTTCTTTAACATTATTGGCGTTTTGAGTGATTGTTGAGATGCTTACACCTTTTACCGGGATTTTTAATCTAATGTTATTTTCCGGTTTGTTCCCCGATGAGTCCTGCCCTGAAATAAAAACAATTCTTTGTTTGTCTTTTTTTTCAATATAAAATTTAAATTTAACCACTTTTTTATTGATAACATCGTATTTACTATAAATTAATATTCCGCGTAAATCCCTTACGGTATCAGTACGGCTAAAGAAAATTTCTTTATATTCTTTACCGCCAACCGAAACAAGAAAATTTTTAAAATATTTGTTATTATCCTTATAAACCACATAAGCAACGACATAACTTTTTGATTCCGCAAGTTTGTAAATTTTCATTGAAGGCCGGAAAAAATCTCTGCCTGAATATAACTTTAAGTTAACGGTAATAACGTTATCAGCATAACCTGACTTATAGCTTGCAAATTTTTCTGCAAAAGTGCGTATGTTGATTTTAGTGCTTTCGGCTATTCTAAGGGTGCCAAAATTTTCCCATTTATATCCGTAAATAACGTAACGGGGAACTCGCAAATGAAAAGCTTTTTTAAATTCTTTGTTTTCCGTAATCGTAGAAGTTATGAGAAAATACAATTTTTGCGCTTTTCCTAAAAATTTGCCTTTATATAATAATAGTTCGTTTCCGTTTTCTTTAATATAATTCATACTTCGCAATGCATATTCGTTTCCGGGGTGTCTGTTAGTATTAAAATCACCTGTTACCGTTGTTAGTAATATGGATTTAATATTTTCCTTTTTTCTTATATATAAATCAAGATACTCTTTGTGTGCTTTTATTATAATGTCGCTGTGCTTTAATGATAGTTTGGCTTTTAATTTTGCTTCTTTGGTTTGATATTTTTTTTGTGAAGGTTTTCTTCCGTTGTCTGACCACGGTACATCGAGTTCGTCTTTTTTTCTATTAACCTTTTTTTTCTTTT
>CAYUYT010000265.1:0-4925 GCA_964449345.1 uncultured Spirochaetia bacterium | reverse complement strand
CCATAGCGGAAACGAACAAATTCACAACCAAGAGAATGTATTAAAAAGCCAAGACAAGGAGCAGATAGTAATTGATTTATCCGTAAATTATGAATCAGGAAAAAATCAAAAACAAACTAAAGTTCATACAAGCAACGTACAAAAAAACTTGCCTGAAATTGAAGAGATAAAAAATAAAACAGAGGATAAAATAAATAGCGAAAAAAGCAAATATCGTTACAGCGAAATAGAACAAATGGTGAAAACAAAAAATATCAGGGTAAGCACTGATAAACTTGACCGCTTATTCGATTTGGTCGGAGAACTCATGATTGCCCAGTCTTTAATAATAAACAACCCTGAAATTAATAAGCTTAAAAATATTAGCTTTCAAAAAAATTCCGACGAATTAAATAAAATAACGCGGGAACTTCAGGAAATAACACTTTCAATTCGAATGCTTCCCCTTGATAATTTATTCAGCAAGTTACACGGTTTAATTAAAAAGCTTTGCGTTAAGTTAGATAAAAACGTTGACATTCATATACAGGGAAAAGAAACGGAAATTGACAAGAATATTTTTGAAAAGATTTCCGACCCGCTTTTTCATACAATCAGGAATTCCGTTGACCATGGAATTGAAAATAAAGAAAGGCGAATTTCTTTGGGGAAACCGGAAAAAGGCAATATTTACATTAATGCTTATAACGAAGCAAACGAAGTTGTGATTTCCGTTAGAGATGACGGAGCAGGTTTAAACCGTGAAAAAATCATAAACAAAGCCAAACAAAAAGGCGTTGTTTCCGGCGATACGGAAAATTTAAGCGACCATGAAGTTTTTGATTTGCTTTTTGAGCCGGGGTTTTCAACAGCGGAAAACATAACGGATATTTCAGGGCGCGGGGTTGGACTTGACGTTATCAAACGAAACATAGAAGAATTAAACGGAAACGTTGAAATTAATTCCGAGCCGGATAAATACACCGAGATAGTTTTCCGCGTTCCTTTAACAATGGCAATAATAGATGCGATTATATGTAGTGTTGGCAACGGGTACTATGCCTTACAAATGGACGATGTGAAAGAGTTTGTCTCTGCGGAAAAAGAGAATCTTTTTTCCGTTGAATCGGGGTCAGATTACATAAAGCTTAGGAACAAAACCATGCCCGCTATTTCGCTTAATAAAGTATTCGATGTAAAAGATGAATCGGAAATAACGAAAAAGACTTATATAATAGTTAACCGTGGCAAAGATACAGCAGCGTTTCTCGTTGACAGTATTTTGGGTAAACAGCAACTCGTTATAAAGCCGTTGCCCGGTTTTTTAAAGAATACAAAGAAATTAAAAGGTTGTTCGCTATTAGGTAACGGTGATGTATGTCACATTATCAATACCGGTGAAGTAATAAAAAAGAGAAACAAATCCGGCACAGATACGGATTAATAAATATTTAACTTTAAAAGTTTTAATGAATAAGGAGAAAAAAATGAAGATAAATACTAAAAAAATGACTTTAGCTGTTAAACTTAATTTGTTAATAATGACAATTGCAATAATTATATTTGGTTCATTAAGTTTAATAATTTCCAACAGCGCAAAAAAACAAGTGCATAATGAAAAAACACAAACACTTACTAGAGATGTAACTTTTTTTAAAAAACTCATAGTAGGCAGAATCAAAGAATTGCGGGACAAAGCTATTTCAAACGCAAAAAGACAAACTATTATCAGCGAATTGTCGAATAAGGAATTCAACAGCTCTAATGTAATCGTAAACGAAATTTTCAAATCCGTTCCATATCTTGAAGCAGCATTTATTGCTAACGCACAAGGAATTGTCGTTGCAAGCATGAATATAACGGGTAAATCCTTCAACGGCCTTGATATAAAAAAGTTTCCGTTTTGGAAAGGGGTAAAAAACGTAAAAGTCCACACGGATAAATTTCCTTATAAGTCACCGGTTTCCGGTCATCCGACTTTTGTAACGGCATCTCCTATATATGGTAAAGAAGGGAAATTTTTAGGGATAATTGCATTGCCGGCTGACCTTGAAAATATTTATAAAGAATTTTTAAACAAAAAAATCGGTCAAACGGGTTATATGGCATTATTTGACGATAAAGGCAGAGTACTGGCACATCCACAGAAAAAACTTATTTTTGCAGATTTAAGCAAACATGACTTTATTAGGAAAGTAATAAACAGCAAAAAGACAAACGGTCAACTGGAATACTTTTTTCAGGGTATGGATAAATACCTTGCTTACTCCAAATTCGAAATTGTACCATGGAACTTAATCACGTTAGTTGAAATGAGTGATATAATGGCAGTTTCTAATAATATAACGCAAATAATAATTATTGCAGGTATAATTGCTACTTTAATATTAATACTCTTAAGTTTTATCGTTGTTAGAATAATGATTGCAATGCCCCTTGGCAAAATGGTTGATAAATTTAAACAAGGCGCAAAGGGTGATTTTGATATAGAAATAAAACATAAAAACAACGATGAGATTGGCGTTTTATCCGAATCTTTCAATAATTTTATGAATTCATTGCGATACAAAGCAGATAAAATTATAGAAATATCAGAAGGCAATTTAGACATCAAAATTGAACACGCTTCGGATAAAGACAAATTGGGCCAATCACTTTCTAACATGATTGACAATTTAAACGAAATACTTTCCGAAGTTAATTCCGCATCTGAACAGGTGGCGGCAGGAGCCGGGCAAATTTCAGCCGCAAGCCAAAGTTTATCTCAGGGTGCAAGCGAACAGGCAAGCAGTGTTGAACAAATATCAGCAACGTCAAATGAAATAAACAATCAGGCAAAACTTAACTCGGAAAACATCGGAGTTGCAAAAAAACTATCAGAAGAAACATACACGCAAACAAACCAAGTCAGCGAAAAAATGGATTATTTATTAAACGCTGTGGAAGAAGTTAATAAATCATCCGAAGAAATCAAAAAAATCACTAAAGTAATAGACGACATTGCTTTTCAAATTAACCTCCTTGCATTAAACGCAAACGTTGAAGCGGCAAGAGCGGGTAAATACGGTAAAGGCTTTGCCGTTGTTGCAGAGGAAGTTAGAAACCTTGCAATGAAAAGCGCTGATTCGGTTAAAGAAACATCCGCAAAAGTTGAAAACGCAATAGAAAATATCGGGCTTGTGAGCGCGAACGTTAACACGTTATACTCAACATTAAAAAAAGTTAACGAGAGTTCTTCAAAAGTTAATGAGCTTATGATGGAAGTTGACACGGCAACAGATGAGCAGGCAAAAGCAATCGAACAAATAGACAACGGGTTATCCCAAATTGAAACCGTTACTGAATCAAATACAGCTAACGCAGAAGAAACCGCAGCTACATCGGAAGAATTATCAGCACAGGCAAAACAATTAAACGCTTTAATCGGAAGGTTTAAATTAAAAACCAAAAGAGCCCTGCCCGTTCCTTCAGGAATGCTTGAGGAATTACCGGAGGATTTTGTAAAAGCTTTTCAGAAAACTTATGAGGAATACAAAAATAAAGGTAACGGAAAAAGCCAAAGCGAACAAAAACATTTTAATCAAAGCTATAAACAAACTAACGAGATTTACTCAAATGACAAAGATAAAAACGGAGAAAACCCTGAGCACGTTATTATGCTTGATAACGATTTTGAGAGTTTTTAATAGGAGCAGGATATGAACGAAATGGCATATGATAAAAAAAATCAAGAGTTTGATGAAAAATTTGATGAAGATTATGAAGATAACATAAATGATAAATATTTAAGCTTCAGGTTAGGCGAAGAGTTTTACGGTATCGGTATAAAATATATTTCAGAAATAATAGAGCTTCAAAAAATATCAGAAGTACCCGATGCGCCCGAATACGTTAAAGGCGTTATTAATCTACGCGGAAAAATAATCCCCGTTATAGATTTACGCCTTAAATTCAGAATGCCGGAACGTGAATACGATGACAGAACGTGTATTATCCTCGTACGGCTTGAAGCCGGAGACACGGGTTTAATTGTTGATACAGTAGAAGAGGTTCTGGATATTTCTGAAAAAAATATAGATTTTACTGAATCTTCGGGAACAAATAACGCTAATATAAAAGGTATAGGTAAAAAAGAAAAAGGCGTTATAATTATAATTAACGCAGAACATCTAATTAAAGAAGTTGAAGTGAAAGGATTTTTTAATGCTGAATGAGAATACAAAAGAACCGAAAAAATTCGGATGTTTTGAATTAAGTCATAGATTTATTAAAATTCGCGATGATTATTTATCAAAATTAAGCAAATATATTTATGAAGTATTCGGGATACAAATTCCCAAAACTAAAAATGCTATGCTTAAAGCACGCCTTGACTCTTTACTACGGAAATCAAATCATCAGGGATATGATAATTTCATGGATGATTTATTCGATAATAACATAGATGCAATTCGAATGCTTGCGGATAAAATATCTACAAACCACACATTCTTTTTTAGGGAAATAGAACACTTTAATTATTTCAACGAATCAATAAAAAGCAGAGAATTTCTGATTAACAAAGAAAATAATAAACTTCGTATTTGGAGTGCAGGATGTTCAACCGGACAAGAACCATATTCGATAGCAATGCTCATTGATGATAACAAGTATTCGGATTTTAACCAAATCGATACAAAAATTCTCGCTACTGACATTTCCACATCCGCATTAAAACAAGCGCTTAAAGCGGAATATCCTGAGAACGCGCTTGAAAAAGTTCCTGAAAAGTTTAAACAAAAATATTTTATAAATAAAGGTAACGGAATATATTCGGTGAAAAACCCTCTAAAAGAAAACGTTTTGAGTGGGTCTAAGATCAATTGTAATTGGTATTTCTGTGCTTATCATGATTTTACTATTGCTTTTAATTGATTTTAAAGTATTTTATATCCCTATTAATACCA
>CAYUYT010000264.1:0-4979 GCA_964449345.1 uncultured Spirochaetia bacterium | reverse complement strand
ATATTTTACTTTTTTTTCATCATTCTTTGTTAAATTAATTAAAGGCATGATTAATGGAGGAATGTTTGCATTTAATGTTAAATTACTTATTGCACTTCTAGCATAAGGAAATAATATTGCAGCAGCATTTTTTTTCATTAAATTTTCAAATATTTCTTTATCATTAATATTTTTATTCTTAAATCCTCCCTTTAGGTTTAGTTCAAGAAAAAAACTATTATCTTCTGTTGTGATCTTTATTGAAAAAAAATGTTCTCCAAAACTTATATCTTCTGCAACTGCATACGAATTCTCAATATTTAATTTATAATCTCTCTGATTACTATTATTATAAAAAATTTCATTGATTTCTAAATTAATTTTAGAAATTTTAAAACCTATGAATTGTATTTGTGCTTCTTCCATATAATTATTTTCAACTTGCTAAAAGGAAATTTTTATCATTATTAAAATTTCTTTCTTCATCCTTTTCTAAGTGTAATAACTGCTCCTCCATAATTAAATTTTCGCTTTCGATGTTTTTTAATTGCTTCAAAGAAACGTTTTTATCAACAGAAAAATCTTCAATAGTAATATGCTTAAATTTATTTATTGGATCCCATTTCGATTCATTTGAAAAATAAATATCGTCATTTAATAAAACATTTGAAGAAAAATCTTTTTTACGTTCTTCTGTTATATCGCAATAGTATTGAAAAGTTTCATCATCCATGGTTTCTAGTTTATTAAGTAGTTCTATTAATGCTTCTTTTGTATAACTCATGTTAATCCTCACACAAACTCATTTCTTCAATACACTCGGAATTTTTGATACATAAAATTAGTTGTGGCCTTCTAATTGTGTAGCGAAAATCTGGATTTTTTTTAGCACCATCAACTAGTACTAGTATTGCATCCGATTTTAATACATCGCTAATTAAAGTATATATTAAATGCTCAGAAAATCCTTTATAAGTACCTTTGCTCTTGTAGTACTTCTCTTTTGCTTTATTATAAACTTTATTGAAAATTCCGTGTATTTCATCAGAATTATCGGTTAAATTAAATATTTTTTTACTAATAATTAAGGCTTTAATAACTTTAATATTATTACTTTTTTCTTTTTTTTTTCGTTTCATGTATTTTATTGCCTCAAGTTTACCGCTCGATGATAAAACATCTATAAAAAAATAAATACCTTCTCCTAACCATTTATTATTATTTGAGGGAACGAATATATTTTCTTCAAGTATATTTTCAGCACAAGCTTTAGTAGTGCCATGGTAACCATAGTAAACTTCTTCTTTTAACAAAATATTAAATTACCCAATATTATCTCTTATCTACCAACATATATTAAACATATTCTAATTTTTTGTCAAATATTAAAAGGTTGAGAATTTTTTTATTTAAATAATTAGCACGTTACTTAACTTTATTCGTTACTTTGCTTTTACTTTGTTCTTGACGGTCATACTTGATACCTTTATATAATAACGCTGCCATTGCGGCTAAAAAAATTGTTAAAATCGTTGCAACAATAGTGCGTTTAAACCAAGACTGAAAATCCGTTTTATCTGCGTTGATTTTATCCACACCGGATTTCAAACCGGAAATATCCTCTTCGATTTTTGATAATCTGGTATCAAACGCGTTGCAACGTATCCGGCAGCTTATATTAGCTTTTAGTTCTTTCTTTATTTCTGTAATATCTTCCTGCATTTTAGGAAAACGCATCAGTATATCGAGTATTTTTTCACCCGTTATTTCAACATTAACTTTTGTATTATCCATATTTTTCTTCCTTATATATACAATTCAAAGCGCCTATGACCCGAAAAAAGCTCATACCTGCCCTCGCTTCCGTTCCATTGCATTTCAAAAAATATTATAGGGTCGATAAGGGATTTATCGTGAAACATTTTTGGCACATCGCATAACGGGTTTTGACAAACGGATAAATGCAAATGAACATTATCTTTATCAACGCCGGAAAAACCCATTTTACCAAGTATCGCGCCTTCTTCTAAGTAATCGCCAACATTAACGCTTATTTCCGATAAATGCGCATATAAAAAAACAAACTTATTTTCGTTTATTTCTACTTCAACGGCTACGGTGTAGCCTGCGCCTGAAATAAATCCTTCCCAAATACAAACACCGGATAAAACGCTTTTTATATTTGTTGCAAGACGCAAATTATTTTGCGCGTCTTTTTGATGCCTGGATATGCCAGGCCAATGCCCCGAACCGGCGGGGATTGTGTCAATACCGGTATGGGGAGACTTTCGCCCCCGCGTATCCCCGAAACCGGATATTAATAACGGTCGTTTATGCGGTAACGTCATTTACTTTATCCTCACAATTTTATAATATACGGCATAGTAACATTCTTTGGACGTGTTTCATCGTCAGTTCTTGGCTCCCCGTGAGTGCCGTCATTCATGGCTTTCAACATTTTAGAATCTCCTTGCCCTAATTGATGATAACGGGAATAACTCCAGCCGGAGCCACCGGGATGGACATCATCTTCATAATCTCTCTGTGCAATGTGTCCGTAATAATTTACTACGCCTGATAAATCTTCTGTTGAACCTAATTGCCAAGCCTGAAACGCGTCTTGTATTTTTTCGCCAATATTATTTACATCACATTTTGCAGGGCGTAAAAAATAATTTGCTAAATCAATAGTAATCGTTTTGCCTATATCCCAATCAGCATTCCAACTTACGCCTTTTACAGATGATATAATTGCCATATTGTCGGAAATTTCTGCATTTTCCCACAAAAGCGCGTATAAATTTTTATAATCATTGCCTTCATAATCCGCACCGCTTAGGGTATTGCCGATTGAATACCCTTCCGTTGCCATAATAAAGCCGTTAGGGGCAACGCGTTTAGGAAAGGGGAGTATAAATCCTGTTTCAAAACCGCTCGTTGCCATTCCGTCTATTTTTTCTTTTACGGTTGTTGTGGCATCGTACTGAATATTGTTTGCATGGCGTCCGTTTTTGATTTCATTATCAATAACGTCCATGTTGTTGTTCATTCCAGGTCCCCAATCGTCAGAGCCGGATTCATATTTGTTTAAATTGTAATTTTCCGTTGTACCTAAAATAGGCATATAATTCTCCTTTTTTAATGTCCGTAATCCGAGCCGTATGGTGTTATACCGTAGCCGGAATTACCGGTAGTAATTGAAATTTCGTTAGTAAAATTAGATTCAATATCAGATGTTGTAAATGAGGTTATATTGAAAAATATGCGTGTATGTTTTGGGCAGTTCCATATATCAAATGTATATACGTAGTTATTAATGAGGATAGGGGATTTGCCTGAATATTTTATATGCATTGAATTGTAATTTAGTGAAAATTTGCCGTAGTATAATTTGTATCCTGCAAGGTTTTCTATTAAATCGTGGTTAATATTTTTTGTAACGGAAATCCAGTATAATTTAACATGAGTGCCTTTGCATAACGCATAAAAACCTGATACTTTTTGCGGCGGCAAAAAACTTAAATCTGATTTAATTTTAGGGTATAAATTTAAATCCATGCATTGTAACTTTACGGTTCTTTTTAAATAATCCGTAGTTTTACTTATAATTTCAAATGGTTCTGAAAAAAGGTTTTTATTTTTTATATTTAAGTTTAAAATTTGCCCAATTTTAAAAAAAGAATATTTTAAATCTAAGCTAAAATCTGCCTTTAATTTTCTCTCGCCATTTTTTGTTAAGTAATTTTTAGCAATTTGTCTAAATGAGGTTTCATTAATGTTTAATGTAATCTTTCCCGTTGAATAATCTTTGTAATGTTCATTTTCATGGTATGATAGTTTTATATATTGCAAGTCGGGGTAGTCATCTTCAAGTTTGTATTCATATTCCGTTGAGTCAGTAATTTTATATTTTACCGTTGTTATGATATGGTTTGTACCGATTCTGTTTAAAATTATAGGAGAAATAATTTCGCTTTCGGGAATATTATATCCTGCTTCGCCGTTATACGCTTTATTTAAATAATAGTAAATAATGTTATTGTGAACGAAAATACTATCCCCTGTCATTGAAAGAATTTCGTTAATTATGTTGAAGCCGTTTTTATTATCCTGCTTTGTTAAGTTTACATTAACGTTTATGTTAAGATTTTCATAGTAATTTTTTGATTTTTCAAAACTCGCGTTGTTTACCCCTTGGCTGTTTATGCCTGAATCAGTTAATATTTTTAAAATTAATTCAGGAGGCGTAACTGAATTGAAATTACAATTAATTTTTTTCTTTAATAAGGTAACGGGAGAGCTAACGTAAATTGTTGCAATATTGGTGTGTATGTTTTCTTTAATATTTTTAATAATACCGGCATCCAATATGGCCATGGTTTTTTCATCAATAATATAAACGGGTATTTTGTATGCATTACCTTCCGGGAAAAAACCGCCTTTTTGTATTTCTGAAAATTTACCGTTATGATTTATAACGTCAATGACAAAATCATTTGCTTGAATTTCATTTTGCCCTGATTTTAATTGTTTTTTCGCAATATTTATTTTTTTAACGAATTTACTTATATCGCAAAACTCATATTCGCTATTGTTAACGGGGATTTTTCGTAAATATACTTTCAATTATATGCTCCCTTTTTTGTTAATTAGTTTAAGTTCAACGTTTTTATATATATCATCGCCTGAATTGAAATTATCCACTCGTTCATAATTAAGCGGCAATCGTTTGTCAATGTATAATTCTTTTACGTTGTGAGGTTTGGAATAAGGAAATTCTATCAATTCAATTCTGTTATTCCTTTTGTTCCAAAGAGAAATTAAATTATCCATATCCGTTTTTTCAAGAGTTTCCCATATAAGTGAAATTTCTTCGAGTAAAACTTGTTCGTTATTTATGAACACTTTGCCTGTTTGGGATATGTTAACGTTCGCGTTGATTTCTTTAATTCTCCTTTTTTTAGGATTATTCGAGCAACTGCTAGTTCATCGTCTGTTTC
>CAYUYT010000263.1:0-5007 GCA_964449345.1 uncultured Spirochaetia bacterium | reverse complement strand
TTTTTCATTTTTTTTTTTTTATTATAATAAAAAATGTTTATTCGCCTTGACTATTATTTAATGATTTCTTAAATTGAGTACAGTTTTCAAATCCATGAAAGCTAATCTCACAAATATTTTCCACCAAGATTGTTAATCAAAAAAACTGGGTGAAAATTCAAAAATCTAGAAATCAATATGTATTATTTAAATTAAATAAAAAATAAGAACTAATTATGGACGATAACGAGAAAAAAGAAGAAACCGTTGCAACGGATTCTGTAAATTCTGCAGAGGAAAAAAAATCAGACAATAATGAAAATTTTTCAGGAAAAAAACCCCGTGCAAAGGTAACAAAAAGCAAATCATACAGTAAAAAGAAAAACGGTATACCGCATTATGAACGCCTTGATATTAACGAATTGTCTTCAATGAATATGCGAAAGTTAATGGAACTTGCAAAAGAATATAGCGTTGAAGGGATTTCGGGAAGAAAAAAGCAGGATTTAATTTTTGAAATCCTTGATGCTCAGGCAAAACGCCATGGCTACATTTTTGCAAGCGGGGTTTTGGAAGTTTTGCCGGACGGATACGGTTTTTTACGTTCGCCTAAATACAGCTACTTGCCTGGACCTGATGATATTTACGTTTCTCCTTCTCAAATACGTTTATTTGGATTATTAACCGGTGATACGGTTGCAGGGCAGGTTCGCTCGCCAAAAGATAATGAAAGGTTTTTTGCCTTGTTGCGCGTTGAAGCTGTAAACGGTGAACATCCGAATAGCGATAATAAAAGAATTAACTTTGATAACCTTACACCGTTATATCCTGAAGAAAAGTTAAACTTAGAATTTTATCCTACTAAAATGTCAACAAGAATTATGGACCTTTTTACTCCGGTAGGCAAAGGCCAGCGTTCCTTAATCGTTGCACCGCCTAGAACAGGTAAAACAATGTTGCTTCAGGAAATTGCGAATGCAATAACAGCCAACCATCCGGAAGTCGTTCTTATTGTGCTTTTAATTGATGAGCGCCCCGAAGAAGTAACGGACATGGAAAGAAACGTTGACGGTGAAGTAATCTCCTCTACGTTCGATGAACCCGCTCAACGACACGTGCAAGTAGCGGAAATGGTTATTTCAAAGGCAAAGCGACTTGTTGAATATAAAAAAGACGTTGTTATTCTACTTGATTCAATAACGCGTTTAGCTAGGGCGTATAATCAGGTCGTTCCTACATCGGGAAAGATACTTTCCGGCGGTGTGGATTCTAATGCGTTGCATAAACCTAAAAGATTTTTTGGCGCGGCACGTAATATAGAAGAAGGCGGAAGTTTAACTATCATTGCTACGGCTTTAATTGACACAGGCAGCAGAATGGATGAGGTTATTTTTGAGGAGTTCAAGGGAACGGGTAACATGGAACTTCATCTTGACCGTAAACTCGTTGAACGCCGTTTGTATCCTTCAATGGATATTTTCAAATCCGGAACCAGGAAAGAAGAATTACTTTTATCCGAGATGGAAATGAACAAATTATGGGTTTTGCGAAAAGTTTTTGCCCCCATGAGTAACGTCGAATTAATGGAATTGCTATTAGATAAAATGGGGAAATCAAAAACCAATTCCGCATTTTTAAAAAGTATGAACGGTTAATTTGATTTACTTGAAAGCAATACTGCTTTGAACAATTGTCGCATTAATTTTTTACGCTAAATGTATAAAAATTAACTTTGAATTAGTAAAATTTTGGTGCAATTTAATAATATTTCTATGTATTATAATAATTATCGTTAAAATAAGGAAATTTATTTAAACCGCTGAGGTTTGGGTAAAAGTTTCGGGCTAAAATACGAACGTGGCTTTGAAAAATAATTCTAAATCCCTTTGATAAAGCAGAGCTTTACCATAGTCAAATCTCCCTTCAAATAAAGGGGACTTGAAGATAAGAGAAGAAAAAACTCACATTGTAGAGGCTACAATGGTCATTGTAGCCTCTATTGGCAGGTAACATACCTGCGCCCTATGGCTAGCTATCTTAAATTCATAATCACAACGTATAAAAAAAATACCACCCTCTTTATTTAAAGATTGTGCTACAGCGGTGATTCTCTTCCTCCGCATTTGCGGTAAAAAGCTGGGGTATTTTTTATCTTTCGGATGTTTTGCTTTTTATGTGGCGAATTCCATATTTTAGCAAATTTTGGTTTAATATACTATTTCCAACAAAATGGAGTAATTATTATTCAACACCGAGTTCTTCTTTTACCATTTTCACCATTACTTCCGGTGTGGCTAAATTAAGGTCAACTTTGTGTGAAGGAACGCGAAAAGTTAGATATTCAAGGGATTTATCATATAAAACGTAATCAAACTCACTTGCATCTCTAGAAAATTTTACCCAATCAAAATTAGGGTCGCTCATACTCACGTACATCAATTCAATACCTATATGGTTCTTTTCAATAAACGTTTTTTTAAGTTCTTCCCTAAATTCGTCATCCATGGTTTTAACAATTATGCCTACTATAATCGAAGGTGTTGTGAGTTTTTTTTGCGTTATGTGGGCATTAATTTTTTTTAACTCGGGTTTTTCGTCTAATAATTTTATAACATCGCGTAAAGAAAAATCAATGTGTTCAAAATTTTTAAAAATTTCCGTTATTAAATCGAAATCCGCTTGAGTGTCCACAGTAAGACGCAAATCGCTTCTGCGTATTTCCTTATCAGGAATAATACCGCAACGTTTAAATTCATTGCTTTGCCTCATAAAAATAGAAACATGTTCTTTATCCGATTGCGATAATTCAAATCCAGCTTGTTTCTCCAAAGCATTAAAAGTAAAAACCTCTACACCCGTACTCGCACAAGGGTATCCTTTTGCTATACCGCAATAATCGCATTCATTTGCAACGAGTCGGGCAACCATTTTGTCAATCGTGGGAACGTCAACAATGGGAGTGTCTGCACAAGCACGTATAATAATATTAACTTCATATATGCGGGCGCATTCTAAATAACGGTTCATTACGTTGTTTATACTACCGCGAAAAACGGACACCGAATTTTCTATACAATATTGCTCTATGGCATCGTCCGAAGGGTCAAGCGTTGTAGCTACGATTATTTTTTCACATTGATTTATTTTTTTTAAACGGTTGATTAAATGCGTTAATATGGGAACGCCTGAAACCCTTTTTAAAACTTTTTCAGGCAAACGGCTTGATTTCATACGCGCCTGAATAATTACCGCTGTCATGTTAAAAATCCCCGTGGTTTAATTCATCACCTTCGGAAATATCCCGCAATGCGGTTTTTCCCTCTAAAACGTAAAAATCAACCGGCTTTAACTTTGATGCAGGACGTGCTATTAATACATTTTCCTCTGAAAAAATATCGCCCTTTTTTATATTTTGCCGTGCATAAACACCGCGTAATGCACCCTTTGCAACTTCTTTTTCCCTTTGCGCGGGTATCTTTTCTGCAACACCTGTTAATTCCTGCAAACGCCTTAATTTTTCAATCATTCTAGCAAAATCGTTTATTTCAATACTCATTGCATGATCAGCCCCTGTCGCGTTTTTGTTAAAAGTAACGTGTTTTTCAATAAAGCGCGCGCCAAGTGAATATGCTGCGATTGCTGAAATGTCATCAAGAGTATGGTCTGAAAACCCAACAGGCAATTCGAATTCGTTTTGCAATACCCTAATAGCATTTAAATTTACTTCGTTATCAGAAGGCGGGTAAAGTGAAACACAATGAAGTAAAGTTATATCTTTTCCCCCGCCGTCCCTTATTGCATTTAGCGCTTGTCTTATCATGTGAATGTCAGACATACCCGTTGATAGGATAACGGGTTTATGCTTTGATCCTATATGCTTTAATAGGGGAATATGCGTTATATCACCGGAAGCAATTTTATGCGCTTTTACATAAGGGTCTATAAAATCAACGGACTCTCTATCGAAACACGAACACATAAAATCAATATCCTGTTTAGCGGAATACTCAGCAAGTTCAATATAGTCGTTGTCGTATAATGCATATTTATTAAATATTTTAATAGCAGGATTAGGTTTCTTTACACCATCCTCATAAACGTATGCGTTTAATAAAGTGTTGGGATGAATTATTTGAAATTTTACGCCGTCTGCGCCGGCAGTTTTTGCGGCTTTTATTAAATCTTTAGCGATTTTAATATCACCATCATGATTTATCCCAATTTCTGCAAGAATATACATATAATTGTTCATTAAAGAATGTGAATTTAATTTCATATTTTATCCGGTTATAATCCAAGTTCCTTTTCATTAAAAACATTTGCCGCAAAAATTTCTATATTAACACCGTTTTTATATTCGTCAGGCGGAAGACCTGCTTTCATACAGCCGTGTTTAATAAACGTTTCAGCATCCCAGTTGTGTTGTGTTGCTACTTGCGGCAATAAAACGCCTTTATAAAAATTTTTGGATATAATTATTCCGTGAACACCGGGTTTAACGTCTTTATAGGAATCAACCTCTTCAAGCGGGGTTAATACTGATATTTCAATATCAATTTCAGAGTATTCCTGTTTTGTTAAGGAAGGAAACCTTGGGTCATTAAAGGCGGCAGATATGGCCATTTCTATAATCGTATTTAAAAGCGTATCCTGTGCAATAATATGTCCGATACACCCTTTTAAAGCACCTTTCTTGTGTAAAGTTACAAATGCAGCGCGTTTTTCACCAAAAATGGGAAACCCTTCATTTACTTTAATGTCGGATTTTCCGAACAACTCGATTTCAATACTCCGCCGGGCAAGTTTCAATAAATTTATTTTTTCTTGTTTTGTTAAATTATCAGGTTCCATGATTAAATTATATACTCCAATTTAAAATAAAGCAAGACGGAAAAATCTGATTTTAAATATTGCTCTCAATTCAACATTCTCTGCTAATTGTATATACTAATAATACTTTAAATTTTATGCAATCGACACTTTAAAGTGTCGGTTGAAAAGCAATTACAATATACAATACTTTGATTT
>CAYUYT010000262.1:0-5025 GCA_964449345.1 uncultured Spirochaetia bacterium | reverse complement strand
GCGCTAATTTATACGATGCCGCAAAAATTATTTGTAAAAGGTAAATATGAAAATTGAACCGGGTTTTTTATATAAAGGCGAAGTAAAGATTAACCAAATTTCTCCTCCGTATTTTGATAATGTATTAAAAAAACGCGTTGATAAAATATGGGAAAACGAACGTAATAAAAACAAAACGCTTTTTGACGGTAAAACGCTTTGCGTTGATTCTTTAAAAAACAGCAAAAAAAGTTTAACAATTAACGCGTTTTTTTTAAACTACCGTTACATTGTTGCTCATAAATTAATGGAAAATCCATGTTTTAAAGCAACGGTTTTAGGCACAACGGGAGTTTGTGTTGTACGGGAAAAGGGTAAAAATTTTTATACCCTTGCCATAAGAAGCGAAAATAATTTTCTAGCGCCCGGACAAATTGAAGTCGTACCCTCAGGAGTTATTGATGATGAAAGTTATAATAATACAGGACAAATAGAGCCGGAATTAAATTTATTTAAAGAATTCGAGGAAGAAACGAATTTGAGCCGAAGAGATATAATTAAAATCGGACAATGGCACGTTATTTTTGATCCTTATATTAATTCCGTTGATTTGTGCGCAGAAATATTTATCCGTACTTGCCTTGAAAAAATAAAAAAATCCCTTAAAAATTCACAAGAATATAAAAATCCCAATTTTGTTGAAAAAAAAAATATTACAAAGTATATTAATAAAAACGAAAAACAAACAACTTTTTTAACCAAGCGTTTTTTGCATAAATTAATAAGGAGCGATTAAATGCCACCGCATAGAAAACGACGGCACATCAGGTGTTCTCCTAACGCGCGTTATTTTAAGCCGCAAGGAATACCCATAAAAAACTTACGTGAAATTGATTTAAATATGGACGAATTAGAAGCCCTGCGCCTTGCTCACATAGAAGGCTTAAACCAGGAACAAATAGGCGAAAAAATGAACGTATCAAGGCAAACCATTCAAAGAACGCTTAAAACCGCTATGAACAAAATAACAAGGGCATTAGTTAACGGATACGCATTAAAGATTCAATCAAGCCATAAACAATAATAAAACGAAAAAAAAGTAAAATTTATCTTGACATTGATAAAGTAAATAAATATAATTTTATTATGGGCATATGCCCATAATATTTTTTTTGCGGAGAGTAATAGATATGACTAGAATAGCATTTTCGTCAAACGACAACAAAGGACTTGGAGCAAAGATTTCAGACCATTTTGGGCGCTGCCCTTATTTCACATTAGTTGAGGTTGAGGATGAAAAGTGTGAAATAAAAAATACTGAGGTAATTGAAAACCCTTATTATAATGACCATGCTGTAGGCGCAGTACCCGGATTCATTAACAAGCAAAATGTTAATATAATGGTTTCCGGCGGAATGGGCAGACGGGCGCAGGGTTTTTTTGAAGAATTCGGTATTAAAACTGTTACGGGATTCAGCCAAACGGTTGAAACCGCTGTTGAAAAATATTTTGAAGGAAAGCTTGAAGGTTTTTCACCGTGTTCCGGTGGACACAGTCACGAAGGCCACGGCAATTGTCATTAAAGAATAGAATTCGGATTTTAAATAAATATTCTAAATTAAGGAGGTGAATTATCATGCCTAACAAAGACGGAACAGGGCCTGATGGAAAAGGTCCTAAAACGGGAAGAGGCCGCGGAAATTGCGGTAAAGGAACTAAAAATAAAGATAACGGATAATTATCTTTAAAATACCTTACAAATTTAAAATACCTTACAAATAAGGAGGTGTAATTATGCCTAGAAGAGATGGAACTGGCCCGGAAGGCAGAGGAGCAGGAACCGGACGCAAAACGGGGAACTGCTTTAATTCCGGGGAAAACATAAATGATTATACGTATTCACGCGGTTTAGGTAGAAGTATGTTTAACCGCAGAAGAGGAAAAGGCAACGGATTTGCAGGAAACGGTCAAGAAAACGGTTTCGGCAGACGCAAACGTTAAAAAGTAATTTTTATAAAGGAGTGATATTATGCCAAGAGGAGACGGAACAGGGCCTAATTCAATGGGCTCAATGTCAGGAAGAGGTTTAGGTTACTGTGCAGGTTTTGCAGACCCCGGTTTTACAAAAGGACCGGGACGCACAATGGGCAGAGGATTTGGCCGCGGGGCAGGATTAGGAAGAGGATTTGGCTTCGGGCGCGGATTCGGTTTTACAAACCGCATGGATCAGGGCAGGTACTATGCCCCGGTGTATTCACGTGAAAACGAAGCAGATTATCTTGAGCAAATACTCGAGCAAATGCAAACGCAAATAAACGGTGTTCAAAACCGTTTAAGTGAACTTAAACAAGAAAAAGTAGAAAAAGAATAAAATAAATTGCCGGGGTTTAATATCCCGGCTTTACGTATTAATAAAATACTATTTAGGAGAAAAAAGATGAAAGTCATTATAACTTCAACGGGAAAAGAAAAAGAGTCCCTTTTAGATGAACGCTTTGGCCGTGCAAAATTTTTTGCAATTTACGACAAAAAAACGGGAAACATTGAATTTCACGAAAATACAGGATTAAACGCTGCTCACGGAGCAGGCACTGATGCAGTTAGATTCGTTGCTGATAAAGGCGCAAATATGGTAGCGGGAATAAATTTTGGTGATAAAGCCCAAATAGGTCTTGAACAGGCAAACATTGAAATAAAAACTTTCAAGCCCGGTACTAAGGTTTCTGATGTGATTTCATCATTATAAAACGGAGATTCTTATGATTATTGCAGTTGCCTCGGGAAAAGGCGGAACAGGAAAAACAACGGTTTCTACATCACTTGCTAAATCTATGGGAAACTGCGTTTTAGCTGACCTTGACGTTGAAGAGCCAAACAGTTATCACTTTTTAAAACCAAAAATAGAACAAAAAAAGGATGCGTATGTTTGGTATCCTGAAATTGACCGGAATAAATGCACTTATTGCGGAATTTGTGCTGATAAATGTGCATATAACTGTTTGCTTGTATTGAAAAATCAAAAATCAGCGCAATTTTTCCCCGAACTTTGCCATTCGTGCGAATTATGTAAATACGTTTGCCCTGAAAATGCGATTAAAGACAGTAAAGGCAAACTCGGTGTGATTGAATCCGGTAAATTCAACGAAAACGGCGATTTTTATCAGGGAACACTTGACATTGGCGTTCCCATGGCAACGCCTTTAATCGAATTAACTAAAGATGAAATAAAAAATAAAGATAAAACGATAATTTTTGACAGTCCGCCGGGAACATCGTGTTCAGCGGTTGAAGCAATTAAAGACGCAGATTATTGTATTCTCGTTGCCGAGCCAACGCCTTTTGGTGAGAGCGATCTTGAAATGATGATACACGTTGTAAAAAATTTAGATAAAAAGTCCGGTATTATTCTTAATAAAGCGGGCAACGGTTATAAAGGTATAGATAAATTAAGCAAAAAATACGGAATAGAAATAATTTATGAAATACCTTTTTCTGTGGATATTATGAAAGCCCTGTCCTCGGGTGAACTTCTCGTTGATGTTAAACCGGAAATTAAACAGGATTTCAATGATTTGATAAAACAAATTGAAAAAAAAGTTAACGGAAGATAAAAATGAAAACAGCGCCTGATTTTAAAATAAAATTATTCGATGAAAATGCAGACAAATATGATATATGGTATGAGAAAAACGCCTATGCTTACGGAAGCGAATTAAAACTACTAGAACCGTTAATTAAGGAACCGGAATGTTCCGTTGAAATTGGCTTAGGAACAGGGCGGTTTGCGGAAATGTTAAAAATAAAGTATGGTTTGGAGCCCTCTGCCGGCATGGCAAAAATAGCGAAAAAACGTGGAATTATTGTGGAACAAGGCGTTGCAGAGGATATGCCTTATAAGGATGATAGCTTTGTCTGCGCTTTATTAATGGTAACGCTTTGCTTTGTTAATAACGCAAAAAAAACAATAAAAGAAACTTACCGCATTTTAAAACCAGGTGGCAGGATAATTATAGGTATAGTTGATAAGGATTCTGTGTGGGGAAAAGATTATATTGTGAAAAACAGTGAGAGTATTTTTTATAAATCCGCTAATTTTTTTTCTGCGCAGGAAATAATTGACCTTGTGTGTGAAATTGGTTTTAATAATATTAGAAGCATGCAAAATATCTTCGGCAACCCCTTTAAAATGGAAAGCGTTCACGTTCCGAAATACGGACACGGACAGGGGTTATTTACCGCAATATATGCAGAAAAACATACATAAGGAGTTAGTATGCTAATTCGCTTAACAATTTTAATAGAAAATTATGTGCCCACCTCTTTGGGTTTGGTTGCAGAGCACGGACTTAGTATTTACGTTGAATATAACGGAAAAAAATTTTTATTCGATACGGGTCAAAGCGGACTTGCCCTAAATAACGCGTTTGAACTAAAAAAAGAAATCAAAGATATTGAGAGCATAATTTTAAGCCATGGGCATTATGATCACGCAGGCGGTTTGCTTAATTTTTTAAAATATCTAAACCGTCCTACAAAAATTTATGCTCACGCAAAAGCGATTGAAAGAAAATACGTTATTGGCGCAGGATTTGGAGAAAAATACATAGGTTTATTACAGCCCGTTGATTATCTTGAAAGCAATTATCAGGCGGTTTTTAAGCTTTTGGGGGATTTTGAAGAAATAGATACGGGTATTTATGGTTTATCAAATGCTGAAATGATTAATAAATTTGAGAAAATTCCCAAGGCATTAAAAGTTAAGCAAGACGGAAAGTATTACAACGATAATTTGGAAGACGATTTGTCTTTAATATTTGACACGGACAAAGGTCTCGTTGTTTTATTAGGTTGCGCACACCGGGGCATGGTTAATATTTGCACACAGGCAAAAGAAAAACTAAATAAAGACATTTACGCAATAATCGGCGGCACGCACACAAAAGATGCTGATAAAGAATGGCTTGATTTTATTATGGCTTTTATCAAAGATAATAATGTTCAAATTTTTGCGCCTAATCACTGCACAGGATTTGATAAGATTGCGTA
>CAYUYT010000261.1:0-5027 GCA_964449345.1 uncultured Spirochaetia bacterium | reverse complement strand
AAAGCCTTCATTTTTATACCGTTCAATATCATCAAGCATAGCAAAAGCCGTTAATGCTATTACTGGAATTTGAATATTTTTTTTTCTTATTTCATATAAACTTTCAATTCCGTCAAGCACAGGCATTTGGATATCCAAAATAATCATATCCGCACTATTATTCTTAAAATAATCTAATAATTCTTGTCCGTTGGTAAATCCTTTAAATTCACAGTTAGGTTGTTCACTAAAGATTTTTTCAAGCAAGCGATAATAAGCGCTGTCATCTTCAGCATAAAATATTTTAACACCTTGTTTTAATGTACTATCAAAATTTTCAATCCCGTATTTTACAACCTTCTCACTTCTTACCATCATATCCCCTTTGGGAATAACAACGGTAAAAACGCTTCCCTTTCCGGGAGTAGTTTCGACAAATATTTCACCGTTAAGAATATCAATTAATTTTTTAGAAACAGCAAGCCCCAAACCGATACCACCGTATTTACGAGTATTACTTGAATCCGCTTGCTTAAACATATCAAAAATTTCATCAGTTTTTTCCGGTTCAATTCCGATGCCCGTATCTTTAACTTTAATTAAATAACGGCCGTCTTGAAAATCAACCGTAACGTGAATTGAACCATCCGTAGTGTACTTAACGGCGTTTCCAATAATATTAAATAAAACTTGCCTTACTCTTAAAGGATCAGAATAAAAAACTTTGCTCTTTTTAATTTCATAAGTTAAAGTATTGCCCTGTAAAGCGATATTTTCTTTTAACAATATATTAATGTCTTTAATAACCTGTTCAATATCAAACTCACTAAAATTGATGCTTATTTTACCTGCTTCTATCATAGAAATTTGAAGCAAATCATTAATAATCTGCAAAAGACGTTGTCCGGAAAGATTAATGTAGTTAATATTTTCTTTCTGGTCATTATTAAGTTCATCATCATTGAGCATTAATTCGCTAAAACCTATAATACCAGATAACGGAGTCCTTAATTCATGGGACATCATAGCGAGAAACTCTGATTTCAAACGATTAGCTTCTTCTGCTTTGCTTAGGGCTTTTTCCAAATCAGAAATTAAATCTTCTAAACTGCTTTCCTTACGCCGGATTTCCATAAACGAACCAATTATTTCCGATGCTGTATTTAATAAACGGACATCTTCATCATTCCACACCCGTTCTTCTACCGTTGCATCAAAACCAATAAAACCGTGCCATTCTCCGTTTACTAAAATAGGAAGAACTAAAATTGATTTTATTTTTTGAACTTCTAAAATTTCCTTTTCAGGAAGGGGAAAATCTCTAATATGTCCCCTTATCGGGTATCCGCGTGATAAATTATTACGCCAACGATTAAAACCGTGTTTGTAAGGTATTTTTTGCAAAATAGAATTGTTTATTTCAGGTTCCGTTATCCCATCGGTTACTTCATAAGTTTGCTTCATATATAAACCGTCTTTATTATCAAAAAAATTTTCAAAAATATAAACACGGTTCACTTGAGTAATTTCGAGCATATACCTAAGCGCAGTATTCAAAGCTTCTTTTTTTACTTTATTTACTAAAAGGGTTCTTGAGCAAAGTGCAAGGTTGGATTCATACTTTATTCTTGAAGCAAGCATTTGCTCTCTTTTTTTTCTTTCCAATGCGTTTATAAAAATTTCTCCGGCAAATCGTAACAAATTAATAGTATTATCATCCCAGTGCTTTTTATCGCGTACTGTTTCAAATCCTATAAAACCCACTAAATCATCATGGCTCATCAAAGGTATTATTAAAATAGATTTTATGTTTTGCATTATAAAATATGAATGCTCCGCGCCGGCTTTTTTAGGCAAAGACTCTACGTCATCAAATAAAAAGGGTTGTTTTTTCTTAATTAACATATCAAAATAGGATAAATTATCCGAAGCAACGTCCTGGAAATGGTCTCTTACTCTTTCGGCATAATCGGAACACCATTCGTGAGACAATGACATTTTGTCGCGTTGTTTATTATATAAAATGATATAACTTCTATCCGCTTCAACAAATTGGCTAATTTCTTCCAAAGAACTATCTAGAACTTTATCAATACTCTCAGTAACGAGATTAATCAACCTTGCCGAAATTAAAGAAATTAACGTTTCAAAGTCGCTTTTATACTTTAACGCGTTCTCACTCATCCTTCTTTGAGTAATATCCCTTGCAATTGCAAGTATAACGTTCTCACCGTTTAAATAAAAACTGTGTGCGTTAATTTCAACGGGAATAGTATCATTATTTTTAGATACTAAAACGCGTTCAAATATGATTGTTTTTTTTTCTATTATCTTCTTCATTAAATCAGGATGGTCTGATTTTTTTGCTTCAGCATCTATATCAATGAAGGTTAAATTTAAGAAATCGTTCTTAGAATAATTCAAACGTATTTGCGCTATATCATTAATTTCAATAAAAACATCGGGTTTAAAATTTCTTTTGACACGAAAAATCAGAATAATATCGTTGCTTTTATTAAAAATAGTTTTGTAAAGTTCCAGTTGGTCATTTTTTTTCATAAATATTAATATTAAAAATATATTTTACTTGTTTTAAATATAATATTTTTTTTATGCAATGGCATTTTAAATAAAATATACTAAAAATTATTTTGATTAAATTTTTGATAAATAATTTTCAACAAAATCATAAATGAAACGCGCTGTAATGCCCCAAATATAACCCCGCTCTAATTTATAAAAATAAACTTTATATACTTGCCCGCCCCATGGCTCTTTGTAAATTTCAGGCAAGCCCAAAAAATCAACGGGAAGGGTTTCTATTTTATATCCATTATCATCTATATAATATGGCTTTGCATAAACCTGAACCGAATAAGTTTTAGGAGGGGTGTTAAGAAAAAAACTAACAGGAACGGAAAAAATTTCTTCAACTTCATTCTCGCATGGCCTTAGTTCATTTATAGATTTAATCTTTGCAATTGCAGGGTATGCCTCAATTATAGCGCCTACCGGAGATACAAGGTGATTCAATTTACCTAAAATCTCAATTTTATCTCGTTTTATTCCTATTTCTTCCTCAGTTTCTCTAATTGCAGTATCAAGATATTCATTGTCCATGTTTTTATCATACTTCCCCCCGGGGAAACATATTTCTCCTCCCTGACGTATGCTAATTTTTCTTTTCTCAAATATAAATTGATATTTTTTATTCAAATATGCTAATAAAACGAGAATAGATGAAGTAAAATATTCTTCCCTTCCGTTAATATCAGGGATTTGCGGTAAAAGTTTTTTTACTTTGTTAATATTTAATTTATCCATATATATAAATATAATATTAACGTACTCTTATTTGAAATACTTTGCTTTAGTTTAAAAAATGCTTTAAGAAAAGTGTATTCTATATTACCTTATAAGCTAAGTATCAGTTTATTTATTTTTTTCATTATAAATAAATATAACAATTAAGATAAAAGATGAGGTTATATTAACATGGAACAGGGTTTTTTTACAAAATTTGCAGAAAACATTAGCAAAGCAAAACAAGTACTCGCGGATAACGGAAATCAAGATTTATCAGAAGATTTATCAAATAATTTTCAAGAAGTTGAAAAAATTTTAATAAATTTAAATGACGCTCTTTATACAAGCTATAAATTATCTTTAAACGTTTTGGAAAATAGCCAGGCAATGCCGGAAGACAGTAAAGAAGAATTAAAGAAAAACCTAAAAAATCTTATAGAACTCTACGAAAAAAGAATGAAATAAAAATATTATATTAAAAGTAATCTCCAAAAATTAACTTTTGTGGTTTTCCTTTTTATTATATTTTAAATGTTTTATAATACTAGTATTTTGAGTATATAAAGATTTGAATAAAAACGCAAATATGAATTTATTTATTAACTATGATAATTAGAATAAATCAGTAAATTTACATTATATATTAATGCATTGCAACGTATCCACCCAATAAATGTTTTTTCAAAAATTATTTATTATGATTATATTTAATATATTAAGTATGTATCACTGTATTTTATTAATATTGCTTTAGAAATATAAAAAAATTTTTTACCTCTAAATTTATATCAAAAAAATGCATGCAGATAAAGGGCAAAATATCTGCATGCTGACATAATTTGTATGGGGGATTAAAAAGGTTTATTAACCCAATTAATTTTATTATAACCTTTAACGTTAAATTTTTTCAAATATTTTGCCCATTTAAATTTTATTCTCGCTTTATGTAAATGAGCATTATTAAACTTTGCACCTTGCATATTTGCATTGAGTAAATTTGCATAATTCAAAATCGCATTGCTAAAATCTACAGCTCTTAAATCAGCGCGTTGCAAATCCGCACCCGTGAAATCCGTTTTAATAGCCTTTGCTCCTCTTAAATTTGCCTCGATTAAATTGGCATGGCGTAATTTAGCTTCACTCAAATTAGAAAACTCAAGTTTTCGCTTGTAGAAGTTTATATAATTTAAATTCGCTTTTGTTAAATCAGCTTTCTTTAAATCTTTATGACCTTTTTTAGCCCTATGATAATGCAGTTTTTTATATGAAAAATTATCCGATGAAAAAGCAAAAACACAGGTAAAAACAACTATAAGTAATTTGAAAATTTTAATTTTCATTGTTCCTCCAAAAATTTTTTTTGTATTAATATTACATCAAAAATTGTGCCATTTTTGCAAATGACTATCAAGACAGAACTTATATTACAAACAATTTAAAATACAATAAATATACTATAAAATATAGTATTGAAATGTAGGTTAAATACAACAATTATAAAAAAAGTGCTTGAAAGTTACTACACAATAATTTAAAGCTAAAAATTATTTAGAAGAATAAAGAGTCCTATAATTTCTAATTAAAAAAATTAAATATATAATTTTAAATACCAAAACAACGAAGGAAGCTGCAAACAAAATATCAAGTAAAAAGGATAAAATCAAAATTATAGGATGTTTTGTTTGGGCTAATTCAATAGATAAATATATTGTGTAAGAAAAAAGTATACTAAACCCCAAAAC
>CAYUYT010000260.1:0-5064 GCA_964449345.1 uncultured Spirochaetia bacterium | reverse complement strand
AGGGCTATAAAAAAAGGTACTGGCGAACTTGAGGGCGTTGCTTATAACGAAATGACTTACGAAGGATACGGACCCGGGGGCGTTGCAGTTATGCTCGATATTTTGACTGATAATAAAAACCGCACCGCTGCTGAAATTAGAAATATTTTTAGTAAAAATCACGGTAACCTCGGTGAAACGGGGTGTGTTAACTGGATTTTTGAAAGAAAAGGCGTTATCGTTGTTGATGGGTCTAAATATTCTGAAGATGAACTCATGGATTACGTTCTAGAAGCCGGTGCTGAGGATTTAAAAAAAGACGGAGACGTTTTTATTATTTATACAAAACCTGAGGATTTTAGCGAAGTTTTGGAAGATCTTAAATCAAATATTGAATACGAAAGTGCAGAAATAACAATGGAGCCGTCAAACACGGTTAAAGTTACGGGTGATGATGTTGAAAAAGTTATGAAATTGATAGAAGCTTTGGAAGACAGCGATGATGTTCAAAACGTTTACGCTAATTTTGATATTGATGATGAAGAATTAAAAAGACTGGAAGAGGTTTCGTGAAAGTTCTTGGAATAGACCCCGGAACTGCAACAACGGGGTGGAGTGTTTTAGAGTTAACGGAAAACCGGCTAGAAATACACGGTTACGGTTCAATAATAACACCGAAAAACGTTGATTTGGCAAGTCGGCTTGAGGCGATTTATATAGAAATTAATGATGTAATTAAAAATTTTGAGCCGGATACAGGTGCGATTGAAATTCTATATTTTTCAAAAAACGTAAAAACCGGAATGGCTGTGAGCCATGCGCGAGGGGTTTTACTCCTTGCTTTAAAACAAAATAATATCCCGATAACAGAGTTTACTCCTAATCAGATTAAACTCGCTATAACGGGATACGGAAAAGCAACGAAAAAACAAGTGCAAAACGCAGTAAAAACTTTAACCGGTCTTTCTAAGATTCCTAAACCCGATGATGCAGCTGACGCAATCGGAATTGCAATTTGCAAAATAATTACAACGGATAATATAACTTTAAACTGATTTGTTAAAAAATTAGAAAATATTTGGCTTTTTGCTGTTTTTGGTGGAATATTATGGAAAAATTGTTTTTATTTGATATAGATGGAACTTTGCTTCGCTCCGGCGGCGCAGGTAAGCGTTCATTTAACAAGGCGTTTTATGAATTATACGGAATAAAAGACGGTTTTAAAGACGTTGATATGCACGGTATGCTTGATCCGATAATTTTTAGCAACGCTTTAAAATATCACGGGTTAAACGGCAATAACCGTTTTGAAGAATTTAAAAAATTATATGTTAATTTTTTAAAACGTGAAAGTTTTCAGCCTTCTGGTTGGTATTTAATAGAAGGTGTTAAAGATTTTTTAGAAAAATTTAAAAATAAAGTTCATTTTACGTTATTAACTGGAAATATTTTGAAAGGCGCATTGTTAAAATTAAATACGCTTAAACTTTTAAATTATTTTCCCGATGCTGAAATCGGCGCTTTTGGTGAAGATGCTCATGAACGTAAACTGTTAGGCAAATGCGCTTTATTAAAAATCAAGGAAAAATACGGTTTTGAGTTTTCTCCTGAAGATATATATGTTTTTGGGGATACACCGCACGATATTGAAGTTGCAAAATTTATAAAAGCAAAAAGCGTTGCCTTGACAAGCGGAGGTATCTCTTTTGATAGGTTAGCGGAATTCGAGCCGGATATACTGGCTAATAATTTTCGTGAAATCATTAATTTTGATTTTGCTTGAAATGGCAGGAAAATGAAAATACTAATAATTGATGATGATACCGATATAAATGTGCTTTCAAAAGTTGCGCTTGAAGCTAATGATCATGAGGTTTTACAGGCTTTTAACGGCTATCAAGGCATTGATATTGCAAAAGAAAATAAATACGACTTAGACGTTATTATTCTTGATATAATGATGCCGGACTTAGACGGTTTTGAAGTTCTGGAAAAATTAAAAAAAGACCCTGACACGCAAAATATCCCCGTTTTATTTCTTTCGGCTAGAAAATTCAGCGATGAAACCTTGTCCAATTACCAAGATATGATAGTTGATTTTATTTCAAAACCTTTCGAATTGTCTGATTTTATAAGTAAAGTTGAAAATACTGCACGCAATAAATAATATATTCTTAGTTTTAATATTTACCGTCTTTAATTTTATCTAATGAATTATTAAATTCTAATTTACAGATATAAAATTATTAACTATTAAGAAGGATTTAAACAATGGATAATGATTCAAATAAAAAAATAACTTTAAATGCGGTTGTGTTTTACATTGCGTTTTTAGGCGTGTTGGTGTTTTCGTTTATAGCTATTTTTTCAGGGCCAAAAGCAAAACCGGCAAGCGGGCTTTCGGGCGCTAATGTTATAGCAATTGACATACAAGGCGTTTTAACGTATAAAACGTGTCTGCCTCTGGTTAAAGCCATTAGAAAGTATTCACGAAATCCGGGAATTAGAGGCCTTGTTCTTAGAATTAATTCACCTGGTGGTTCTGTGGGTGGTGTTCAGGAATTATACAGAGAGCTTATGAATTTCAAAGCCAAAAAAAAGGTTATCGTTGCAACTATGGGTGATATTGCCGCCTCCGGAGGATATTACATTGCAATGGCTGCCGATTATGTTTTTGCTAATAAGGGTTCTTTAGTGGGCAGTATCGGTGTAATTATAAACACTTTTAATTTCCATTCTTTGGCAAAACGTTTTGGAATTAAACGCGTTATTATTAAAGCCGGTGAGTTCAAAGATATGTTAAACTCTTTTGAACCCGTTAATCAAAGAGAAATTGCATTAATGCAAAAAATAGTTGACGACACTTATAAAGAATTTTTTAGCGTTGTAAAAAAATCACGTTCTAAAGTAAAAGAAAAAGAACTAAGGGAATATTGTGACGGTAGAGTTTTTAGCGGAAATATTGCGTATGAAAATAAACTCGTTGACGGAATAGGCGGATATTATGACGCTATAGAAAAAGTTAAAGAACTTGCAAAGTTGCCCGGCAGACCGGCAGTTAAAGAGCATAAAACTTCCCCAGCACTTAATTTTTTAAAAATGTTTAAAAATAATTCAGGCACGGATTCTTTGGTTGATAAAATCAAATTTTTATTTCAGAGAGGGGATTTTGCTTCGCCTCTATATTATTTATATACAGGGATATAATAATGGAAAAATTTTATTACAACCTTTATTCTTTAATATCAAACGGGAAAAAATTTATTGTCTCGTCAACCAATGAAGATAAAGCAGATGCAAACATACTGTCTTTTAGCATATTCACCGGATTTTTGGCAGGCGCTTTTCACGTTTTCGCTGTTTTAACTGCATTAAAAAGCAGTTTCGGTAAAAGCGTTGCCGCTATATTATTTTTTTTAGTTGCCGGAGCTGTTTTATACACGAGCACAATTTTTGCCAAAAGCGCTTTATTTTATTATTTGACAGGATTATATAAAAAAGATGAAAAACCCGTTAGCGCAAGAACCGTTTTAAAAATTTATACAATGAGTTCTTATCCGTTTTTCCTGCTTCCGGCAGCGGGTTTATTAAGCGCGCTTTTGAATAGTTTTTCTTACCTTGTGTTTTTCTATTTAATGCTTGCAATATGGGTAACAATAACGCGATACAGGGCATTAAAAAACGTTTTACGCGTTCACGAGTTTATTTTTAAGTTGACTTATGCTATTCCCGTTATTGCTCAAGTTATGCTTGTTTTAGCAATAATTGCGTTTGCTGCTTTGAGTAATTTACTAATTATTAAAACACTCGTTGAAAGCGTTGTAAAAAGCGTTATAACGTTATTATCATCACTCTAAGGCAAGCGTATTTATGGCAGAAGAGCGTTTTTATAACTTTTTACTGCATTGCAAAACACAGGAAGATTTATTTAAAACGTGTTTTAATTATGCAAAAAGCATTTTAAACCCAAGCAGGGCCAGGGTTTATTTTTTCACTGAACCGCGGGATTATTTAATATGCAGGTTTAGTTTCGGTGAACATACTTACACCGAAGGGGACGATAAAATTTCTTCGGAACAGTCAAAAAGTATTATTGTGCGAACTGTAATTGAGAATTCCCCGCAAATTGTTAGGGATATTTATTGTGATACTCGCGTTGATGTTCGCGTTCTTGAACGGCTCGGTGTATACAGCATTGTTTCTGTTCCCGTTTTTTACAATAAAGAAGCTTGCGGCGCTATTTCATTTGATTTCACTGAAAAATTAATATGTAGTGAAGAAAAAATAATTGAATTAGCAACGTTTATTAGAATAGCCTCATTAATACGGGAAAATGCTTTACTGAGTGAAAAAATTAATACTATCGACGAGGAATTTAAATATGAACTTGAAAAAAAACGCATTGAGCTAGATAAAGTTAACGAACAATTATTGCTTAAAGGCCGTTTGAGCGCGTTAGGCCAGCTTGCAAGCGGTGTTGCACATGAAATAAAAAATCCCCTTGCTGTTATTAAAATGATAGTAAACACGGTTTACAACGAAATTAAGACCACAGACCCTTTGAAAAATGATTTATCCGTAATAAAATCGGAAATTTACCGTTTGGAAGAAATAGTCAATCATTTTTTAAATTTTGCCCGTCCCAAACGCGTTGAAACTTCACGTATAAACATAAATGATTTGATTCTTGAAGTTCACGATTTTCTTAATATTAAACTAAAAAACGCAAACATTAAAGTAAACATGGACTTATATATTCCGCTTCAGGAAATCAATGGAGATAAAAACCAGCTAAAGCAGGTTTTCGTTAATATCCTTTTAAACGCTTATGAAATATGCAAAGATTTGGAACAGGCGTATATAAATATAAGAACAGTAATAGTGTCGCGTAAAAACGGAAGATTTTTAAAAATTGAAATTGCGGATACCGGTCCGGGCATAAAAGAAGAAATTATTTCGCAAATTTTTACTCCGTTTACAACGGGTAGGGAAGACGGTTTAGGGTTAGGGCTTTCGATTTGTTATAGAATCATTTCCGACCACGGAGGAAATATTACTGCAAAAAATCGTCTTTCCGGCGGGGCA
>CAYUYT010000259.1:0-5081 GCA_964449345.1 uncultured Spirochaetia bacterium | reverse complement strand
AAAAGGAAAACACGGAAATACTATGAAATTTTTACTAAAAAATCATCCTCTTCCTTTCGCGCATTCTGTGAACTCAGCGGTTAAAAAGAAAAAAAGAAAAGATAAAGAATAAACCGCAGAGAGCGCGAGAGAACGCAGAGTTAAGAACACCTTAATGGGGGATTTCAAATAAATTTTATCTTTGAAACTTATCAAGGTACAAAAACTGAGCCGGGTTAATTGGGTTATAACCTCTTCTAACTTCATAATGCAGGTGATACCCGGTTGAGCGCCCCGTTGTGCCCACATAACCGATTATCTGATTTTTCTTAACGTAATCCCCTTTTTTAACGTTAAAACGCAATAGATGGCTGTAATTTGTCATATAGCCGAAATCGTGCTGAATATCAACGTAAATTCCGTTTGTGGAATTGTATTTAGCCGCAACGACTTTACCGTCTGCCGTAGCCCTGACAGGATGGCCGGGCATGGTTACTATATCAACTCCGGTATGAAAAGCAGGCGCGCCTGTGAACGGGTCTCGTCTAATGCCGAAACCGCTTGCAAAACGCCCTACCCCGCCGAAGATTGGCCATATAGAAGGAATGCGTTTCATTATTTTTCTAAAACCGTGGATTTGCCTTTTAATTTGGTTAAGGCGGTGATTAATTAGATACGTTTTTTTTATACTTTTTTTAAGGGTAACGAGTTCTTTTACCGGAGTAATTTCTTGTTTTTGCTTTTTAAATAATATTCTTGCATTAGAATTATGAATTGCAGGGAAAGCAATGTTCTTTAATTTTTCCTGTGCGCTGCCGGAATTATTAATAAGGCCGATAAGTTTAGTTTTTAAAGCGTTTTCGCTTTTATAAACGTTTCTCGTTAGTTTCATAAATAAGTTTAATTGTTTAGAAATACTTATATTTTCCGAGTGGAGTATTTCTTTTTTCTCCGTTGTTCTTCCCTGGCTTTTAATAGCGAATATTGACGTTGCAATTAAACCCGCTAACAATAATGCAGAAAAAATTATGGTAAAATTTGATATCTGGAAGTTAAATATTTTTTTCTCGGAATGTGGAACGAACATGACTGTTAATTTAACGTGTCCCCAGTTTCTAATTAAGGAAAACAAAAGCATTATTTTTGAGCGCAATTTTGAAAAAAAATTCTTACGGTTTTCAGGATTATTGTAATACAAATACCCACTCCTAAAATGTCTTTGTATAATATATTTGTTATTGCTTTAATATGTCAAATTTAAATCGTTGAATACTAATAAAATTAGTAATCCTAACGCAAAAAAAACGCAAAAATCCCTATTTAAAAAATTAAATTGCGTCAATTTGACGGCTAAATTATACTCGTTTATTAAGAGGAAAGCGGGAAAATTATCCCCTACGGTTAACCTTTATAAAGAAGATAAATTATCGAGTCGTTTTTAACTATCTTATGTCTCTGCATTAATTCGAAATTAGTATTTACAAGGAGTCGGTATTTAACGTAGGAAATCATTTGCTTTGCCATATCTGCATCGCGGATAACGGATTCAGAGCTTTGAGTATTTTCAGCGCTAATACTCAATCCTTTGCTTGTATAGAAAAGACGGTTATAATAAGCGCCTAAATCAGCGCGTTGTTTGTTTAGAATAGTAAGAGCAGAATCCAAAACCCCGATTGCCCGATTTGCTTTATCCGTTGTGGATACGCTTAAAATTTCATCAACAGAGTTTTTAATGCCTAGGGCCTGCGCTGTTATTGTTCCGATGACAATGCGTTCTCTTTGGTCCATATTAGCGCCAATGTGAAACCACATACTGCCGTAGATTTCCTCGCCTTCAATTGCCTGAGAAAATTTTCCCGTTAATATGGTTAACCCGTTGAACTGGGCATGGCTTGCGATTCTGTCTATTTCGTCAATAATTGCCGAAATTTCAACTTGAATTTGCACTCTGTCTTCCGATGTATAAATTCCGTTTGATGCCTGAACAGCGAGTTCCCTTATTCTCTGTAGCATTGAAGAAATATTAGATAAAAACCCGTCAGTTGTTTCAATCAAGGAAATGCCGTCCTGCGCATTTAAGTTTGCCCGCGAAAGCCCTCTTATTTGTGAACGCATATGCTCGGACACAGCAAGCCCTGACGCATCGTCGCCCGCGGTTGTTATTCTAAGCCCGCTGGCTAACTTGTTCTGCGTTTTGTCAAGCTCCATATTATTAAGCTTAATTTGACGTGTTTGAAATAGACCTGTGATATCGTGTTTAATTATCACCCTTGCTAATTCCTTCCTTGAAATTGCGGTTAACTTCCTTGTTTAACTACAAAAGTAATTACAATTCATTTATATTTTCGGCAGGAATATGCTTATAAATTTAAAAAAAATGCAATTTTTCTTATTGCAATTAAATTCGAGTAAATTTGGCACGATTATTGTTTATGTGCCTGTCCGGTTGCCGACTACATAAGCTCTATATCGTTTTTCGCGGTTTAAATTAGGTCAATGTACGCTATTAGACAGGGCAACCCCGTTGGCTCTACGTTTTTACGGTACAATTTAATAAATATTTTATAAATAATTCTACTTGCTTTTCTTTTCTTTATTTTTATAACTTAAATATTTTTTACTCTTTTTTTTCGGTTTACGCGTGTTATATATACCGGCAACGAGTTTATCAAGTTTTTTATGCGCTTTGGGTACGATATGATATTTTGAACCGGAATGCCAGTAAGTATAGCCTGCGGATTTATCCGCATGACGAACTCCCAATATTGAATAAGCAACGTATTTTGTGCCGTAATACTTTTTATCATAGGGATTGCTTTTTATTTTAAACGCCTGAAGCCAGCTTCTAATATCAACGTGATAACGCGCCATAATCAAACTGCGGCGTGTTCCGTAATAATAGATTCTATACGGCCTTTCTTTATAAGGCTTAAAATTTAGAAATGAATTTTCAAAGTGAGACGGATAAAACATAGGGCAAATAACGTCCGTATATTGCGCTAACATTTCAATATCCTGCCCTATTCTGTCTCCCATGTGATACCACCCGTTTGCTCCGTAAATATCAACGGAAATCGGAGATTTTAAACGCGTTCTCGCTAAATATAAAAAGCTTTCAATAGCGTCTTTTTGCTGCTGCCCGTTTTTTTTGTGCCTGAATTTTATATCTTCCATGTTATCACCGTCAGTTGGAAAACGTATGTAATCAAACTGAATTTCATCAACTCCCATGGATTCCATTTCTTTTGCAATGGCAACGTTATATTTCCAAACAAAAGGAGCAAAAGGGTCTGTCCATCGTTCCTTATTGCGTAAAACTTTTTTGCCTCTATAAAACTCAGCGCGCCAGGGTTTTTCTTTTTTAGAGTTGTAAACTGAATACTTGCCGTCTTTATATTTGAATAAAACGGGGTCTTTAAAAATTACCATACGCGCAACAACGTAGATACCGTGTTCATGCATTTTTTTCACAAAACGTTTTAAATTTATTTTTGTTCCTTTATCAGAACCAACTTTTTTTACTATGTCAAGGGATGAATGATAATTGACCATTCCGAAATCGTCTTTCAAATCAATGGTAACCATATTATAATTGCACTTTTTAAGATACTTTATTAAACGGTTTAAACGTTCTTTCTGAAAAGCAACGTGAGTCTGAATGTAAAAGCCCCTTTTTGCCTTTGCTTTTTCATAATAACGGGATTTTTTAGAAAATTTCCACCTGCTTTTTAATAAATGTACGTTATTAAATGAATAACTTAGTTTTCCGCCGGAGAAAACAGTAAACGTATTAACATCCTGTACTGAGGATAAATTAGAAAGAAAAACGTTTACGTTTAATTGTTGCCATTTTTTCGTTAAACTGTTTATATGAACAATTCCGTGATTCGACACTAAAATAAGTTTGCGGATTTTATCATCATAACGAATTTGAACATCCTGAATATCATTTAATACCTCTACTGTTCCGCGTTTTTCAGGAAAAGGTAATTTAACGTTTTTCCATCTGCTTGACCTTAGAGAATAACTAATTTTAGACCCTGTTTCATCTCTTTGCCATTTTATTTTTGATTTATCTAATTTATACAGCCGATTACCAAAATTATGCCCGCAATAAACACTAATGTGGTCTTTAGGATCAATTGCAAGAGAACCTATTTCCTCAACAATACTGCCTGTCATTTTAAGCCCCCGGTTTAAACGAATCCATTTCCCGTTCTTGCTTTCTTTTGCAAACAAGCCGTTATACGCTGTACCTAAGTACAAATGAAAACCGTATTTTGTTGAAAACGCAGCAGCGGTTAAATTGTTATTAAATCGCGGTGGTTTTGAATAAAACTCCCAATTTTTACCTCGATTATATGAAAAATAGATCCCGTATTTTGTCGTTACAACGAGATTATTTTTATTAACCGTATCGTGAGTTATTGCGGTAATATCCCTGTATATATTTTCAGCAAGCTTTCCGTTAACCACAATTTTTTTAAGCGGCAAGCCGTTATTCAAAGGAGTAAATGTTCTACCTCCATCTTTAGTATAAACAAGTCCGTTTCCCAAGGTTACGAAAATGTACTCATCTTTATTTAAAGGCAAAATTTTTGTAATAGGAACGTGTTTACCCCGACTATTTAAAAATGCAGGGCTTAAAATTTTTTTGAAGTTTTTCCCGTTGTCGTATGATATAAATAAACCGTTTGAATGCGTTCCTATTAGAACGGCATTGTCAGTATTTATTTTAGATGCAAATTTTTTTTCATTTTCAGGATTAAATTTTTCAGCGTTGTTATTAATCATATTATTATCAATATAATTTAACGCTAAAGCAAGCCCGCCGAATATTATTATTACTGCTAAAAAGTATAAAAACCTTTTCGTTGCCATTCAATTCTCCCTGAAATTACTATTTAACTTAATCTCCTAATCGGCAATTTTTAGTTATTCATAAGCTTATACAAGGGTTTATAAAAAAATCGATAATGAAAAAATAAAACATTCTCATTAGAATTGAAGAAAAAATTCATGACTTTTTTAAAATCAAGGCGCGGCACCGTACTGGATTATGGTTGCTCCCGCTGTTGCGCTTTCAAGCCCGATATATAAAA
>CAYUYT010000258.1:2960-5087 GCA_964449345.1 uncultured Spirochaetia bacterium | reverse complement strand
TTGTATCCGCATTAAAACCATAAAGCACAAAAAACTCGAAATAGACCAATTAACAAAACTATATTACAAAGTTAAACCGTATATAATACAATACAACGTAATGCAGGGTTTAAAAAAAGCCGGGCATCAGGGCTGGGCATCAATGCCGAAATCCGATTCACCTTTCTGGTGGCTCATAGTCAGCACTATTATTCTCGGCGTTGGCATAGGAGTACTTGCGCAGCCTCAACTCGCTGTCAGGTTTATGACCGTGCGTTCTAACAGGGAATTAAACCGTTCGGTTTTAGTTGGCGGGATTTTTATCCTGATTTTAACGGGCGTTGTTTACGTTGTTGGTACGGTATCAAACGTTTACTTTTTTAAAAAAAGCGACGGGCTAATCTCATACGTTGTCTCCGGCTTAAACAGGGATAAAATAATTCCTATATTCCTTAAAACCGCAGTACCGCAATGGTTTAATTATATTTTTATGTTAACGCTTTTATCCGCGGCAATGTCAACGCTTTCAAGCCAGTTCCACACAATGGGGACGGCAATTTCAAGAGATATTATTGAAACATCGGGATTGATTGGCAAAAAAGCCCATGGCGGGAAAAAATCCATATTTGCCGCAAAAATCGGCGTTGGAATTATGATAATAATAACGTTAATTTTAGGAAATATTCTGCCTAAAGGTTACATAGCCGCAGGCACGGCGCTTTTCTTCGGTTTATGCACTTCGGCATTTCTCCCTGCTCTAATCGGAGCAATTTTTTGGAAACGGGCAACGAAAACCGCGGCGATCGCAAGCACAATTACGGGTATTGTAGTAACGCTTTTCTGGCTGCTAACCGTACACATTTTTACGGTAAAAAAACTCGGCTGGGGTTCAATATTAAAGGGAAGCACTTTCAGTTTGGTTGACCCATTATTAATTGCGTTTCCTATAAGTTTAATTATTTTCGTTGTTGTGAGTTTATTTACCAAGGTTGAAGATAAGGAACACGTTGATAAGTGTTTTGAAAATTTAAAATAAATATTTTTGAGGTTACAAATGTACTGGAATGAAGAAATTGAAACAATTGACAGGGCTAAACTTGAGGCGTTGCAATTCGAACGCCTTAAAAAAAGCGTTGAAATTGCAAATACAACGCCTTTTTATAAAAATCATTTCCAAAAAGCCGGTTTTAAACCTAGGGATTTAAAATCCCTTGATGACATTGTAAAAATACCTTTTACAACCAAGGATGATTTAAGAAAAGCGTACCCTGACGGTATGCTTGCCGTAGAAAAATCAAAAATCATACGAATGCACGCAAGTTCAGGCACAACGGGGACTTCAACAGTAATCTTTCATTCGCGAAAAGACATTGACAACTGGAGTGATTTAATGGCCCGCTCAATTTATATGGCAGGTATCAAAGAAAGCGATGTATTTCAAAATATGATGACTTATGGTTTATTCACCGGTGGCTTAGGACTTCATTACGGAGCGGAACGCGTTGGCATGATGGTTATACCCGCATCAAGCGGTAACACGCATAAACAAATCAAGCTGATTCAGGATTTTGACGTTAGCGTTATTCACATAACCCCGTCATATTCCCTTCACGTTGCCGATGTGGTAAAAAACGAACTTGAAATAAACGCAGCGGACTTGGGCATAAAATTCATAATTTACGGAGCAGAACCTACCGGAGATTCAACGCGTAAAAAAATCGAAGATTTATATCAGGCAAGCGCGTTTAATTGTTACGGCTTATCCGAAATGAACGGACCGGGTGTTGGATTTGACTGCCCTTATAAAACCGGACTTCATATCTGGGAAGATAATTATTTTATGGAAATAATAGCCCCTGAAACAGGTGAACGCGTTAAACCGGGAGAAACTGGGGAACTCGTTTTGTCTACACTCATGCGCGAGGGAATGCCTATTATCCGTTATCGGACAAAAGATTTAACGCATTTAATTCAAGACGGTGATTGTCCCTGCGGCAGAACTCACAGACGCATAAAGCACATAATAGGCCGTGCAGACGATATGATGATAGTACGCGGAGTTAACGTATTTCCTTCTCAAATAGAACACGTTTTAATGCGAATTCCTGAAGTAGGAACGAATTATCAAATAATTCTCGACCGCGAAGG
>CAYUYT010000258.1:0-2950 GCA_964449345.1 uncultured Spirochaetia bacterium | reverse complement strand
TTATCTGGATAAAATGACCGTAAAAGTAGAACTTTATTCAAAAATGTTTCACGGTGATTTAAAAGAACTAAGACGTACGCAAAGGAAAATAGAAAAAGAACTAAAAGACGAATGTCTTGTTTCCCCAAACGTTATTCTCGTTGAACCGGGACACTTGCCTCCATCCATGGGCAAGGCAATACGCGTTATAGATAATAGAAATATTTCCGAATAAAAAAAAAACACTTGAAAATATGCATTGAATACTGTATAAAAACTTACAGTCGTGGTCCTTGTAAATTTAAAATTTATGTGAATAATTTATGGCATTTTTACACATTTTACCCTTTTTTTTCGGTGTTTTATCACTTTTCATGGCATTGCTTTTTATAAGTTATTACTTAGTTAAAAAAGAAAATCGTGAAGACGTTTTATACATAACGCTTTTGTATTTCTTTGGCGCACTTGTTGCAATTTTTCAGGGTGTTTCAAACGTATCGGTAACTGACCAAAACATTGTCTTGTTTCACAAGCTTAAAATATTCTGCATTTTATTTAATGTCAGCATTTTAAATATATTCATAAACCGTATTAGTAATTTAAAAATCAACCTCATGGTTTTAATAGTTAATTCAATGTTTTTTATAATTGCAATCCTGACTATTTCCACAGATCTGGTATTGAAAAGCACAATATGGACAATCCATCTTGAACATATAAACATGGTTTACCGTTTCGCTGAAAAAAACGTACTATACACTTTTTACAGCCTTCTTCTTTTTACAAGTTTATTTACGCATATTATTAAACACACAACTTTAAAACGTTACTCTACATTTAAACAAAAAACAGCGCTTATAAGCTTGGTTTTACTCATTGCCGGCGGGTTTAATGATTTAGGTACGTTATACAAAGTATTTAACAGCGTCTTAATATCAGAATACGTTTTTTTCCTTATTCCCGCGGTTTATTCATCTATTCTAATCCGCGAAATAATACAAAACGAAGAACAAGCAATCCTATTAACGCAAAAACTTGAAAAAGAAAAATTAAACCTTGAAAACCGGACTAATGAATTACTAAAAGCTAAAAAAGAAATTGAGGGCTTAAACGAAATAAGTTTACAGATTTCCAAATCCCTTAATATCGATAAGGTTTTCAATGATATAGTTCTATACTTAAATGACTTCTTCGGTTTCGAGGGATGCGCGCTTTACCTATGTTCTATGGAAGATAAAATGTTTTCGTTAGAACGATATAGCGTACCCGAAAAAATCGAAAAATACTTTCATAATAAAATCGGCAAAGCGTATTCTCTAAATAAAAACCTTGGTTGGCTGCATGAATCCATGCTTAAAAATAAAACGCTTTTTTTCACAAACATTGTACCCAAAGAAGTTATAAACAAATTTAACTTGAAAACCATTAAACAGCTACGGGTAAAATCCGTGCTTTTTACTCCGATTATATCCGAAGATGAAGTAATCGGCGCTTTCTCACTTACAAGCCATGAAAATAATATTTACCTATCAACAGAAGACATTGAATCTATAAAACGCTTTGTAAACCAAATTGCTATCACTATTAAAAACTCAAAACTTTATGAAGAAATCCTACGCGAAAGAAGTTTTTCCGCAAGTTTAATCGAAAACTCACCTTTTGCTATTCTCGTTGTTGATAAATTTTTAAATCCAATTTATACAAATCCTGCCTGCGTAAAACTTATTGGATATCACAAAAGCGAAATTATTGAAAAGGATTTCTTCAACAGTAAGGAAATAGTTGATTCGGGTTTTCATAAATATTTTAAACAAACCTTAAAAGGAAAAACAGTTTACAAAGAAAATACAATTTTGCACTCCTCTAACCGCAATCTTGATTTAATTCTAAACGTTACATTTACCCCGGTGCACAGCCAGAAGGGAAAAGTGGATATCGTTCTTATTATGTTTTACGATAACACGGAAAAAGCAATCGCTGAACGCACAATAAACGAAGACTTGATGCTTGCAAAGCACATTCAGTCTAATTACATCGCTTTAGACACAAAACACATTTACGAACTTGAATACGACGTATATTTTGCCCCGATGATGGAAGTTGGAGGGGATATTTACAGCGTTTACAAAATGGACAATAGATTTTACCGCGTATTAATAGCAGACGCAACCGGACACGGAGTACAAGCCGCTTTAACCACCATGATAATTAAAGCTGAATACGATAAAGTAAAATCATATAACGCAAAACCTAACAAAGTGTTGAGCGCTTTAAACAACCTTTTTATGAACTACTACACAGAGCTAAACGTTTTCTTCACCTGCGTTTTGATTGATTTTGATTTAAACAAAAACAAAATTTACTATTCCTCGGCCGGTCATCCGGTTCAATTTTTACTTAAAAACGGAAAAACCAATCCCCTACAAGCCGGCGGGCGAATGGTGGGTATCTTAGAAGATATGGATTACAAACTCCGCACGGTTGATTTTAATGCCGGAGACAAAGCCGTTTTCTTCACGGACGGAGTTTTTGAAGTATTTAACGAAAAAAAAGAAGAATTCGGTGAAACGCGTTTAGGAGAATTAATATCAAATCACTCTGATAAAGAAATGAAATTACTTATCAAAAACATTGTGGACGAATTGAATAACTGGAGGGGAAATGCGCCCGTAAATGATGATATAACGCTACTCGTGGTTGAGTATAAATAAGCCATAGTGAGTAATTTACGAACCCAGCCCCGGTAGAGAACGCGAAAGGCACAGAAATCCCCCGGCTTTTTACCGCAAATGCGGAGGAAAAGAATCACCCTCTTTCTCCCTCTTTGAGTAAAGAGGGAGGATTAGTGATAGTATGGGGTATTAAGAGAAATCATCCCTAGCCCTTCTTTAAATAAAGAAGGCGGATTTTTTTATCCGTTGTGATTATAAATTTAAGATAGCTAGGCGTAGGGGTGGGTACGTTACCTGCC
>CAYUYT010000257.1:0-5153 GCA_964449345.1 uncultured Spirochaetia bacterium | reverse complement strand
GATAGTTCGCGCATACGTTTTAGAAAAATGCTAATTTCAATATCCTTTGTAATATCCGTTATTTCGTCAATATCTTTAAACAATTCCTGCTTAATATCAAAAGGCAGCATTTCAATTAACCTTACTTTGTTAATATCGTTTCTATAACGAAACTCTACTTTTTCATAATGGTATCCGTGTTTTAGGCAAATGTCCGCTTCAACTCCGTCAAAATCCTTTCGAATTCTGTTGAAAAATCTCCCCGGCTCAACCTTCCAGCCTAGCTCAACAGCCCTATCAATGCAAAACGTTTTTTTCAATGTGTTCTCTACTTTTTCTTCAAGCAATTTTTCCCTCACTTTCTCGATGTCTGATTTTGATGATCTTTTTCCGGTATCCACTATTAACACAAATTCAACGTTCCTGACCTTAGTTGTGAGCGCTTGTTTCCCCCCCCGGTATTTTACATATTCGGAGCAAACAATGTCGAGTTTCCCCTTACTGCTCAATATTTTTAACATATCCTCAAACGGTATTATTCCGTCAATGCTGTAGCTTACGAGGATTTTCTTTGCATTTAAGTTATCGATTAATTTTTGAAATTCTTTAGACGCCTTATTTTTATAGCAATAAGGAGAACGCGTTTTAACCCAATCCTTCCTTATAGCTGACTTATCAACTTTTTTTCCGTTGATATAAATATTTTTATTAACAGGCGGTTTGTCGTTTAAAGCAACGGTATTTAATACGTGATAATTCGAGCCATATTGATGCTGATTATAAGGCGGGTCAAGGTAAGCAATATCAAATTTAAAACCTTTTAACTTGCGCGTTAATTCAAGAGCGTCTTTTTTGTAAACACGATTTTTGTATTTACTGTCAACGAGATTGGGGTTTTCAAGTTTTACTGTTTTTAAAATTCTGGACAAAGCGTCTTTTCCCGAACCGCCGAAACCTCGATGAAAACCTTTAAACACTCCCGATGTATTTGCCCGTGTTGCAACTTCATATAACAAAATAGCAATCAAAGCGTTTCGTTTTTTCTGCATTTTTAAATCAATACTTTGCGGATACAACTCGTCAATTTTCTCACGCATAGCGTCAATTTTAAGCCCGTTTTTTCTCGTATAGAACATTCGTTCATTATCAGGGTCCGGATTTTCATCATCATCAGGGCAGTAATACTTTGCCATGTATTCTTGTTTGGGAGATTTTAACATATTTAAAGACTCAATAATTTGTTCAAATTTTCCATCAAACAAATCTTGAATTTCACTTTTATCAGTTTCAATGTAAAGCTTGTTAATAACGTAAGAGTAATACTCCCAATCATTACTAACAACGCGGAAGCCTAAAGCTTTTGCAAGTCTCGATACAACGCCCGTTCCCGCAAAAACGTCGAAAAAAGTTAACTGCTCTTTTTCCGCATCAATATTGCACTTTTTGACAGCATTATAGATTAAATCTATTAAACGCCTTTTATTGCCAATATAAGCAATGAGATTTTTTTCAACAAATTCTGAAATACCGTTATCGTATGATAACACGTTAGCCCCTCCATTCACGTTTTAGTTTTTTATTACCGGGTTATACAAAGGTATTCGTCTAAAAAGTTTTTTTACTTCATCTTTTTTATTTTAAATCGATAAATATATAGTAAAACGAATGGAACAGGTGGCTGTTATGAAAAAAGTACAACCAATAATTATATTATTTTTAATATGTATAAGCGCGGGTGTGTTTGCACATGAGCGCGTTTTTTACGGAATCGCTTCATATTACGGTAAAAAATTTCACGGCAGGAAAACTGCTTCCGGTGAAATTTTTAATATGCATAAATTTTCCGCAGCGCATAAAACATTACCTCTAGGCTCTGTTGTTAAAGTGACGAATATATCAAACAATAAAAGTATCATTGTCAAAGTTAATGACCGCGGGCCTTATGTGGGTTCACGGGTTTTGGATTTGTCTTATGCTGCTGCAAAAAAACTTGACTATATCAGAAAGGGCTTAACACGGGTCAAAGCAAAAGTAATTTACCTTGCTCCGGGTAAGAAGAAAGCTAGCAGAGGCGGAGTGCCTACACCGGTAAATGACGAAGAAAAATTTACTCCTCCTGACAATGAAAATGGAAAATCTGAAAAGCTTAAATTTATGCCGGTGCCCGGTAGTCAAAATAAAATAAGAGGCGGAAGAATTCTAAGAATTCAGATTGGCGCTTTTAAATACAAAAAAAATGCGGAAAAACGTTTAGCCGCTTTACGGGAAAAAGGCGTTGATGCTGAAATAGTTGAGGTCAAAAGCGTTTCTAATTTTTATTACAAAGTATACTCTACTACAAAATTCCGCCAGCTAAACAGAGCATTTGAAAAATTAGAAAAAATACGAAAAAAAGGAATCGAATGCTTCATCATAGGCCAGTACTATGCAAGAAGCTCTGAATAAATTTCCAACAAAAAAAATTCTTGTAATAAAAAACAGCTTCTGTTAGGAGCTGTTTTTTTTATTGTATACTAAAGTGATTTTAAAATCAAAGTATTGTATATTGTAATTGCTTTTCAACCGACACTTTAAAGTGTCGGTTGCATAAAATTTAAAGTATTATTAGTATATTTGCTAAAATATGGAATTCTTTGCGGAACGCGCGAAACATCCGAAAGATAAAAAATCCCCCGGCTTTTTACCGCAAATAGCTTTCTTCTCATGCCCACTTTAAATAAAGAGGGAGGATTAGCGATAGTATGGTGTATGGACATTCTCTTCTTTTCAAGTCCCCCTTTATTCGAAGGGGTATTTTAGGGGGATTTGCCTATGGTAAAGCCCTCCTTTATCAAAGAGACTAAAATAGAATAAATTTCCATATTTTAACGCTAATTAATATAAAACAAAAAAAGCAACAATTGGCCATTGCCCTCTTTATATTTCTGTTTTTACTTCAAATATGGACATGGTTAAACCATCAAACTTAATCTTACCGATTTTAAAATTATATTGCTTAAATAAAAAAATCAGCATATTGTTATGGGTGGCTTTTTGACTAAAACAAATTTTATTTCTTAGCGATAGTGTAAAATTTTCAACAAAAAATTAATGTTTGTTATTTTATAAATCGTCAACGTTGCTATGTTTATAGCTGTCTTCACCCGTTCGAAGCGTTGCGTTTTCTTTAAGCTTTGTTAGTATTGCTTTTCGCGTTCTGCTTATTCGCGCGATTGTGTTACTAACGATTCTGTTCACAAAATTTTCATAACAACGCGCTTTATATAATCTCACCCGCTTGACCAAATCCACGTTGTACATATCCATAAATATTTCATGGTCTTGAAATTTCTTTTCGTCTTCCCGCAAAGCATGAATACGGTTTAATAATTTCTCAATATTACCAGGCATTTTCAAAGTATAATAATACGGCTTTTGATAGAAAATATTTATGCCATTACCTATTTTAGTTATTCTAAATCTTGCTTTATAGTTTTTTATCAGGCGGGAAATTTCATCAAGGTTTAATTTTGCATTGTACCTGATTCTATACAATGTATCATAAACAAAGTGAAATGAAACGCGCGTTAAAAGGGGATTTATATTTTTTGCTTTAAATTTTGTAATTAATATATCTTTTATACGTTTATATTGAAACCGGTATTTTCTATCACGGTTAAAAAAAAGAAAATTCTTTGTATGAATAGTTGTATCAAAAAGGTCAATAAAGTAGTCGATCTCTTTTTCTTTGGATAGAGTATTCAATTGATGATTATAATCGCGTGTTTTAACCGTTATTACTATTGCATTATCCTTTATACTATTTTTATATCTTTTGTGTATATTTTCCTTTATTAATTTATACGGGTCGACTTGAATTTCCCTATTATAAATATCCCCGTCCGATATTTTAATTTTATTTCTAGACAAACTTTCAAGGATTTTATTTAAACGCATACCGATTTTGAACTCTTTCAAACCCGCTGTACGGTTTACCCGCCTAATATCACGGGGATAACTCCCTGTGATTAAAAATATAAAGATTAATACAGATAATATTGCTTTCATGTTTTCTCCCGAAAACGTATTTCAGGTTAATTATCAATAACGTAAAAAGTAACTTCGTTTAACCCTATTTTATTATCGTAACCAATGTAATAATCCTCAATAAAAAACTTTAAGTATTTAAAAGGTATTGTTCTTTCAAAATAAATTAGGTGAAGGCCTTGCTTATCCGGTAAGTTAATAATAAAATTATTTTCATCAAAGCAAATACGGTTTTTCCCGATTCCGCCTCTGTATTGTGAAGAAAAATAAAGACGCAGTTTTTTAATTCTGTTATACCTAGCAAACTCAGTCGGTGTCTTTCCGTATCCCGTATATATTCCCATTGCTTTTAATAATACGCTTCTGTTAAGTTTTTGCCCCCCGCTTTGTAATGATTTAAATATAAAATTAATTGTCGTTGTTTTACTATGCTCAAGGGCAACCCAACCTGTTTTTTCGTTTTGGTCTAATAAAAAATCTTCCATATTTGTAATATCACGGATTGGTTTTTTATCAGGATTATTCATATACGGTTCTTCCATTATCCATTTAAAAGCAGGGTTAAGTATAGCGCGTTTAAGCGTTGATTTATCCCATAAACTAGTAGGAGTTTCAACATTAATGCTATACCGTTCATTTGCCACATATAAATTTTGTTTATGCCTTTGAACGGAATTTAAAAAATCTTTTGCATCCGTAAGATACTTTAAATATTTGGCAGTATCAGAATTGTATTTAAAATTTCTGTTCTTTACAAGCGTGTACGTGCGGTTTAGGGGTTTGCCGATATGGATTTTCATGTGCTTTTTGGATATGCTTTTTAAAGCAATCTCAATTCTATCCCCAACGGAATATTTTGCCGAATAAACCGGGTTATTTCCAACTTTACTAATAGTAAATTCGTTACTTTTTATCCTATCTTTATCTGTTTTTGCCGAAAAAATAATTTTATCGCCTTCATAAAAGTTAATCCTATATTGCGAAATCATTACTTTAACATTATCCCCGTTAATATACCATGTCTGCACAGGAAATTCTTGCTTACAAAAAATTAAACTCATTATTGTTAACGTTGCAATGATAAACTTTTTAATTTTCTCCCTCCTTACTATTTTGCTGTTATATAAAAAGATGTAATTGACATACTA
>CAYUYT010000256.1:0-5168 GCA_964449345.1 uncultured Spirochaetia bacterium | reverse complement strand
GCAACGAATACCGTTACTAAAAGAAGTATAATTGCGATTATAATGATTTTTTTGTTGCTCATATAAGTTTTCCTTTAAGAGTTTGCCCCTGCACCCCGGTTATCTTTACCTTAACAATTTGTCCCGGCTTGCTATTGGATGCATTAAAAACAACAGCGTACCCGTTGCCTGATATGCCTTTTAGTTCGTTTTCGCTTTGTTTGCTAACCGATTCAATAAGCACGTCCTGAACGGAATTGACCCGGAGTTTTAATTTTTCCTTCGTTATATTATTCTGTATTTTGATTAAATTTGCAAGCCGGTTTTGTTTTTCTTGCGAACTTATGCTTTCTTCTATTTCAAAAGCCTTTGTACCGCGTCTCGGAGAGTATTTATACATAAACGCGTTATCGTATCGTATCTTTTTTACAGCATTAATGGTTTTAAGATAATCATTTTCGTCTTCACCCGGAAAGCCAACGAGCAAGTCCGTGGTTATTCTCGGGGTGTCTAATTTTTTATTTAAGTATTCAATCTTTTTGAAATAATCATCAAAACTATAACCCCTGCTCATAAGTTTTAAAACTTTATCCGATGCGCTTTGTAATGGCAGATGAATATCCTTGCAAAGGGTTTTTAAATTTGCTAGAATATCAATTAGCTCAAACGTAAAATCTTTGGGATGGCTTGTAACAAATCTTAGCCGTTCTAAACCGTTTATATTATCAACGCGTTTTAACAATTCTCCGAAACTTATGAAACCTGAATCAATGCCGTAGGAATTAACATTTTGGCCTAGCAGTACGATTTCTTTTACTCCTGCTTGAACCAATGATTTAATGTCGGTTAAAATTTCATGGGGCGGGCGTGATATTTCATTGCCCCGAACGTAGGGAACAATACAGTATGAACAATAATTTGAACAACCGTGTATTATACTAACAAAAGCGCGGAAGGCAAATTTTTCATCAGGTGCGGGGGGAGTAAAAGTATAATCTTCAAAACCAGTATGCACACTTTCAGGTACGGGGTTTGTTAAAATTTCCGGTATTATATTTTCATAATGCGTTCCTATTACATAGTCAACGTGGGGTGCGGATTTAAGTAAAGCACTTTTTTCTTTTTCAGCCATACAGCCCATAACAATTAGGGTGAAATTCTTTTTTTGTTTTAAATTTTTATAATGCCCCAGCCGTCCGTAAATCCGATTTTCTGCGGAATGCCTTACCGAACACGTGTTTATGATAACTGCACCGACTTTTTCCGAGAATTCCGTTTTTCTGATAAACCCTTTTTGCACAAGCAAATTTGCAAGGCGTGTTGAATCGGCAACGTTCATCTGACAGCCGTATGTTTCAATGAAAAACGTTCTATTTTTCATTCGATAACGTAAATAGCAAAAGAACCGCACATCGGGCAAACATTACCGCGCCTGTCGCCGTTATAATAATCGAATAAGTCGCCGCCCTTATTTACCGAATGTTCCCATGTGTGAGAACAATCTTCGCAAATAAAAGTTTCGATTTCTTCTTCGAAATTTTCTATAACGTCGTCATCATCTTCGTTTGTTGTCTGGCCTATTTCGTCGTCCTCATAAAATGTTTTTTCGTGTTGGTATTCTTCAAATCCGTATTTTCCCATGATTTACTCCGTTAAATTATCAACATAGAATCACCGTAACTTAAAAAACGGTATTTTTTTTGCAAAGCCGTTTCGTATGCCAGTTTAATTAATTCATATCCCGCAAATGCGCTAATTAAAACGAGCAGAGTTGATTTCGGTGTATGAAAATTCGTTATAATTGCATCGCAAACGTTAAAATTAAATCCCGGTTTAATGTATAAATCCGTTAAGCCAGATGAAGGTTTTAAGCTGCCTGTTATTGCCGCGGATTCAAGAGCGCGTATAGCCGTTGTGCCTACCGCAAACACTAAGTTGCCTTTAGTTTTTGCCCGTTTTATTGCCTGAACACACTCAGGGGTAACTTCAAAATATTCACTATGCATTTCATGCTGGTCAATGTTTTCCGTTCTAATCGGATTGAAAGTTGATAAGGAAATGTGCAAGGTAATATATTTAATTATAACGCCTTTTTGCTGTAATCTATCAAGCAGACTATCCGTAAAGTGTAATCCCGCGGTCGGGCTTGCTTTGCTTCCATAATTCTTTGAAAAAACCGTTTGATACCAGGAGTTATCTGCTTCTTTCAATTTCCTTTTGGATTTAATATAAGGGGGTAGGGGAATTTCACCTATTACTTTTAAAATTTCCGGTGTAAGTGCGTTTTTGAATTTTAATTCTTTAATGCCGTTTTCTTTAATTTGGATAATTTCAGCGTGAATGTTATGGGTTATGTGTAGTTTTTCCCCTAATTTAAGGCGTTTTGAACGGTTGGTTAAGGCTTCCCACGTTTTATAATCTTTGGTTTGTAATAAAACTATTTCAATCTTAGCGCCTGTTTCCCTCGTTGCGTAAATCCTTGCATTTATAACTTTTGTGTCGTTTAAAACCAAAACATCGCCCGGGTTAATATACTCTGTTATGTGGCTGAAAATTTTGTGTTCAAAATTACCGCCCCCACGATTTATAACGAAAAGACGGCATTCGTCCCTTTTTTGTTCGGGCGTGAGCGCTATTAAGTCATCAGGTAATTTGTAATCGTAATGCGTTGTTTTCATATCCATCTAAAATGTGTTATTTTTTCTCCTGTTAAACAAGATAAAAATAAAATTCTTATAAGAAAAGAGAAAAATTATTAACTTAATAATTAATAAAAAATTAATATTTGTGTAACATTTTCTAAATACACATTGTTATATTTATATGACTTAAAAACAGCGTTTTGGTAGCTATGGAGGTAACGTGTTAATTTCCGAGTATGTAAATAAAAACTTACAAAAATATATAAATCAAACAAAACGTTCTGTGCGTGAGGTTATAAAAGGCGAAGACCCTGAAGCTGTTCATGATACCCGCGTTGCTATTAGAAGAATCCGTGCTGTGTTACGGGAAATAGATAACGTATATGATAAGTATTACGTAAAACAACTTCGTAATCAACTTAAAAGCGTTTTTAATAAATTCGGGCCTGTGCGTGATATGGAAGTTTCCAATCAATTACTTGAGAAACTCCCGGTTTCTGATAAAAATAAAGCCGCTTTTAATAAATGGTTAAAAGAACGGAAAAAAATCGAAGATGAACTTAGGCAAGACGTTATTCATTTGATTGAAAATAAAGAATTGGACGAACCCCTTAAAATTTTAAACGCAATTATGGCTTTGCCCATAAAAGAAAAAAAAGATAAATCGGTTGAAATTTTTGCGTTTAAAAAAGTTAACAAGATACGGGAAATGGTTTTAAAAATGCGAAAAAACGTTTTGGAAAACTTTGAAAACCCCGAACCCGGACATGATTTACGCATTCTATGCAAACGCCTTAGGTATAACATCGAGTTTTTTAAACCCGTTCTACCTACGACTTTTCCTAAAATTATGCGTTATGCAAAAAAAATGCAGTCTGCTTTAGGTGATATGCATGACCGCGACGTTTTAATAGAAATGGTTTCCGGCAACCTTGAACTCAGCCATGAATTAAAACAAGAATTGCTCGATATTTTAAATAAAGAACGCAATGAACTTGCTGAAAAATCAAAAGTATTAACGGAAAAATTGCCCGAAAATGTTTAAATCTATGGATATTTTTTGATAAATGGGAATATTTACCATTTCGCTTTAAACTATAGAATATATCTTGAAAAAATGATAAAGATAAATACCGGGACGGAACGCAGATTTGCGTTCCTTACAAAAAATATTTTTACGAAGAATAAAAGCATAATGGTATCCTATTAAATTACACCGTAATATCTCTATAAATCTCAATGACTTCGTGGCGCAATTTTAAAATATTTTTTTGTATTTAAAAATGTTGGTATTACTCTTATTTTTTTTTATTTATGTAAATCCGTGGGCATATTTTTTTATCGCAATATTTAGCGTAAAACCAAAACGCAACTCTGATAAAAAGGCATCGGAAATCCGCCCGGAGCAAATTACTCCGAACGGATTGTTTAAATTTAAATATAACGCGTTATTATATATCCACGCGGAAAGTGAACTGTGCGTTTAAGATAGCATCATCGGACATGCTTTTGTTGAACAACGCTTTAACAGCCACGCCGATTTTTATTACAGCAATGTTGAACGTTATACCCGCATTAACGTAAGGGGTAAAATACGTTGCTGATGAATCACCTTTGATAGTAATAGGTGTATCAACAACAATACCGTGGCTTGCCGTTCCATTTCCGTCAACATCCGCTCCGGAAACAGCGAGGTTGAAACCAGCACCTGCGTGTAAAGTGATAAAATAAATCAAACGTAAATATGCAGCAGCACCTGCTTCAATATAAAAATTGCTCATATTATATTCCATGTTCATAGTATTAATAGTTAAAGTTGAACCACCTGAGCTAAAAGACATGCCTGCGCTCGATGTGTTGTATTTTACCGTTGTACTTGCACCGCCTATACCGGCTTTAATTACAATGCCTTCAAGCCCTGTGCCTGCGCCCCACATGCTTTTTAAAATATTCCACCGCCATTGAGCGCCTATTGTAAAAATACTGAATTCCGCATCGCTTACGGATATGCCGGGTAAATAAAAAATGTGAATTAATATATCCATATCACTCGTTATTTTAAAACCGCCGATTAAAGCCGCATTTAAACTAACTCCGGCAAAATCATCAACACCTTCAGCCTCGCCTATTTCCATTTTAAAATTACGCACCCATGTAGGGCTTATTACAAAGCCTATTGTAAACAAATCGAGTTCTGCGTTGCCAATAAACGTTGTTGATGCATGAGACATTGTAAAACTCGTTGAAGATACTCCGGTAACTGAATCCCACATTTTTGACATATCACTTTCAAATCCAGCAGGAAGGGTACCTAAATCAGCAATATCAACTGATAATCCGGCTGAAGCTATTCCCGTTACACCGAGAACTAAGCATAGTATAGTTATAATTGTTAAGATTTTTTTCTTAGAAAACATTATTTCCTCCAAATAGCTAAAACTGTTTATTAGTTTAGCTGAAATTTTTATTTTTGTCAAATTCTACACTAGTTATGAGTGCAAGTTTAAAAATTTGTAAATTTACAAAATTGGTAATATAAAATAAAAT
>CAYUYT010000255.1:0-5188 GCA_964449345.1 uncultured Spirochaetia bacterium | reverse complement strand
GTAAAGATAACGGGCTTTTATTCTTTGTTGCAGATACGGGAATAGGTATTAAAGAAGAACTCAAAGATAAAATTTTCAATAGTTTTATAATGGGAGAAACCGGTTATACGAAAAAATACAGCGGAACGGGTTTAGGCCTTGCTATATGTAAGCGCATTGTTAATATGTTAGGCGGTAAAATTTGGGTGGAAAGTGAATTCGGCAAAGGCAGTACTTTTTATTTTTATTTGCCTAATTTTCTGAGAAAAAAAGAAACTGAAAGTGCGGAAAAAACTGTTAAAAATAATTTGCCGGAAAATAATGAAGATCAAAAATCTTTGAAACTCTGCGTAATTGATGATGAAAAAATGATTTTAACTTATATTGAGAAGTTTATTCAAACCAAGACCAAACATACAGTTACAACGTTTAATTCATCTAAAAAATTTGCAGAAATATTGAAAACGCCGGAAAAACTTAATTGTAATCTTATTTTAATGGATATTAATATGCCGGATATTAACGGTGTGGAATTGCTTAATCAAATAAAAGAGGTGAAAAAAGATACGATTGTCGTTGCATTTACTGCTTATGCTATGAAAACCGACCGTGAAAAATTTTTAAACATGGGTTTTGACGATTACCTTGCTAAACCCGTTAGAAATAAAATATTAATTGATTTTTTAAATAAATACTCATAACGGGAATTTGGATTAAAAAATTTATTTGCTATGCATTATAGGGGGTAGGGTTTCGAATCTGCCCATGGTTAAATTTTTTTTTGTAATAAAAAAGCACGCCTTCATATTTTTTATTTCAATCATTTTTGCCTTTTGCAGAAAAATAAGAACAGAATCATTTAAACGGTAGTATGTAACAAAACTGCTTTATCTATCAACTTCAATATTATAAAGTTTAATTTTTTTATGCAGGTTGCTACGTTCGATACCTAAAATTTTCGCCGTTGCGCTGATATTATAATCCTGAGCTTCTAGTTTCTTTTCTATGAATTGTTTTTCAAAAAGTTCGCGCGCTTCTTTTAACTGCAAATCTTGATCAGAGTTTAAGACTTGTTCTTTTTTCTGCGCAACGCCTTGTTCATCCGGCTTAATTTGGAGGTTGTTTTTTACGTTGTTTATATTTATTTCCTCCTTATCAACAAGAACATTAATTCGTTCTATAAAATTTTTGAGTTGTCTAATATTTCCCGGCCATTCATAATTAATTAGATAATTCAAAGCGTCTTTGCTTATTTTTTTCTTTGGAAATCCTGATTCCTGTGAAAATCGCGCTAAAAAGTGTTCAATTAACAAAGGTATATCTTGTTTTCGTTCGCGTAATGCGGGATTATGAATAGGCACAACGTTAAGCCGGTAGAACAAATCTTCTCTGAATGAACCGTTTTTAATCATAGCCCCGATGTCTTTATTCGTTGCTGAAATAACGCGTACTTCAATGTTTATATTTTCCGTGCCCCCTATTCGCTGAAAATTCATTTGTTCCAAAACGCGCAAAACTTTTGCCTGTGTGGCTAAAGACATATCCGCAACTTCATCGAGGAAAATAGTGCCTGTGTTTGCGATTTCAAATTTACCTTTTTTTTGTGTAATAGCTCCAGTAAATGCCCCCTTTTCATGCCCGAATAATTCGCTTTCTATTAGGTTTTCCGGGATGGCTGCACAATTAACTTCAATGAACGGTTTGTTGCTTCTTTTGCTTTGAAAGTGGATTGAACGCGCTATTAATTCTTTTCCCGTTCCGTTTTCACCTGTGATTAAGACACGTGCATTTGTTGAAGCAGCTGCGGAAATTTTTTTTTGAATTTGTTTTATAGGTTTTGAGTTTCCTACAATTTCATATTCCTTACTGATAGTAGTTTTTAGTGATAAGTTTTCTTCTTTTAATTGCTTCATTCTTAATGCGTTTTCAAGCACGGTTAATATTTTTTCAATTGATAATGGCTTTTCAAGGAAATCAAACGCTCCTTTTTTTATGGCTTTTACAGCTATATCAATATTTCCGTGTCCGGAAATTATGATAACTTCAACACCGGTAAAATCATTTTTTAGAATTTCCAGAATATCCATACCCCCGACTTTTGGCAACCATACATCGAGTAATATAACGTCAACGCGTTCCCTTAATAGTATTTTATGTGCATTGTCCCATTCTCCTGCTGAAAAAGTAGAATATCCTTCTTCCATGAGTATATCTTTAAGCATTTTTCTGATATTTTCTTCATCGTCTATGATTAATATGTTTCCTTTAAATTGCATCTTCCCTCCATTTATATGGTATTTCTATAAAGAAAGTAGTACCCTGATTAATTTCAGTTTTAAAATAAAGAATACCTTTATGTTCATAAATAATATTTTTAACTATTGACAGTCCTAAGCCTGTTCCTCGTTTTTTACTTGTAAAATGTGGTTCAAATAAACTGTCATGGTATTTATCAGGTATTCCGCTGCCGTTATCAGAAAATGAAATTTGTAAATAACGTTTATTATTTTTTGAAATTTCAGCCGTTTTTACGTTAATAATCGTTGCTTCTCCTTCAATAGCATTATCAATAAGGTTAATTATAACTTGTTTTAATTGATTTTTATCAAGGCGTATTTGTTTTTCATGTTTTTTTAACGTTGATTTAAAATTTATTGTTATTTTTACATTTGCTTCTTTGTATAATTCTAAGAAATTTTTAATTAATTCTTCAATGTTTTCCAGTGAAAAATTAGTTTGAGGAAATCTTGCAAAATTAGAAAATTCATTTACCAAATTTTTTAACCTGTCAACCTCATCGGAAATAGTAGTTGAACACATTTTTAATACATTCTCAAATTTATCTTTATCCTTGTAATAAGAACGTTGCATTCTTTCAGAAGCTAATTTTATCGGGGTTAGAGGATTTTTAACCTCATGTGCGAGCTTTTTTGCAACTTCACGCCATGCGGATAATTTTTCCGCCTCAAATAAACGGTTACGGTTAGCAAAAAGTTCATTACTCATAAGGTTAAATGCTGTAATTAATTGCGCTAATTCATCCCCGCCCTTTGCTTCAATAGTGTAACCGTAAATCCCTTGAGATATTTTTTTCGTTCCGTCTATTAAACTGTTCAAAGGTTTAGTAAATGCGCTAGCTAGATAAAATCCCAGTATAACAGCTATTAAAACAACTGGTAGTGTTATTAAAAGTATGAAAAAATTAAAATCCCTAATTAATGAGCCCGAAATTAATTGTATTCGATTATATTTATCAAGTATTGCCTTAATGCCTTCCGCAACAGCGATTTTATTTTTTCCAAGAACTTCTCCTAATAGAATAAATACGTTTTCCCGTGTGTATAATTTTTTTATAGTAAAAATAATCCATTTCGTTTTTGAAATCATATGTATAATTGGCTGTTCAAGTTCATTCCCGTCAAAATATTCCGTAAAAAAATTTGTCTCTTTTTTTTCTAAGTTTGCGTTGTTTACTTTTTTTATTATTTGTACGTTGTTTTTATTTGCTTTGAAAATAATGCCAATGTCCGTTTCATTAAGTGTGAATATTTTCGGATTTGCTTTAAAGTACCGAAAAGGGATTTTGGCGGATTTTTTAAGGTTTGCTTTAATTTGGTTACTGATATTTATCGATAGTGTATTTCTATAATATCTCAAACTTTTTTCAAGGGGTTTAATAAGCCCTGTACCCGGATTTGTTCTTTTCATAGCTTCATTTATCAAATAATTCGATGAAGTTGAGAGAATTATAGCGGGAAATAGGGAAATAAAAATGAAAAGTAATGTCAACTTGAAACGTAATTTGCTACCTGAAACTTGCTTTACTCTTTCAATAACGAGTTTAGCAATTAATAAAAGCGTTATAACAGTTAAATATATAATTGTGCTTAGAACAAAGTTACTAAAAAATTTTTGTTTGTTCGGGTCAGAAGTTAAATTTTCACTTATATTATAAATAGAATAAAGAATAAATATTATTGTTGAAAAAGATATTGCCACAATAAGCTTATGTGTAAACAATTTAATTACTGATGTTTTAAATTTTTTCATATATTTCAAAACGTAATATCCTTATCGATTCTAAAATTAAAAGAAGAATTTACAATATTGTAAGGGGGCGTTAATTTAACGCTGCTTATGTACACTCTAAAATGAAAAAGATGTTTATATTCTTTTCTGTTTAATGAACTTATATCTATTTTCACGTTACGTTTTTTATAAAAAAATTTACTTAAAATCATGCGTATAGTTTTTCTATTGTTTGGGGACCTGATAAAACGCTTTACAGTAACTTTTTTGTTTTTATCATAAAATTTTAGAGTAAAGACTCTTGAAAAACGGTTATAATTGATATAGGAATATAATACTGTATCAGGTATGACTTTTCTATCAGAACGTAAAAACCCTCTTTTTTCAAAAATTTTTATCCGGTACGATATTTCAACGGTTTGTCCTGAATTTATAATTAAAGATATTAGCTCCGGATTAGCTGCGCTTTTAAGCTTAAAAGTAGTCTCAAGTACTTTTTCGCTAACTTCAAATTTTTCCATTATAATCTGCGGGGCACAAAAAATTTGCCTATTTATTAAAATAATCATTAAAATGAATATAATTTTACGTAGAAACTTCATGTTTAAAAATTTGTGGATAAAGCTAACCCAAATTGTTTGTCTCCTAATAAGTTTAGATTTAGACTTACAGGTTTATTCCTGATATATCTTCGGTTGTATTTATGAGCGCTTTGGATAGCATCGGTAATATTTAAAACGAGAATTACAAGATAGACAATAGAATAACCAATGATAAATGACCTGTCCTTTACATCTAAATCCCGCCAACGGTAGTAGTCGTGCGTATCGGTTGTATATTCGGATTTGAAATGAAGCAACATACCAACTAATACTGCTTTTAGCATTAAATCAGAAAATAAAAAAAGAGTTCCTTTTTGGTATTCTCCTGTATAGAAATGCCCTGCTCCCATCATGAAAAATGAATAGAATCCGGCTAAAAAAGGGTCTTTTTTCGTAGCAAATAAAACGCCTACATCCCCGCCCTGTTCTAAATTTTCGACTTTTGGCAAATCACCGTAATTTTCATTAAACTTTGTTTGTATTTTTTCCGGTTCGGTGTTTTGTCCCGCTAAAGCATTTATAGGTAGAAAAAATATTGTAATAATAGATATAATTATAAAATAGAATATTTTCCGTTC
>CAYUYT010000254.1:0-5196 GCA_964449345.1 uncultured Spirochaetia bacterium | reverse complement strand
AAAAAATCAAAGATTTAGACGGAAATTTTATGCTTCATGAATTTTTAGGGTTAAACCACAGAGTTCTCCCTCTTTATAATTTCGCATATCACGTAGGCCAGAAAGGCGTTTTTTAATATCATCATAAGCTCTTGAAGTAAATAAATAAAAAACGTTTTTCACCGGATTATCTATTAAATTCATGAGCAAACCCTGGTCCGCTTCATCAAGGCCGTCAATTACTATAAGCAGCTTTCTATCATTTTTTATTAAATACTCTTCTGAAACAATATTCAGCATATTTTTAATGTTATTGTATTTAGTGTCTAAATTATCAGACGGTGCAATTCCGGTATTATATATCTTTGTAATTTCATCGTATAAATAATCAAGATAATATCCTGCCTGTGAACTGAGTTTATCTTTTTCAACAAAGTAATGGATAACATGTGTATCCCTTAAAAAATTTTCAGCGTAATTGTCCGTGTTCTCGCTTATTCCGGATTTTAATAACGCAATTTCTCCTGCAATGGCTGATTTACCATATCCCGGATTACCGTATAAAACGTAAGCTCCATTTGTATTTTTTCCAATAAATTGTAAAATATCAAGTATTTCACTTCTTCTTCCCACAAAATTTTCCGTTTTGTTTAGGATATAATCATGAAAGATTTCATGGTTGTTCCTCCGCCATTCATCTAACGGAAAAATCTTTTCAAACTCGCGTTTGTATTTATCAATAGACGAGAGCCCTTTTGAATAGTCAAGAAAATCAATCCCCCCTATCTCGTTGAACACGGTATATTCAAAACCGTTATAAAAACTAAAATCTGAATCCTTAGTTTTTATTAATAAAGGCGATAGAGATAAAGTTTTGCCGTCTTTGTCGATCAGACAATATGCGTTATTTTTTTTCAATGCTAACGGGTAATTTTTTAGAAAATCCGCTTCATTCAATAATTTTTGAATTTTCGCATATAGATTTTCTATTGCTTTCTCATAACCTGGAATTGAAGAGCCGGCAATTTCCGTATATTTTAAAAATTCATTGTGCGTATTAAAATTAATCAAAGCTTTATTGTAAAACGTTTTAATTTCAGGCATAAAAAATTCAATGTTCTGCTCTTCAAACTGTTTAATAATTTGAGAAATGTAATCCCGCCAGTTGAATATATTTGGGTTCGATATGGTGTTGAAAATCTTTGAAGCCAAAGCTTGCTTTGATATAAAAGCGTTATGGTTTGCATAATCACAAAGTAAAACAACGGCAAAGTATTTAATAATTGTTTCGTACAAATCCCTTAACCGGAGTAATTTCTTATAACTATCCGTTTCATTTTCAAAAAACATCAATGCTTTTGCAATAGGGTTTGATTCCACCTTAGTAATTTTATTCACTAGTTCCCAGTTGATATTACCGTAATGCGTTAGAGAAAGCCAAGACAATTCTGATACACCGTATTCATTTACTATATAATTACGCGTTAATTTTATAGCTTCTCCTAAAGTTTTATCTTTTGACAAGAATTCAAAAATTTTCATTCCGGTTTCTGCGCTATATTTATTAGGAACTCTTAGAATATTCCCTACAATATTGTTAACTCCTTTATTGTGAAAAACGTTTATAAGGTTTTTGTCTAATCCGTTTTCACTGTATAATGATTCGCATGAATTTAAATAAATTAATTCGCACTTTGGTAAATCAACATCCTGAAACTCATCATATCCGGCAACGCCTTCCTGCAAAATTAAACCCGTTTGCGCGCCATTAGCGTTCATTTTAGAATGGCCGGAATAATAGATGATGTTACAATCATACAGTGTTTTTAAAAAGTCCTTAGTTACCCTTTTCCCATAAACCGGAGGTTTAACGTTAACTTTTCTGTTCAATGGTTCATACTTATATTCATTCAAGGCAGAATAAATGTTATGAGCTTCGTTCTCTATTATATCGCTTAAATTTTCATCACTAGTCGGGTTGGCCAGAATAACAGCGTTTTTATTTTTATCTAAAGAAACAAAATTCTTGCCCAAATCCGGGAGTATATTTTTAGCAATTTTATATTCTAGAGCTAAAAAGCGTTCTCCATCGTATAATATCTCAACGGGTATAAAAATAAGGTGTTTGTCAATGTTAAAAATTAAATCGTTAACATTATTAACATCATCAAAATTAGATTTACTAAATAGACAATTGTAAAGCTTTTTGCCTAAGTTTTTTATAACTTCTTCAATTTGTCCACCAACATTCCTATTTCTATGCGTTATTTTTAAATTTAGCTGTTCGTTCAGTTTTTCATGTATTTCTACAATCAATTTATCGATTTCATCAAGCGGAACTTTCTTTTTTGTAAAAGTTATATTATCAGGTGAACAAATTTCTACCATAGTATTATTCTTCTTAAGATTAATAATCATTTTTCTTCCTTATATATAGTTATTATTTAGCTATTCTTCGTTTTGTAGTTTGACTGCTACTTGGAAAAGTTCCTGTTGCTGTTTCTTAAAAACGAGTGTATAGTTTTGATTGCTTAAACTATAATCAAAAAGATTATTTTTGCTTAGATCAATAAACTCAATTTTTTCAGAACCTTCATACAGGTGGACGAAAAAATCAGTTTGCGGATGGTCATTTTTCGTTACTTGCACCCAAAGCCGGAACTTATCCGTTGCGGGTACTCTCGTAATTTGTAAAGCAGTATCATAACCTTTAACTGTCTTCTCCAAAACGATAAGGTCTTTTTCATTGACCAATTCTTCGTTGCTGCGCATAGAATAAGCAACGTCAAGTGATTGCGGTTTTAACTTAAAGTTATCCGAGGAAAGCATCTTAAGTTTATTTTTCGTGTATGAAATTATTAAAGACAAAGTGCTTTTGGGTTTATATTTTTCATACAAAGCAAAGACCTTATTAAGAACACTCTTAGGCATGTGTTCCCCTTTTTCTATCAAATATGCACTTTCCTGCAGATTATGATAAAGCGAATAACATTCGCGGCACTTATATATATGCTCTTTGAGTTTCTTTTCTTCAATACCGCTATATTTGCCGGCTAAAAAATTTAATATTTCTTCTTCAGTAACGTGTTCTTTCATAATTACTCTCTCTATATTTTGATACTAATTAGTGCTAATTATCCTAACAATTCCTTCAAATTTTTATTTTTTCTTAATATTTTTCTGGCCCTGTCCCATCGCGTTTGAATAGTTTTCTTTTTTATATTTAAAATCTCTGCAATTTGCCGCAAAGTGTATCCTTTTAATTTATACGTTGCCACATCTTTATACATATCTTCAAGTTCATCTATAGCTCCCCATAGCTTTTCAGCAATTAAAAGGCGGCTGTTACTCTCTTCAAAAGATGTGTCAGCAACTTCATAAGTTTCAATATTTTCAGAAACATAATCGTTGGTTTTTTCTTTTTGCTTTTGTAAAGATTGATATTTTTTATAACAATGCCTGTAAGTTATTGTTTTAAGGTAAGCGCCGAGTTGCTCAGGCCGATCCCCTTCAAAATCTTTTAATATTTTAAAATCATTCTTAAGTAACTCCTCAAAAACTTCGCTATAAGCGTCCTGTCTTTGATTGTCGTTAAGCCCTTGATATTTATCAATCTTTGCTTTGATAACCGGGTTGAATTTTTTTACAAACTCATTCCAAGCTTCACTATCACCATCTACCATTCTTTTAATTAATTCTTTCATAAAAATATTCTATCACACCTCATGGAACTTGTAAAATTTTAAAATCACCTTTATGATTTTTTTTACATTTTATTTTATGCAATTAGTTATATAAACTGTTTTGCGATTAAAATGTATTAAATAATAAAATTTGATTTATTCATGACACATTGTTTTTTAATGTTAAATTCATTAACGTGATTTTGCCAGAATCGCGTTTTGTTGTTTCTTATTAATTAAGTGGCAGTTTTCCTGATTTTTCCTTCAAAAATTTTTCATTTTTAAAAAATTTATGCATTTTGAAGATATGTTTCTTTAAAATTTATTACTTATGTTGCTTATGATAGTAACAAAACCACAACTTACAAAAAGCTTCAAGTGTTTTCGTTTGCTTTATTCCATCCATGTTTTTTTATTCCCCTCATTTTCTTTAATACTTTTCATTTATTCACCTCCTGTTTCATTTAAATCACACGTATTCTATATCATTTTATCCGCACTCATCAGGGTAAAAGTAAAATTTATATCCGGGCGGTTAATAACCTTATTTTCTACCTTATCATCAACGCAAAAAACATTAACCGGTTTACTATCCTTACACCTTTTCTCATAAAGAATCTCAATATAAACTTCAAGAAGGCGCTCATTTGTCCAAAACACGTTGTTAATATTCCCCTTTTCATCACGCAAGTAGAAACCAAAGCGTTGATAAATTACGCTTTCAATTTTATTCCCAGTTAAATAAGCGCTTATACCCGCACCGATTTTACTACCGAGTTTCTCTTTAACCCCGTTATTAAAAGCTTTGCTTACCGGATGTTCATGATTATAGGTTTGAAAACAATAAACAACCACGTTGCGAATATTCTTATGCTTAATAAAATATCTAATTTCTTGAATATTTATAAACTTAAGCTTAAACCCCGAATCTTCAAACATACACGTTGAATTTAGGGCAAGGTAAAGAACGTTATTTTTCATTTATTCTCCTTAAACGCTATGTTATATTATAGAACAAATTTCATCTATTAAATAGACATGAATAGTCGTTTAACGTGTTTCCAAGCTTTTTAATAAATATTTATTTAAACTACCATTAACTAAACAAAACGTGCAGAGTTTCTCTGGTTCTTTTTAAACAGTAATACGCTGTTATGGGTTTGTTACTCTGTTTATCAAGCAGCTCTTCAACTTCTTCCGCCGGAAACTTAATTGTTTCTTTCATGTTCATTCAGGCAACTATTGCAACGGGTTATTATCCAGCCGTTTATTTTCCTCAATAATTCGTATTCAGATTCCTTACCGCAAAGCATACAAGTTTTACGGCTTTTCAGCATATACGCTTCTATGAACTCTCGACTATCTTTTGTTACTCTGTCACAATAAAATCTTAGTTCACCGAATTTCTCTTTCACCTGTTTGACACGGAGTTTAGGATTTATAAATGTTATTTTTTCTGATAGCTCCCATACAAGCGTTCTCCATCCTTGCGGCACGAAAATACCAATAATATCATTATTCAGCGGAGAACCTT
>CAYUYT010000253.1:0-5211 GCA_964449345.1 uncultured Spirochaetia bacterium | reverse complement strand
GATTTAATATTATAGCAAAAAAAAGAACTTTTACCTAATTTTAAATTTGCACTCGTGGTGAAATTAACAATTGACAATTATTAATGTTTCTTTTATACTTTATTATGTTAAAAGAGATACTTTTGGTTATATTAACCTTTATTAAAAAGGGATATGCTGGAGTACACCGTATTAATTATGTGATTCAACTAGAAGTTTCTGATAAAATAATTTAGTACTCAAAATCAATACTCTGTTATAACAATAACGGTGGCTAGCAGGAAAACCGCAGGAAGCGAAATGGAAGAAACACACAATACTGCCAGAGGCAGGGAATTTCTAAAAGATACAATCAGGCTTCAAACCGATTTTTCGAGAACAGACCAAAATCTAGGTACTCCGCCGCCTCCGGTGGAAAAGCCCTTTGACAAAACAGCAGAACTGTTCGATCTGGTTCCTGCTGATTCGTTTGAACAGGATGAGTCAATCGACTTAACAAAAACGATTGCAGAGCGGGTCAGCCATCGCCATTTTCTCGAATCTCCATTGACTCTGAAGGAACTATCCTATCTTTTATGGGCAACACAGGGTGTGAGGGGAGATAGAAAATCAGGGTCAGTGCTCAGAACGGTGCCTTCCGCCGGTTGCCGTCACGTTTTTGAAACCTATTTATGCGTTTTCAGAGTGGACGGCTTAGAAACAGGGATATACCGTTATTTACCACTGGAACATCAATTGTTGCTGGTTGCAAAGGAGGATCATCTTGCCGAAAAAACCGCATCCGGTGCGCTGGGGCAGGGATTTGTCGGGGGAAGCGCTGTGACCTTCATTTGGACTGCTATCCCCTACCGGATGGAGTGGCGATACGGTGAAGCATCATACAAAGTAATCGCCCTGGATGCGGGGCATGTCTGCCAGAATCTTTATCTGGCTTGTGCTGCTATCAACGCAGGGACGTGCGCTATTGCCGCTTATCATCAGCAGATTATGGATAAACTGGTGCAGGTTGACGGTACCGATGAATTCGTGGTTTACCTTGCTCCGGTAGGTAAAATTAAAACATGATAAGGATTGAACAAAGAAATATCTGCCATCTCTCAAGTTACTTTTATTGAAGGGTGTAAACCGTATTTACCCGCCATCCCGTTGATTGTGTTTTCTTTTTTTTCCGCTTCAAAAGCAACTTTTGCTTTGAAACTGTGGGAATGTTTTCTGCGTTTCATTAGGTACTCCTCGATAATATGTATTTACAATTCACACCATAAGCAACTGTCCGGTTTTTGGAGTACACCATATAATTATTGTTTCTTTTTTAATAAAAACCAATCAACAAAATATTTTTTGTTTGATAAAAAAAATAAAATAATTTACTTTTTATATAGTAATAAAAAAAATCTGAGGTAGTCATGCAGCAATCCAGAATAAATACAATTAACGATATTAATATCGGTGATACGGCAACGTATACGCGCACAATTACAGAAGCGGATGTTTATCAGTATGCAGGCATTATAGGAGATTATAACCCTATAAGAGTAAACGAGGAATTCGCAAAAAATACTGTTTACAAAAAACGCCTTGCTCACGGATTATTATACGCAAGTTTTATTTCTAAAATAGTGGGCAATGATTTTCCCGGCCCCGGTACAATTCACGTTTCGCAGGAAATGAACTGGACTAAACACGCTTACATCGGTGATACGGTTACAACGCGTTTGGAAGTAACGAAAATCGACGGTAAAACGAACAAGGTCTGGATTGACGTTGTTTGTAAAAACCAAAACGATGAAATTATTTTAACGGGTGAGGGTATTATAATGCCGCCTACGGAAGAAATGAAAGGAGTATTGGAAAGTTGAAAATAGAATTTAAAGGTAAAACAATAGACAAAATTAAAGTCGGTGATACGGCTTTTTTTGCAAAAACAATTAGCGAATCAGATGTTGTACAATATGCAGGCATAACCGGTGATGTTAACCCGATTGTAGTTGACGAAGAATTTGCAGCTAAAACGCATTTTAAAAAACCCCTAGTTCACGGAATGCTGCTTGCAAGTTTTTTCTCAAATGTAGTGGGAACGAAACTTCCCGGACCCGGCACAATTCACGTTTCATATAAAGTAGATTTTGCTAAACCCGTTCACATCGGAGATACTGTTGAAATTAAAGTGGAAGTAACGGAAATTTATAAAGAAACAAATTCAATTAGAATGGACGTTGAAATTATAAATCAAGCAGGCGTAAAAGTTATGACAGGAATGGGCATCGTTATGCCGCCTACTAAAGATATGGGCTATGAAAAAGCAAAACCCGAGTAATTTTCAGGAGAATAATATATGGCATTTCAAGAAATATTAGGATATTCAATAGATGAAATAAATGAAGGCGATAAGGCAACTTTCGGTAAAACTATTACGGAAACAGATATATACCTTTTCGCATCAACAACATGTGACTTCAACCCGGCGCACGTAAACGAAGAATATGCAAAAGGCACTTTCTTTAAAAAACGCATTGCTCACGGTATGTTGACAACGAGTTTAATCTCAAATATTTTAGGAACAATTTTACCCGGTCCGGGTACAATATTCGTTTCCCAAAGTGTGAAATTTTTAGCACCCGTTTATATCGGCGATACAATTACTGCCGAAGTTACTATCACAGAGCTAAACCGTGAAAAAAACAGGGCGATTTTTGCGGCGAAATGTATTAATCAGGATGATGTAACCGTTTTAAAAGGCGAAGGCATGATTATGCCGCCGAAAAAAAAGACAAAGTAATTTATTATGGAGACTTTCTTAGACGACAGGGTTAAAGTCGTTACAGGAGACATAACAAAGCAGGACGTTGACGTTATTGTCAACGCAGCTAACTCTTCATTAATGGGAGGGAGTGGTGTTGACGGCGCTATTCATAAAGCAGGCGGGACTGGAATTTTAGATGAATGCAAGCTTATACGAAAAACGCAATACCCCGGCGGCTTGCCCACCGGAGACGTTGTAATGACTTCTGCAGGAAACCTGAAGGCTAAAGGCGTTATTCATACGGTAGGTCCTGTTTACGGAAGGGAAAGTAATGCTGAGTTATTATTATCCGCTTGTTACAAAAATTCTTTAAAATTGCTCCATGAGAAAGGGTATAAAACTATTGCATTCCCTGCAATTTCCACCGGTGTTTTCGGATACCCCCGGGAAGAAGCCGCACAAGTTTCCTCAAAAGCCATTAAAGAGATTTTACCTGAATATCCTGACATAGAACTCGTTTTATTTGTTTTTTTCTCAGAGAAAGATAAGCACGTGTTTTTAGAAAATCACGTTTTCTAATCAACGTAATACGCTTTTCTAGTTTCCTTAAATTTTTTTTCAAAGTAAAATACTTTTTTTATTTTTGCGTTATTCAGCATTCTAAGTTTTTTCGTTGCTTTTGAATGAAAAACAAATGCCCCTATACCTTCTTTAAAAGTAATATTTCCTTTATCAATTTTTTTCGTTTTGATTAGAACCGGCCTATTGTTTTTTGCGGATAAAACGGGAAAATCAAAAACGTGTTTTGCTATTTTTTCTGAATTGAAATTTTCTGTTGGCAAAAATGAAAACTCAATCTCTAAAACGAGTTTAAAATCGCGTTTAACCGTTGCCCTAAAATTTTTACCCGAGGGCTGAAAGTTAATCAAACTGTAACGGCTTTTATATCCGAAATGCGTTAATGGCCGTAGTGATAAAATCGGAACGTCAACAAAAGATGCAACGAGAAACCATGAGTAATGTTCATCTTTTTCGGTTAGGATGAAAACTCCCGCTTCAATGTATGTTCCCCCTGTGCCCGGCATGTATACTTTTTTATACCGTTTTATGAAAAGCATACCTTTGTTTGTTGCTTCATATTCACTTTTTGCCGGAAGAAATAATGCAGCTGTTTTTTGCGGTATGTTAAATAAATAAACATATCCTTCGGTTTTATAGTAAAAAAACTTCCCTCCCTGTTTAATGTAAACGTGTTCCTTTGTGCAATGAAATAGCAGAAAAATTATGGTAATTAAGAAAATTTTTTTCATAAAAACAGAATAAACGCTTGAAAAAATAAAGTCAACGGAAAAAATTTGTGAGAAAATTTTATTAATACATTTAATACATATTAATAACTGTTTATTCGCATTCGTTATTATACTTATTATTGCAGAAAGTCACGAAAAGTCACAATGTTAACAAGAAAGTCACAAAGTTAACAGAAAGGTAACTTTGGGTAACAAAGGTAACTTTTGCTTGTTTTTATTAGGCGTTTAAACTTTAATTTAAGTAGTTAATAATAATAATATATTAACGGGGACGAAATGAATCGTATGAGGAAAATTAGGTTTATTGGATATTTATCATTTATATTTCTTTTCACGGTTAACGCGTTTGCACAGCAATCAAACGCAAAAATCGGGTATTTCGAATTAAAGCGGGGCAACGTTCCTGCTAAGTATAACTACCTCGCAGCATCTCTGCCGCGTTCACTGCGTTCCGTTTTAAGAAAAAGCGGTTTTGCTAGTGTTCAGACACGGGGCATTAAAATCAACGAAATTTACGACAGACAGGAAGCAATCCGTAAAGGCAGAAGAACGGGCGCGGAACTCGTTATCTGCGGGTCTTATACGGTAATTGACGCGCAAAACGAAATTCAGTTTTACGTTTTGGTTTACGATGTTAAGGCGGGGGAACTCGTTTTACAAAGGCGTTTGGTGGGTAAAACGGGAACGCAGATGTTTGACATGATTGATAAGGCTGCGAATTATTTAAAGAGCAAAATCGTTGCTTATTTGGATAACCGCGCTAAAATGCTTGCACTTGCAAAGAAAAAACGTGAAGCGAGAAATAATTTAAGTGAAGCAGAGCGGCGCAGAAAATTACAGGAAGAAACCGAGCGCAGTACTGTTAATATTGACGATGACGGCGTTAGTGAGGATCCTGGACAAGAACAAGCAACGGAAGAGAAGAGTGGCGGAACAGGCATGATGTTTGGGGTTTTTTTTGAATGGGGAGTATATGGTTGGTTAGATTTAAATGATCCTGCTTCAGGCCAAGCTGAAGGCATTAAATATAAGGTGTTCGGTGGATTTTTTAATTACTATTTCACTTCTTTACTCGGTGCCGGTATTTCAATGTCATATTTAATGATGTCAGGTAGTTTTGATTATTAGAGTGCAAGTTTTAAAATTTGTAAATTTACAAAATTGGTAATATAAAATAAA
>CAYUYT010000252.1:0-5211 GCA_964449345.1 uncultured Spirochaetia bacterium | reverse complement strand
ATTTTAGACCTTGCAGTTGAAAACGGAATAATCGATAAAAGCGGCACGTGGTATTCCTACGGTGAAGATACCAAGCTAGGTCAGGGCAGGGAAAACGTTAAGGAAACGCTTAGGGAAAATCCTGAAATGGCTTTTGAAATTGAAAATAAAATAAGAAAAGCATACAGTTTGCCCCTTCTTAAAAAACCCGGAGGGGATGAAAAAAAAAAGCAGCCCCAAAGTGAAATCAGCGAATCCGAGTGAAAACAACGAAGATCAAACCGAACTTTCGGAAAAAATCTACAATAACTTTAAGGTGAAAGACAATGCAGAGAAATGAAATAAAAGCTTGCGTAGTAGGTGCAAGTGGTTACAGCGGGCTGGAAGTTGTACGTCTATTAAACGCACATCCTAACGCTAAGGTCGTATCGGTTTGTGCTTTAAAAGAACAAGGGTTAAAATTTAGCGAAGTATTCCCTCAATTTACAGGACAAATAGATTTATTTTTCACGTCAATTCAGGAAGCGCTTAAAATTGATACTGATGTTGTATTTTTTGCAACCCCTGACGGCGTTGCCATGCAATTTGCATCAGATTTTATTGAAAAAGGCGTTAAAGTTATTGATATTTCAGGGGATTTTCGTTTTAAAGATGTTGACACTTATGAAAAGTGGTACGGCAGAAAGCATACGCAAACAAAACTTCTGGAAAATAGCGTATACGGCCTTCCTGAATTATTCAGAGACGAAATTAAAGGCAAAAACCTCGTTGCCAATCCCGGTTGTTATCCTACTGCTGCAATTTTATCCATAACGCCTTTGTTAAAAAACGGATATGCAACGGAATTTATAATCGATGCAAAAACCGGAATTACCGGAGCAGGCAGAAAAGCAAGCCAAAGCAACCTGTTCGGAGAACGCAATGAATGTATTACACCGTATAAAGTCGGTTATCTTCATAAACACGCACCGGAAATGGAAACTCACGCAGGAAGAAAAGCCGGAATACCGTGTACAGTTTTATTTTCACCGCAAGTCGTTCCCATGAACAGAGGCATTTTAGAAACTATTTACGTTAAATTATTAAATGAATCATCTTTAGATGAAATAATCGCTCTATATGAAGACTTTTATTCTAATAATTCCTTTATTCATATCCGCAGAAATTTACTTCCTTCCACAAAAGATATATATTTAACTAATAACGTTCACATTGGATTTTCAATGGAAAAACGGACAAATACTTTAATAATTGTTGCCGCAATTGATAACCTTATAAAAGGCGCGTCAGGACAGGCAATACAGAATATGAACATTATTTTTTCGTTGCCCGAAGAAACGGGTTTATTATAACGTTATTTTTTTAATTTTTAATTAGGGAAGAGGGCAAATGTCATCAAAGATTCAAGGGGCGTGTGCCGCACCTATGGGATTTAAAGCAACGGGGCTTTCTTGTTCCATAAAAAAAACTGGCGAAAAAGATTTGGGAATTATTTATTCCTCAACACCGTGTAAAGCAGTAGGAGTGTTTACTAAAAATTTGGTTAAAGCCGCGCCGGTTTTAATTTCTAAGGAACGAATTAAAAATAATATTCACGCAGTAATAGTAAACAGCGGTAACGCGAATGCTTGTACCGGAAAAACCGGAATGAATAATGCTTATACAATGACCGGAATTGTGGAGCAATCTCTTGATTTACAGGAAGGAAGCGTTCTCGTTTGCTCTACCGGCGTAATCGGCGAACAATTACCAATGCAAACAGTTAAGTTCGGTGTTAATAAAATTTGTAAAAATTTATTAAAACCACAATTCAACGATGATAGTATGTTTTCTGAATCCATAATGACAACGGATAAACGTAAAAAAGAAATAGCCTTAAAAGTTCATATCGGAAACGATGTAATTAAAATCGGTGCTAGCGCAAAAGGTTCGGGAATGATCGCGCCTAATATGGCAACTATGCTCGGTTTTATAACAACTGATGCAAATATTAGCAGAGAAGCCCTTGAATCCGCATTAAGTAGTGCTGTTGAGGATACTTTTAACTCAATAACTGTGGACGGTGAAATGAGTACTAACGATTGCGTTTTAATACTCGCTAACGGCAGAGCAGAGAATACGGAAATTAATATTGGTACGGAAGAATACGAAGTTTTTAAAGGGGCTTTGTTTGAAATCTGTATGCACCTTGCATGGGAAATAATTAAAGACGGAGAAGGCGCAAGCAAGCAAATAACTGTAAAAGTGAAAGGCGCGGCCTCACCGCAGGATGCGCGTAAAATTGCTTTGGGCGTTGCTAATTCCGTTTTATTTAAAACAGCTTGCTTCGGAACTGACCCTAACTGGGGAAGAATTCTATCCGCAGCGGGTAGTGTGGATAACGCGTTATTAAACCCTGAAAAAATAGACCTTTACATCGGAGATATTTTAGCAGTAAAAAACGGCGGACTTTATGAAGATTACGTTGAAACTGAAGCTGCAAAATATTTAAAGAAAAAAGAAATTTCATTTACGCTTGATTTGAATATGGGTGAACATGAAAAAATAGTATATACAACGGATTTATCATTTGAATACGTTCGTATAAATTCACAATATAAATCGTAGAATCATGATGAAACTAATAGAAAAAGCAAAAATATTATCAGAGGCATTGCCTTATTTTAAAGAGTTTTTCGGGAAGAATATTGTAATCAAATACGGCGGTTCGGCTATGATCGACGAAAAAATGCGCGAACTCGTTATACAGGATATAATTCTTTTAAAGTACGTTGGCATTAATCCTATTGTTATTCACGGCGGGGGTAAAGGCATAACGGAAATGATGGAAAAACTCGGTAAAGAAGCGGTTTTTTTAAACGGTGTGAGGGTTAGTGATAAAGAAACCGTTGACATTGCTGAAATGGTTTTAACCGGGCAGGTAAATAAAAACCTCGTTGCCTTAATTCATAAATACGGTGCACATAGTGTCGGGCTTTCAGGCAAGGACGGGGCTTTGATTGAAGTTAAAACTAAGGAACACGTTAACGGCGGCTCGAATTACGGTTATGTGGGTGAAATTGTCAATGTAAATACAAAAATAATAAACGTACTTGAGGGGAACGGTTTTATTCCTATCATTTCCCCGATAGGTATAAATAGTGAAGGTGAAACTTTCAACGTAAACGCAGATGACGTTGCTTATGCCATTGCATCCGAATTGAAAGCCGCAAAACTCATTTTTTTAACCGATGTTTACGGTGTTTATGAAGACCCTGATGACGAAGAAAGCGTTATTCCGAGTTTAAACGAAGAAAAAATAAACAATTTAACAAAGCAGGGAATAATAAGCGGGGGAATGCTGCCTAAACTTAAACTCGCTCTTGATACGCTTAAAAAAGGTGTTGATAAAATACACATTATAAACGGAATGCTCGAACATTCTATTCTGCTCGAAGTTTTCACAACGGGCGGAATCGGCACGGAAATTATACTTTAAATATTACAGGCGGTTATTATGGATAATCACGATTTTTCAATGGAAAATAAAAAATACGTTATGAATACATACACTTCTTACCCTATTGCCATGGAAAAAGGGCAAGGTGCGTATTTATGGGATGTCAACGGTAAAAAATACCTTGATTTTTTAAGTGGGCTCGCAGTAACAAATTTCGGACATGCTCATTCATCAATTACTAAAGCGATAAAAAAACAATCTAAAAAACTCCTTCATACTTCAAATTTATTTTTAATTCCACCGCAAATTAAACTTGCAGAATTAATCGCAAGTATTTCTTTTCCCGGCCGTACTTTTTTTTGTAACAGCGGAACGGAAGCAAACGAAGCCGCGATTAAATTCGCACGGTTACGCGGAAACAACGTTGACCAGAATAAACACGTTATAGTTGCTCTTTATGATTCTTTTCACGGACGTACAACGGGTAGTATAAAATTAACCGGACAGGAAAAGTATCAGAAAGGGTTTGAGCCGTTAATTTCCGGTGTGCGTTACGTTAAACGAAACGATATATCTTCCCTTGAAAAAGAGTTTAATCAGGACGTTTGCGCTATTTTTGTGGAAGGAATTCAGGGTGAGAGCGGAATTAACCCGCTTACTTCCGAATTCGTTAATAAAACGCGGGAGCTTTGCAATAAAAACAACGCGTTATTTATTTTCGATGAAATACAAACGGGAATTGGAAGAACGGGAAAATATTTTTCATATCAGTATTTTGACGTTACTCCCGATATAATAACTCTTGCAAAAGGACTTGCTAACGGCCTGCCAATCGGGGCAATGCACGTTAAAGAAGAGCTAAAAGACGTTTTTTCTCCCGGCAATCATGCATCAACTTTCGGAGGAAACCCGTTTTGTACAACCGCGGCTTGCGAAGTAATAAACTTACTTAAAGCGGAAAAAACACTTGAACACCTTAATGAAATGTCAAATTTGTTATTCGACAAGCTTGAAGAACTTAAACAAAAAGCACCAAAAATTATAACGGAAATTCGAGGCAAGGGTCTTATGATTGCAATTCAAATACCTCAGTTTGCCAAAGAAGTTAACAAGAAACTCCTAAACCAAGGGATTATAACCAACGCAATCGGCGAAAATGTACTAAGAATTCTTCCTCCGTTTATTATTCAGCCACAGGAAGCCGATATATTTATAAATACGCTTGAAAAAATACTTATTAAATAAGCATACAGAGGACAACATGAAGAATAAAAAACGAGATTTGTTATGCGTTACTGATTTTAGCGCAGACGAAATAAACGAAATATTTTCATTTTCAAAAAGATTAAAAAAACAGGTTAAAAAAGGCGTTTTCAAACCATACCTTGAAAAGAAAACTTTGGGTATGATGTTTTCCAAAAACTCAACGAGAACACGTCTCTCTTTTCAAGTAGGAATCTACCAGCTAGGCGGAATCGGGTTATTTCTCGATATAACGAAAACGCAATTAAGTAAAGGCGAAAGCATTTATGACACCGCAAACGTTATGGGGAGATACCTTGACGGAATAATGATAAGAACTTACGACCACGCAGACGTTGAAAACCTTGCTAAACACGCGCCTATTCCCGTAATAAACGGATTAACGGATTACCTTCACCCCTGTCAGTCGTTGTCTGATTTTTTCACAATTAAAGAAAAAAAGAAAAATTTTAAAAACCTGCGCGTTGCTTTCATAGGCGATGCAAATAACGTTGCACTATCATTAATGTTTACCTCCTCAATTCTCGGCA
>CAYUYT010000251.1:3768-5279 GCA_964449345.1 uncultured Spirochaetia bacterium | reverse complement strand
GCATTAAATATAAATTTATCATTATAATAAGCGCTATTATTTTAATAATAGGTGTTTTCAGTTTATTTTTATTCGTAAATACTGTACGCAACATTATTTATGATAATATTGACGAACGCATTAAAGTTAAAGTAAACGATTTTTACACTAAAGTTCAAATGGATTCAGATAATAATCTCGCTGTTGCTTCGCTTTTTAGTTATAACCCTGGAGTTATAAATGTTTATGAAAACGCATATAAAGGAAATATTAACGACGAGAACAGCGCACAAAGCCAAAACGCAAGAGAGCAATTGCGTTCCTTTATTAGACCATACTTAAAGGGGTATGAAAAAGCTTTTGATAAAAATATCCGTATGCATTTTCATCTTCCTCCTGCAAGGAGTTTGTTAAGAACGTGGCGAAAGAAACAAACTAAAAAAAATGGAAACTGGGTTGATATTTCAGATGATTTATCTTCCTTTAGGCAAACAGTACTTGATATTAATAAAAACGGAAAACATATTAAAGGAATAGAAATTGGCAGAGGTGGTTTTGCTATCCGCGGCATTGCACCTGTATATAATAAAAACGGGAAGCAAATAGGTAGCGTTGAAATATTATCGGATTTTAACTACTTATTTACTTCATTGAAAACTGGTAAAAAAGAAAATCTCGCTTTGTTTATGGACAATGAATTTAGAAAAATAGCCACCAAATTGCAAAATAATAAAGTTTTAAATAACGCGTTTGTTAGAGTTGCTGCAACGGATGAAAAACTAACATCAAGAATAATTAACGCGGGTTTATTGGCAAAATTAAAGTCCGGCTTACATTTTGAAACTCACGGTGATTTTCGCGTTGTTTTGTTCCCCATAAATGATTACAACAAGAAAAAAATAGGCACAGGCGTTTACGTTCTTGATATATCCGAAAACATTGCATTTTTGAATAATTTAATATTATTTATTATTTTAGCTTTTATTTTAATAATTGTAATTTTAATTGCAGTTAATACCGTTTTATTTAGGGGAATAATTAATCCGATTTTATCTGCAATTAATTTTGCAGATAAAATTGCTGAAAAAGATTTGAGGTCTGATATTGAAGAAAAATATATTAGAAAAGAGGATGAAACAGGTAGGTTAACAAAATCTTTGTTAAAAATGCAGGAAACTTTAATCGGTATTGTTTTCAATATGAAAAATGTTGGCTCTATGATTGCTTCAAGCGCTGAAGAAAACGCAATGAATGCCGAGTCCCTTGCAGACGGTTCGCAAAACCAAAGCGCAAGCGTTGAACAGACAACGGCAAGTATTGAAGAATTGACAGCAAGCGTAGCGCAGGTTGCAGATAACGCAACCGAGATAAACGAAACAGGGGAAAATCTGCGCGCTATTGCTGAAAAAAGTATTTCTTTGGTTGATAATGCAAGCTCAAGCATGGATAAAATAAAAGACAGTTCGCAGTTGATTTTTGATATACTCGAAGTAATTAACGATATAACGGATAAAACTAACCTTTTAGCTTTA
>CAYUYT010000251.1:0-3758 GCA_964449345.1 uncultured Spirochaetia bacterium | reverse complement strand
ATAGAGGCGGCAAGGGCAGGAGAACACGGAAGAGGGTTTGCCGTAGTTGCTGATGAGATTACTAAGCTAGCAGAGAAGAGTAACGAGAACGCCAAGCAAATAGAAAATCTCATTAAACAAAATATTAACGATGTTGAAACCGGTGCTAACGCAGTTAAGGAGACTAGCGAGGCATTTAATAGAATCATAAACCGGGTAAAAGATAATGTGAATTTAATGGCTGACATTAAAAATTCGATTGAACAGCAAATGTCAGGTACTGAAGAAGTGCAGAAAGCTATGATTCAAATTAGCGATGTTACGCAAAATATTAGCGCTTCTTCAGAAGAGTTGTCCGCTTCAACGCAGGAGTTGCATTCACAAGCAGATAAAATAAGTTACATTTTTAACGAATTTAAACTACCGGATGAAAAAAGTAAAAAGGGAATGGCAATTTATCAAAAAGCCGAACAAAAAATTAGTAAGGCAGTTGAATGGGATGACAGCTTTAGTGTTAGTGTTAATCAAATGGACAGCCAGCACAAAAAATGGATTGGTTATATTAATGATTTACATAACGCAATTATAAATGGCAAGGGCAGGGATGTGTTGCAGAATGTTTTAAACAAAATGCTGGATTACTCAAAAGAACACCTTGCTACTGAAGAAGGATTTTTAAAGAAAACGAAATATCCTGAGTTTGAACAGCATAAGAAAATCCACGATAATTTTGTGAAATGGGTAAAAGAGATTATTGATGATTTCAGTAAAACTAAAAAAGCAAACCTTTCGCTTGATATAATGGATAGAATGAAAAATTGGTTAACTAACCACATTAAAACCGTTGATAAAAAATATTCTGACCATTTAAACAAACACGGGGTTAAATAATGGTTATAAGATAACTTTAAATGGTCCGATTAAAAAGCAAAATAGAAGGATTAAATACGTTAATTTTAGTTTTTTGTAATTAATATTGTTTTCATGTTCAGCGCTTAAATCTTTGTTTATAAATATTAAAAACGCAAAAGCAAAGAATAAATTCGTTACCATTAAACTTGCCCAACGTTGATAATCAATACCTAAAAAAAACAAAAATACAACAGCTATTGGCGCCGTTGAAATTAGAAAACCGTTTAATTTGAGCCGGGTTTTAAAATAAAAATATGAGAATAAATAAATTACCGTTATTACTAAAACAAACAATGTGATAGTTCTAATTTCATTAACAAGGTTTAGTGTATCTTTTACGTTATCTTTAATATCGCGGTAAAGTATTTTAACAACGCCGTGAGTTTCCCCCGTTACATTTATTTGTTTTAAGATTATTTGTTCATAAACTTCCTTTTTAATTGTATCTGCGTTTCCGTTAAAATATAAAGCTGTAAGAGTAATTGTAACGAACAGGATTTGCAAAAATATAATGCTTTTATTTATGTTTTTCTTTTTGAACGTAAAGTAAATGCTTACACAAATAATAAAAGGAATTACAATGAAAATTGCGGCTTCATGAATTAAAAGCGTTAAACTTAGTAATACCGGGCTTAAATAAATAATCGTTTTTGTATTTTTTAAGTATCCTAATAGAACAACGAGCATTATTGTGTAGTTAACGTAATCAAAGCGGGCAAAATCATAACCTATGTGCAAAAACGTTGCCGGACTTAGCAGAAATAGCAATGAAAAAGAAACAAGGTATTGACGCTTTGTTTTAATAAACAACGAATGAAATGTATTATATATTAAATACGAAAATACAATTAAGATTAAAAGCGAAAAAATATAAATGCTAGACTGCGTAATTGGAATTGAAAGTTGCCTGAATAACTCTCCGATTAAACCGCGTTTAATAAATTCTATTTCATAGTTAAAAGCAAAATGAGCCATTTTAAACGCTTGAATATGCGTTTTTCCGCTTCGGCCTAGAGCGGTTACAATAACGGAAAGGATAACGAAAAAAGACAAATAACGCGTTTTGAATTGTTTGTCAGCGCAGTTATAAAAAAACGCATTAATTTGTGATTTTAGCATTTTAGTTTTTCTCATTGTGGTTATTTTGCTGCTACTATTGTTCAGTTGTATAAAGTTTAGCTTCTCCAAAAGTTTGAATTTTAATTTTCTTTTTACCATTACAAGTGAAACGAATATAATTATTACATTTACTTTCAATTATTTTTCTATTTTTAGAAATTAAATTCAATTGTCTTTCAGCAGGATTATCCCTTCTGTTTGGTTTTTTATTTTTGGGTAAGGAAGTATAATACAATTGTTGGCAATTATTATTTAATCTTTTTAAATCATCCTCAGAAGGAAGCTTCTTTTTACCTCGGTTAAATGCGGTAACGATGCCTATAGGATTATTAAGTAAAATATTCCAAATTTCTTCTTTATCAGCGGTTTTTGAACCATGATGAGGTATTTTATATATCTGTGACTTTTCATTCATAAAATTTTTACTGTTAATCACTGCTGTCCAGCCAGTTTTATCATCTTTTGTTATTTCTAAGTCACTTCCAAGTAGGATATTGAGGTTTTTTATCTTAAGTTTTAGCACAACAGAATAATTATTAGGGCTTTGCGGAGTTAAAATAGCGGAGTTAATAATTTTTCTTATATCACCAAGAAAATTAATGTAAGTTTTATCTGAAGGTGATAAAGCTTCTAACGAAATATCACTTGGTAAATATTTTTCATGTAAATATTTATTTTGTAAACACCATATTGGTGATTTTTTTCTTGAATTTAAAGTCTGAATGATTTCATTAAGTTCATTAATACCTGATTTTGTCGGTGCTCTATCGTGATTTTTTAATTCAATTATTATAAAGAAATCTTCTGTACTTAAAGAAGCTGACAAAGCAAAATCACTATTTACACATTTTTTTATTAGCTTGGCCATTCCTTTAATATGATCATCGTGAAAATGTGACGCTATTATTAATTTTATTACTTTTTCTGGAATTAAACCTAATTTTTTTAAGTAAGAATATGCAATAGGTTCTTTATTGTAGTCAAGCAGGGAATCGATGACTGCCCAGTAATCATTTTTTAATTTAACTAAAATACACTCTCCGTACCCTGAACCAAATATAACTAATTCAAAATTATTATTTTTCATTAATCCATTTTTTATATTTATTTTTAACTTTATCTGATAATTTTTCTAATTCTTTGTTTGTCAATTTACGGCTTCTTTTAAATCTGAAATAAGAAGAACGCTTCCTTGTTCCACTTTCATTTATATCATAACCAATATTTAAATAAAAAATAGCTCCTTTGTTGAGCATGTCTCTATCTTCAACTGAAATATCTTCGATATAAAAATCAGCTTCTTCAGGTGGCCTATCCTCATCTGTTAAATCAAAAATTCGGGCATGAAATGTATCAATATTAATATCAAGTATGATGCCTTCAAAATTTTGTAATAATTTAAAAGTGCTTTGATGTTTCGGAACAAAATCTTTTTTTACAAATAATTTGGGTTCTCCCAGTTTAATGTCATAAGTATTATTTTTGTCTTCATCTTTTTTGTCTGTTATCGTTTTTTTACCGATAATATCAGAAGTAAAATAATAAACTTCTTCAAAATCATTATCTTCTTTTAATATATTTTCATGAGTCTGAAATTGCATTGAATTATTCATTAATCAAGCCCTTTAATATATTTTTTGATTTTTTTTCTAAAATATTCTATTCTTTTATGACTAATTCTACTACATCTGATGTTTTTTTTCCTTCTAAATTTTTATTGTCATCCATTTTTGTTTTTTAAATATTTA
>CAYUYT010000250.1:0-5309 GCA_964449345.1 uncultured Spirochaetia bacterium | reverse complement strand
GAAAAGCAATTACAATATACAATACTTTGATTTTAAAATCACTTTAGTATACAATGCTTGTAAAATATTGAATGGAGAAATTTTGGGGAAGAATACAAAACGTTGTGAGAATATTAATTTACAGAAGTACAACAGGGTAACAGGATATTTAACAGGAAAAGTTTTGACAAAAATAATCCGTTGGGTTATAAAATAATAGAAAGAGAAACCACCTTAACTTCGGCAAATTTCTGTCTAAAAAAAGGTGTACAGTTTAACTTAATTCAAAAAGGGCTTTTGATATTTATTGTTATTGTAAATTTCGGTAGAAAAGTGCACTTATTTTTGCATATTAATATAATTTTACACTAGCAATTTTGATTTTATTTGCAACTGCGGTAAATTACTTTTTTATTTTAGCTCTCACCCCAGAATGAGCTAAAATAAAAAAGGAATATTAATATTATTTTGAATTTTTCTGCAAAGAAATAATACTTTAAACTTTTGATTATAATAATTCCTGATATTAACAATCATTATTATTATATATACTACTTTTGGGATAGATAAATATAGTATTTTTGATAAAAAATTGTTAAATTATTAAACAGCAATAGAATTTTCAAGAGCATCTAAAATAATAAAAGAATTGGTTTTAATTCTTTCAAATTCATCTTCAGTATAACAAAGAGCATCAATGTGTTTTTCAAATCTTACAGCTTTTAATACCATAGGCATTCTTTTTATAAAGGATGTTCCTTTAAAATAATTAGAAATAATTATTATATCGATATCAGAATTTTCAGTTGCTTTTCCAGTAACATTAGAACCAAATATTAATACTTTACTTGGTGAAAATTTATTTTTTATAATAGGAAGAGCTGTATTAATAAAGTTTTCAATTGTTTTATTCTTCATTTAACAAATCCTTATATCTTTTGTATAATAACTCAAATATTTTTTCGGCTTTCTGAATTTTTTCATTTGCGATTTCTTCAGTATATTCAAGATACGGAACATTTTCAGTAACATCAGGATATCGAGAAAATGTATAGTCAGCAGTTAAATCAATTGTCAAATCAGAAATTTCATCTTCCAACTCTAAAATTTTACCTATTTCGTCTAAATAATGTGTCCTGGGTATTTTCCCTTTTTCATAGGCCACAATTGATTTTAATAGTTTTTCAACCGATTGTTGCGATAAGAAACAAGCAATATCGTATCCTTGGATTTCAAAATTTTTTCTTGCATACTCCAAATCATGAATACTTTGTAAATACCATTTTTGCGCAATCTCTTTTTTCATAATTAATATAATTCCTCATCAATTTCTTTTGAACTCATTTCTGAAATTTCTGCGGATCCAGCTAATTGAAGTAAAGGATTTTTTTTATTTAATGTTTTATTAAAAGCTTTTTCAACGTGTTTATGATTAATAAATTCAGCAAAGTCTAAAACTTCTTTTTTTTCAGTATCATCTAATTTTTCAAGTAGCTGAATTATTTCTTTCTCGTACATAAAAATCTCCATAAAATACGATGTAGCTTCTATATTTAATATAATATCACTAATCCGGTATAAATGAAACAAATTTATTTTAGTTTTGAGTATTATTATTGCAATGTAAATAATTGCAACGCATTCTTCATCGTGTAAAAAACGCGTGATATGCTGGTGGGAAAGTTTTTGAAGAATGAGTATAAAGAGCACACTCGAAGGTAAATTTTACAACTTTTTATATTCTTTATAAAAAAATGCTTGTAGGTAGTGTAGTGCTGGGTGTTATAATTGATATGCGTTGTATATTGAATATACAAAACTTAGAAATTGACGTCGTCTTAAGTGGTTTGCCTGTAATAAATTAAGATTTGAGAAATTCGCTTCTTGTGCAAGGCTTGTAAAATATTGAGTTGAGAATTTTTGATAATTCAAGTAAAAATGCTAGTGCTAGTATTGTACTAAATTATAATTTTATTGATTATGGGAGAATACATATAATGAGTGAAGAAATAAATAGTATTGCTTTTACATATAAAGAAAGCTATGTGGCTTTTCTGGATGTTTTAGGTTTCAAAGAAATGGTGAAGAAAAATAATGGAAAGAATAATGAAAAATTATCGAAATATTTCCATGAGGTTAGCAAGATTATTAATGACTTAAAAGATATAGATAGAAAGAGGAATATTGGATATATTGTTATAAGTGATTCTATTATTTTAACTGTTGAAAAGAATAAAAACCATCATGCAGACACTAAGACATTGAGACAAATTTGTATTGCAGTAAGTAAAATTCAAAAACAATTAGCACTTAACGATATTTGGTTAAGAGGTGCAATTTCAAGCGGGAAGACTTATTTTGATGAACAAAATAATCAGATAGTAGGACCAGCATATATTGATGCATATTTATTGGAAGAAGATATGGCAAAATATCCGAGAGTTATTTTGGATAATAAAATATTTAATGATTTAGATTTTGAAACAAGTGATGATTTCATTAAAGCAATAAATAGATCTGAGCAAAACGAAGAAAGATATATTGCTCTTTACGATTGGAATAAGAATATTTTTGTTACAAATCGCATTATCGAGCAGGACATTTTATTTTTTATTGACTACCTAGAAAACGTTGTTGAAAATGAAGAAGAATTCGAACAATTGTATAAGAATATTAAAGCAAATATTTATTCTGAAACTAGAATATCTAGCAAGTTTCGTTGGGTATGTAATTATTTGCATACCGTTGCTTACAGACAAGAGTATAAAGATAAGCCAGAATCAATAAAAATTCGAGAGAAATTAAGCAAGATATAATTAATAATTTGATTTATAGGTTAAGCGTTGATTTATTATTGTTTTTAGGAAACAAGAAAATAACAAGTAGTAATTCTGTCTACAGTAATGCGCATTGCGCATTGTGCAGTAGCAATGTGAACACCATAGGGAGGATAAGGTAAATTTTTGTATTATTGAGAAAAAATGCTTGCAAGTAGTACGGTGATAGGTTGTATTCTTTTATATATTTTGATTAAAAATTGGAGGTTTAATGAAGGAAGAATTAGAAGTCTACGATTACGATGAAGAAGAACAAAAGGAAATCGAAGCGGAAGAAGACATTAAAGAAAGTTATACATTTGAATATTCTTTAGAAAGCTATGGGATTGATTTTGATGTTGCAGGGATAGTTAGGCGTTATAAAGAAGGAAGGATTTATGTTCCAGATTTTCAAAGAAATTTTATATGGAGTAAAACTAGAGCATCTAAATTTATCGAATCATTATTACTCGGTTTGCCAGTGCCAGGGATATTTTTATTTAAAAAAGAAAAAGATCAAACTTTTGAAATTATCGATGGGCAACAAAGAATATTATCACTTTATAGTTTCTATGAGAATGATTTTTCCGGTAAAAAATTTTCATTAAACAAAGTCCATAAAGATTTTTCAGGTAAAACTTATGAAAGTTTATCAACTTTTGATAAAAATAAGCTTGATGACACTTTACTGCATTCGACCATAATTAGAGCAAAAAAACCTAAAGATAAAAATTATGAAGGAATTTTTCAGATTTTTGATAGATTAAATACAGGCGGAATAAAATTACGGGCTCAAGAAGTCAGAGCTAGTATATTTCAAGGTACGTTTTTAAATTTAATTAATGAATTAGCTAATAAAAATAATTTCATTAGTTTGCTACAATGTGATAAAAAAAGAAAAAAACATGAAGAAATTTGTTTGAGATTAATTGCTTTAACATATAATAGAGATGAATATAATGGTAATATGAAAGCTTTTTTAAATTCATTTTTAGCTGAGAATAGAAATCTAGATAAAATTAATGCAAATGATTTAAAAAAACTATTTGATGCAAATATTTCACGCATATGTGAGATAGGCATCAAGGAATATTTTCGATTAAAAAATGGTCCGATTAATTTAGCGATTTTAGATTCCGTTTTTGTTGGCCTATCCTATCTTTATCGACGTGATTTAAATATTGATAATGCTACTATTAAAGAAAGGATAATTAATATTATTAAATCAGAGTCTTTTCAAGATAAAATAAAAACCGGAAAAACGCACCATACTGACAGTGTTAAGGAAAGAATTAGAATTATGATAGAAGGATTAAAAAAGGCAGAAAATGGTTAATAAAAATATTAGCGATATTAAAAATAGAATTGATAATTTAATAGAAAAAATAAAAATATTTCATCCACAAGATGTTGATATTGAAATGATTTCTCATTTTACAAAATATGTTTGCGTTTTAATTTCCGGAATGATTGAAAAGTCTATTCAACAAATTTTGTTCAAGTATTCTACAGCAAAAACTGGTGATACGAATCTACAATCTTTTGTCTTGAAAAAATTAAAACGTTTTCAAAATGCTAGATCTGATAAAATTGAACAATTATTTCAAGATTTTAATTCAGAATGGAAATTGAAATTAACTTCTATTAGAGATTATAGTCGTTTAAAAGGCTCTTTAAATAGCATTATTTCTAACAGAAATAAAATCGCTCATGGGGAAAACATAAACTTAACTTTAAATAATTTAAAACAGTATTATTCAGATACTGTAAAAATTATTAAAAATATAGATAAAATAATTAATCCATCCAGATAATTTATGAAACAATGATAATAAATATTTCCTAGATACTAATACCACCATACCCACCCCGAACCCAAAAAACTTAATCAAAAACATATACAAAACGCGTTGTTTAAAACATATTAAAACATTTAAAAATGTATTAAGGGTTTTGTATATGGCAAAGAGGAAAGACTATTACTTCAACATCGTAAAACACAGCAAACTAAAAGTCAATTCGTCTCCCGCCCCAAACAACCACACTTACCCGATGAATGTAGGCCAGCGATTCCGCCCCAAACCGGCCGCCCTTTCCGGATGAAACCTGCCACCCATTCCGGTCGAAACCCTACCATTCCCAAAAAACAAAAGCCCCCGCCTATACAACAACGCGTTGTTTGAACTATAAGAACAAATTTTTTGGTAATTTTTATTCTAAAGAAGTATTATAATTTATGATAGGAGAATGTTATATGAAACGTACAACTTCTAAAATTATTGATAAATTGAGCTTATTACCTGAAGAGCGGAAAATGGAATTCCTTGATTTTATAGAATTCTTACTTTCAAAAAACCATGAAATTACCTTATCAGATATTAATAAAAGCCTTGATGATATTAAAAAGGGTAATATAAATAAGATAGATAATAACGATGATTTAAATAAGCATTTTAGCAAACTTGAAATATGAAATTAATAACAACGGAATAGTACCGCTGTTGCATAAAATTG
>CAYUYT010000249.1:0-5315 GCA_964449345.1 uncultured Spirochaetia bacterium | reverse complement strand
ACCGACACTTTAAAGTGTCGGTTGCATAAAATTTAAAGTATTATTAGTATAATAAATATATTTTATAATCTAAAAATAACAATATTTGAGTAATAAATAATAATGAATATTTTATGCTTTTTAAAGTGTTTATTGTATATTGAGTATATGACATTTTTCTTTACCGTAAATAAAGTATTTCATATATTTTTATTATCAAGTTAATAATTTTATTAATCGGGATATGTTAATGTTAACAGACAAACAAAGAATACAAAATACTGCTGAAAAACTTTATTCAATTAGTCGTAAAATTTTAATGCGCGTTAATGAAATTAATGCAGCCATTGGGCTTTTTGAAGATGAAATAGGCCGGCTTTACACTTTAATTATAAGCCGTTTATTTGAAGAACTCGGTATTATTATTAGTATGTTTGATGAAGAGTATTCGGATGACAATATTTCTTTTATGGTGGAGCAAGATGTAATTTTTCCAGAAGATGACCTTGAGTTTAGTATTTTTTTATATAGAAAACTTTTTAATAAGTTACTTTCTATAGAAGATGATTTTGAACCCACGCCTTTAACGAATGCGTTGGAAAATTATTTTTTAGTTAAGCTTTTGAAAATGGAAAATTCTTTCAATAAGACTTTTTATAAAAAGCCTTTTAATAAATTGCCGGAAATCGTAAAAAATGAATATAAATATTTTTTAGATAATTTACATGAACTTTTTCAATTTAACTTTGTTTTGTTTTTTGATGAATACGGTAGCTTGCTAAACGACATCACGCCTGATGAAAATTTAATAGAAAAAATTTTTGATAAAATACCAAGTTTGTATTTTATTGAGCCCTCTAAAAATTTCTCAAATAATGTCATGCCTTATTCAGAAGAAAGAGGAACACTTAAAAAGAAATTTTTAACATCAAAAGCATGGTCAACTCTTTTTAATAATATTTATGAATACATTAATGCTAACGGTTATGGTGATATTTCATTTTCATACTATTTTGAATGGGATAAAGAAAATAAACGCTTGCGAGGATTTAAATTAAATAAAGAAATTCAATTAACCAATATTGTGGGATACGAAAAACAAATCCAAGAACTCGTTTTCAATACAAACGCGTTTTTAAACTCTTTGCCTGCAAACAACGTATTGATTTACGGATACAGGGGATGTGGTAAAACATCCGTTATTTCTGCTTTATTAAATGAGTTTAAAACACATGGTTTGCGACTCGTTAAAATTACTAAAGAGGATATGGATGATTTACCACTTTTAATTGAAATATTAGCAAAGAGAAAGGAAAAATTTATTATCTCGCCCGATGATTTATCTTACGAAGAGAATGACCCGCAATATAAAAAACATAAAGTTATTCTTGATAATATGCTTGATAAATGCCCTAAAAACGTTTTAATTTATGCAACGTCAAACACGCAGGACCTCGTTAAATTTAACAAACGGTTTACCACGGATGATATTAAGGTCGATAACCGTCTTGAAGAGGAGAGGAAGCTTGAAATGCTTGATAAGCAATTATATGACGAAAAGCGCGCCTTAACGGACAGGTTCGGGCTTACTCTTTTGTTTTCGAAACCAGATAAAGAAATGTACTCAAAAATGGTTTATTTACACGCTGAAAATGCAGGAATGGATATTTCTAGTAAGGAAAAGAAAAAGGATTTAATAAAACGTTATGAAGAATGGACTCTATATCACGGAACCCCCTGCGGAAGAAGTGCGGGTAATTTTATTGGTTATTTAACGGCCAAAAAAAACATTGAAAAATAATTGTGTTTAGCGAAAAGCTCCCTTTTTTGTAAAACGTTTGATTTCATATTTTTGCGAAAGTGAATTAAATCTTACAAAAAGATTTTCTTCGTCTGCTAATGGAGATTTTGTTAGAATTTCAATTTGAATCGGCTTACCTTGTTTGAGTTTTAAGATTTTTACGGTATAATACTTTGTGTCAAATTCCATGCCTTTTTTAAAATTATAATCCAGCAAAAATGTGGTTTCATAAACGCTTTTATTTCCGATAAAATAATCCCCGTATTCGTTGTAACTTTCGAGTACTATTGTATTTTCGTTTTCCCTTAGCATTTTTACGTATCTGTTCGGATTTAAAATGTGATATTTAAGCTTATCCGCATTTAATTCCAAAACTAGACAGGATTGAAACCCCTGCAATATTTCAGGGTCGCGGTGATTTAAAACGAGGAGAATTTTCCGCCATGATAAAAAGGTATCGCCTAAAACATTTTTTAATTGTACCTTTGTAGTTTTATACTTTTGGGATACAGCTTTGTATTTTTTTAGTCTGTAGTTGTTGTAAAAAGGGGAAACCAAAGTAAGCAGACTAATTAATATTGAAGCTATCAACATTGTTTGCCTTGCAAGTAAATTTTTAGAACGGTTTTTAAAAAAGTCATTCAAGAGAATGCCGGCAATTGCGGAAAAGCCCGCTACCGGCAAAAATAAACGCGTTTCTGATGGATTAGCTCCGACAAAAAGTAAAATTGGGGCAATTAAAACGAAGGAAAAAAAATGTATGCGCCAGTTTTTTTTGAAATTATAAAAAACGGCAAAAATTATCAGAAAGCATAAAAAAGCGGAAACTAAGTTTAACGTTACAAAGCCGGTTAAAGGGTTCGGGCTAAATCCCCGCTGGGGTATGAATAAAAACAACGAATATAAATCCATAATTACATTTTTAGGCATATAAACGAGATATTTAAACGGCATTAAGATTGAAATATATTTTAAAGAATAAGCGCCAAATCCTGCTGAAAAGTAGAATATTAAATAAACGAATAAAATAGCCATGTACAAATAGTTCTTTACTATACATTTTACAAACCGCTGCCTTAATTTGCCCGTTCTGATAAATACTGTGTCGTATGCAAGAATAAAAATAATACTGAATATGCCCGTTTCTTTTGTGAGCAAAGATAAAACGCAAAAAATTAAACTTAAATAAAGTTGTTTTTTGCGCCTTTCATTGAAATATTTATAAAAATAAAATAATGCTACAAAAATAAATATAAATACGAGTAGGTCATCTTGAATAAAAACGCTTTTCATTAAAGAATAATGCGTTTTACCAAAAATGAAAATAATAGCGCCTATCAATGCCTGAGGTTTATGCAAGAAATTGGATAAAACAACGAAAAAAATAAAAACAGCGAATAAAAATAACGCAAAATTAAATATGCGGTATGCAAAAGCGTTATTTTTAAAAATTTTATACTCAAAATATGCAAATATTGATGATATTGGCCTGAAAAAGTTTTGCTTTACGCCGGATTGTGTAAAATATGGGATGCGCCCTGCGTCCTTTAGTTCTTTAACGTGTTTTTCATTTTGTATAAAATCATAATAATTTAAGCTGAAACCATTTTTTTGAATTTGATGTATGATATTATAATCACGTCCAACAAAATCCGTTTCAAAAGAAGGAAAAAACGAAAATATAGTTAATATTAAAATGCAAACTATTCCCGTTAGATATTTATAAAAATTTATATGGCTAAATAATCTCTTCAAGGAAAAAACCTTTCATAAATAAAATAATCCGCTTTCTTCTAAAATATAATAAAGCATATTGATATTTAATAAAAGGATTTTTTATTTCAAGGTATAATGCAACAACGCGGAAACCGAATGATTTTCCTTTGCGAAAAACTAACGTCCACGTTGGAGTATAACTAATGCGTTTAATGTAAACACCTTTTTTATTTTTTTCAACGTAAATGTTTAGAAGGAAAGAATCACCGCGTTTTGCAATCATGGAATTTTTGTTATGTTTAGTAATTGACCTGTTTTGGTGTGATACGAAATTACCCTGGGAATAGCTTATGACTGCAATTTTTCCGTTTTGTTTTTTTATTATTTCCGGACGCTGAATATGGTGCGAGTGATTGCCTAAAATTAAATCCGCGCCGGCTTTGACAAGCAAATGCGCTATATTTTTTTGCGTTTTCGTTGGATAGTCAGTATATTCTTTGCCAAAGTGTATGGAAACAACGGCAAAATTGCTGTTTTTTTTCATAATTTTGATTATTTTTAAAATCTTTTTCCACACTTTCCATGAAAATACGATAACTTTTGGCGGATTAATTCCTAATGGGTTTTTTAAGCCGTTAGTAATTGTTGTCAATGAAAGGAAAGAAATTTTAATACCTTTTTTCATGAAATACACAGGCATAAACATTGCTTTTTTATTGGACGAAATACCGTTATGTATAAATCCGTTTTTTGATGCATAATAACGCGTTTGCTTTAAACCCTGTTTTCCCATATCAAGAGAATGATTATTCGCAAGTGATAAAGCATTTATACCGGCTTTTTTCATTGCTTTTAATAGTGAAGGAGAGGCATTAAAACGGGGATAGCCACTTATTTTTTTTTCAATGTTAATTGAAGATTCAAAATTAGCAAAACAAATATCAGCTGTTTTTAAGAGTTTTGTAATTCGGGAAAAAATAATATCACACGTACCTGCTTTAATGCAGTATTTTTGTACGTTAAGGTGAGGTATAATATCCCCTGTTGAAATAATTTTTATACTTGTAGGAAAAATTTTTCCCGAAAACACAAAAAATAAAATTAAAAAGTAAATTTTTTTTATAAACATTTTGCAAATATAAAAAAAAGTGAATATAATTGCTACTGATATAATTTAAAATAATTAATATTATTAAATTAACACATTTGAGGGTTTAATGGAACTTTATATAATTAGGCACGGAATTGCAATTGATAGAAGCGCGGAAATTAATGAATTTGATCGTTATTTGACCGATGAGGGTAAAAACGAGCTTAAAATTATTGGTCAAGGACTTAAAAAAATAGGTATAAATTTTGATTTAATAATGTCAAGCCCGCTAATTAGGGCAAAACAAACCGCAGAAATTATCGCCCATGAAACAGGATATGATATAAAAAAAATTAAAGAAACAGAATATCTAGAAATCGGGAGTAATTGGAAAAAAGCTTTTGATTTGATTGACAATGATGAACACGTTGCTTTTATAGGGCACAACCCTATGTTGTCTGAAATGGTTTGTGCAATACTCTGCGGTGAATTAAACGGAAATACACCCATGAAAAAAGCCGGTGTGTGCCGTATTTCAATGATTTCAAAAAAGATTTTTTCCGGTGAGCTTAAATGGTTTATACCTCCCAAAATATTTAAGTCCCTTGTTTAATTTTTAATATTCCCATAAGACTTTTTTTAATATACAATAGACACGGATGAAATCCCCTGTGTTTTACCGCAAATGCGGAGGAAGAGAATCACCGCTGTATCTCCCTCTTTGAGTAA
>CAYUYT010000248.1:0-5319 GCA_964449345.1 uncultured Spirochaetia bacterium | reverse complement strand
ATAAATAAGATTGACACGAGATAAAAAAAACGCCCTCTTTACTTAAAGGGGGCATGAGAAAAAACAACGGGAAAATTATGCCGGGGGATTTCTCTTCTCTTTTTTTCGTGGTTTATTCTTTTATACCGTGCCCAATACCACGGTAATATTACACTAGTGTCAATTTTTAAAATATTTTTTTGTATTAATATAAATTATTGCAAAGTTTTAATTTACAGGCTTATGGGTTAACATGATTAGTTTCATCCCTATTAAACATTTTTATCTAATTATATTTACATTTCCCGTTGTTTCTGTTATAATAAGCTCGTGGAGCAAAAACAAAGAGACTTAATAGTAGGATTTTTTTACGCGTTCGTTTTTATTACGGGGTTTGCGCAGGTATTGTTTATTGTTTTAAAATTATTAAAAGTGATAGACTGGAATTGGTTCTGCGTTTTTTTTCCTTATATTGTGTTTGCCGTTGTTTTGGTTTTAATTCCCGTTGTTTCTAAGTTTCATGACAAAAAGCAAAAAATGCACCACAGAGAACGCGAAAATCTTGAAAATTAAAATTTTGTTATATATCGAATTGAGGAAAAGTTATGGCTTATAATGAAGAAATAGAAGAAAAGGTTGATACATTACTCGCAGACGAACTTACGCTTAAAAAAAAGAAGATGTTCGGCGGAATGTGTTATCTAATTAACGGTAACATGGCAATGGGAGTTTATAAAGATTATTTAATTGTGCGTATCGGCAACGAAGAAATCGCGAATTCTTTAATTGACGGCAAGAATGTAAAACCTTTTGATATTACAGGCAAAAAAATGAAGGGGTGGGTCATGATTGATAATGCTTTGCTCGATAATGATGCGTCCGTTATAGAGTGGTGCAGGCTTGGCCTTGATTATGCGGGGAGTTTACCGGCAAAATAAAAATGCGGGCATTAATTTTTTAGTTCGCTAAAAAACTATTAATAATTTAAATTGCGCTAAACTTAAATTTGATTATAATATTTTTGTCGGGGTAGATAACCTTTATTTGAAGTAAGCAAAATGGAGAAAAAAGTTAATATGGATAATTCAATGAATGCAATTCGAGAGATAGTAAAACCAAAGAATAAAAAAATCATTGTCGACTTAGGCGATGATTTTAGTGATGAATATGAATATGAAGTAATAATATTCCCGATTAAGAATAAAAAGAAAATTCATAATAAAAACCGGAGAGATTTATATGGAAAATACAAAGGGCAGATTTGGATGTCAGATGATTTTAATGAACCTCTTGAAGATTTTGAGGAGTATATGGATTGAAATACTTAATTGATACAAATATACTCATATGGTATATTGAAGGTAATCCAAAATTACATGCTAAAATTAAGAAAATAATTCAGGACCCGAAATCAGATATTATTATTAGCATTATTTTATTTTGGGAAATTTCAATAAAATTTTCTCTAGGTAAATTACGGTTTTCAAGTCAGTTAAAGGAAATTTTTAAAGAAATTAGTGATAAAGATTATTTTAATATACTTTCATTAAAACAATCACATATTCTAAAGCAATTAGAACTACCTTTTCATCATCGTGCCCCATTTGACAGGCTTATATATGCGCAGGCAAAAATTGAAAAATTAGAGTTTTTATATACTGATAAGATATTTGATAAATATTAGGAAGGGAAATAGTTTATTTTTTTTAGTAACAATATCCATTATTATGTGTTAGCATCAAATAAACAGGAGTTGATTTATGAAACAGTTTAAAAAAGTTTTTGTAATTATTATTTTATTTGCCGTGCTATTTTCATGTGGCAAGGAAAACGTCAAAGTTACTTCAAGCGAAATTAATAAAATCGTAGCATCGGCAAACTCGTTCGGATATAAAATTTTTAAAACTCTAATCAAAGAGGATAAAGCTAAGGCAGAAAACGTATTCATTTCACCGATGAGTATTTACACCGCGTTATCAATGGCATTAAACGGGGCAAAACAAAATACTTACAAGGAAATGACGACAGTGCTAAACGTCAATGATTTTAATATAAAAAAGGTTAATGCGTTAAACAAGGTTTTGCTTGAAAAATTATCAGGTTTAAATCCTGAAGTTAAATTAAAAATCGCGAATTCTTTGTGGATAAATAATACGGGCAACGTAAAAGTACGGGAGAAATTTGTTTCGGATTGCGAAGATTTTTTTGATGCGGAAGTAAGGAAAACGCGTTTTAATTCTTCTGCAGTAGGCGATATTAATGCATGGGTTGCGGATAAGACTGACGATATGATTAAACAGTTAATAGATAAATTGTCAGAGCGGGATAAAATTGTTCTATTAAATGCAATATTTTTTCACGGTATCTGGGAAAAACAATTTAAAGAAAAGGATACCAAAAATAGGACATTTACCCTTGCTGACGGCAGAAAAATCAGACATCCCCTCATGTACCAAAAAGATAGGTTTCTTTATTCGGCAAATACTGACTATCAAGCATTACGTCTTGATTACGGAGAAAACAGCAAGGCCGGTTTGATAATTATTCTTCCAAAAAAAGGCAGGGATATTTATAAAATTTATGATGAATTAAATGCAGATGCTCTTAATCAAATACCTTTCCGCTCAAGTGAAGGAAAAATATATATACCTAAATTTAAAATTTCTTACGGGGTAAAATCCCTCGTGGCAACGCTAAAGAAAATGGGCATGAAAAGCGCATTTAGTATGTCTGCAAATTTTAAAAATATGATAACGAATAAAGACGTTTACATTAGTAATGTTTTGCATAAAGCCGTAATTGATTTAAACGAAAAGGGCACGAAAGCCGCTGCGGCAACTGCTGTGATAATGCTTGAAAAATCAGCTCCTATGCCTTCTGACTATTTCGTTTTTAAGGCAAACAGGCCGTTTTTATATTTTATTAGAGATAATAAAACGGGATTGATACTTTTTATGGGTATTATGCAAAATCCTGCATAAAAGCGGAATAATTTTTTACAGGAAATATTGTTTTATTTTCCGTGTTATTATATTAAAAAACAAGGGGTTTTGTATGAATAATGTTAAAAAAATAGGGTTATTTTTGATTTTGGTTTTAACCGTTGTTTCCTGCGGAGGCAAAACCGTTAAGGTTAGTGACAACGATTTAGGTAAGATTGTCAAGGCATCAAATAAATTCGGGTTTAAGCTTTTCAAAAAACTTAATTCAGGTAATGATAACGTTTTTATATCTCCAACGAGCATTTATACGGCATTAACAATGGCATTAAACGGTGCAACGGGGAAAACGTACGAGGAAATGGCAAGTATATTGAACGTTGATGCCATGAATCTAAAACAGGTGAATACACTTAATTTGTCTTTGTTAAATAAGTTAGATGAATTGAACCCGGGAGTTAAACTAAAAATTGCTAACTCCATGTGGATTGACAAAAAAATTAAAGTCAATGACCAATTTATAGATAACGGCAAAGAGTATTTTAATTCGGAAATTAAAAATGTGCGTTTAGACGGTTCTGCCGTTGCAAAAATTAATTCATGGGTATCTGATAAAACAGACGGTATGATAAAAAAATTATTGCAGTCATTACCCTGCGCTGCTGCTGTTGTTTTATTAAACGCAATATTTTTTCACGGTAAATGGAAAATACCTTTTAAAGAAAAGTTTACAAAAAAAAGTCCGTTTAATTTACCGAACGGCAGACGGATTAGACACCCTATAATGTTTCAATCTGAGAAAACGCCTTACTATGAAACCGGAGATTTTCAGGCAATACGCCTTGATTACGGGGAAAAGCGTAAAGCCGGAATTGTTATATTGCTTCCTAAAGAAGGTAAAAGCATTAATAATGTTTATGAAAAAATATTAGAAAACGGATTAACTTCCATAAAATTTAGAAAAAAAAAGGGGCGTATTTACCTTCCGAAATTTAAAGTGTCTTACGGAGCTAAATCCTTGAAAGACGCTTTGAAAAGTTTAGGAATGAAAACGGGATTTACCACTAACGCAAGTTTTAGAAACCTTTCAAAGTCAACGGGTTTAATGATTGACGACGTTTTGCATAAAGCCGTTATTGATTTAAACGAAAAGGGTACGAAAGCCGCCGCCGCCACCGCTATTGTTTTTAAAAGAACTTCATTTTCAGGTAAACGGCCCTTTGTTTTTAATGCTAACCGCCCGTTTTTATATTTTATCCGGGATAATGAAACCGGACTCGTTTTATTTATGGGTGTTTTAAACAGTCCGGGGTTATAAAAATATAATTTTGTATATCAATTCTGTTTTAACTTTAATAAAATGCATTGGACCTGTAGTAGCTTTAAACTAGAAGTATATATGGACAGCAAACTGTTTATGCTAGGGGGGGCATTTCATAGGGCTAGCTCTATGAAAACGCATTTTAAATTTTAATTTCTATCATACATTATTCTTACAATCAATAAAACTAAACCACTCAATATTTATATGTATTTATTTTACACAAAAATATTTTTAAAACATATTTTTACTTTACCTTTTCAAATTTAAAATGTAGAATTTAGGTATAAATTTTTATTACCGGAATGAAAATGATTAACACAAATCCTGATTTTATCGGAAAAACGCGAAAATCAATTTTAAAAAACATCCTTTCAAATTATACGGAAAAATACAAAACTGAAACATACGTGCTTATTTCCGGAGAAAAGGGAATGGGCATGAGCCGGTTTGCGCAGGAAATTGAAAAACAAGTAAAGGATAATATTTTTATAAACGTTTCATTTAACGCGTTTCATGAAAACTTACCCCTTGCCGGAATCCGAAAAATTATTAACCGTTATTTTGAAATCATGGATAAAAACCCGGACTTAAAAAGCCAATTAACAAACTCAATAATCCGCGGACTTGATAAAAACAACGCGCCTTTACTTAAAGTTTTTCCCAAGCTTGAGGAATACGTTGATTTGCATGAAGGACCAGCCAATTTAAATGTTCTGCTAAAAGTGCTTTTAATGAACATTGGACATTACAACAATCACGTTATTGTTTTTCTAGATAACTTTAACTACTGTGATAAATCATCTATTGAAGCCCTTGATAATATTGTGGGCTCTAAAGTTCCTATCCACTTTGTTATAACTTATGAAAACGGAAAAGATTCCCGGTTTGAGTTTTATTTAGAAAAGATTAAACACAAAAATTGCACCTTAAATCAGTATAAACTTGAACAACTCGACGACCAAGATACAAAACAACTATTAAAAAATATTTTTCAGCAAGAAATTAGCCAGATACACACTCTTATTTCAGCGCTATCCGGTAAAATATCAAGAACGCCTTTAATGATAATCGAAGCCG
>CAYUYT010000247.1:0-5355 GCA_964449345.1 uncultured Spirochaetia bacterium | reverse complement strand
TTAGAAGAGACTTAGACCCTTCACCTGATGATGATTATGCATTATTTACTATAAATATAGACGGTACAAACGTTAAACAATTAACTAACACAGCCAATAATGAATGTTATCCGGTTTTTTCACCCGACGGAAGCAAAATTGCCTATCACTATGATGTAACTCCGTCGTCTCCGGTAAATAACGAAATATTTATTATGAATTCTGACGGCAGCGGTGTTACAAGGCTAACTCATAACGGAGACGGTATTCAAGATGAGCGTCCATCATTTTCACCCGACGGAAAGAAAATTGTATATTGTGGATCAACTTGCGGAAACTCAAGTTGCAAGGAAATATTTATAATGAACATAGACGGAAGCAATAAAAAACAATTAACACATGACGCTAAGCCAGATATGCTACCGGCTTTTTCCCCGGACGGTACAAAAATAGTTTATGTTAAAAAAACTGGTGCATTTACTGATTCCTATGAAATCTTTATCATGAATGCTGACGGATCAAATCAAAAACAGTTAACAAATAATTCCATTACAGATAATTCCCCTTGTTTTGCAGGCAAACCGCGGTAAATCCAGGCTTTTAAAAAGTACAACTATAATAATTATAATAAAATGCCTTAAAGCGTTTTTTTTGTTACATTAATTTGATTTTTTAACATGTTCTTACCGAAAATTATAATAAATGCTTTACAAAATTTAATTTCGTTATATGATTTGTTTTGTTTAAGGAATATTGTTAAGTGGTAAAACTAAAATTTTGGGGAGTAAGAGGTTCTCTCCCTACTCCCGGATACAAATACGTTAAATACGGCGGAAATACATCTTGCATTGAATTGCGTTTTGATGATGAGCTAGTTATGCTTGATGCGGGAACCGGCGCAAGAAATTTCGGGAACGCGTTGGCTAAAGAATTCGGAGAAAAGAAAAAGCCAATTAAAGCGTCTATTTTCATTTCACATACTCATTGGGACCATATTCACGGTTTTCCTTTTTTTACTCCGATTTATATTCCGGGAACAACGCTAAATATCTACGGCGGACATTCCGTAACGAGCCTAGAAGATTTAATGACCGACCAGATGAGAAGGGAATATTTTCCTGTAACGCTTTTTGAACTCGCTGCTGATATAACGTTTAATTCCCTTGAACAAGAGCCCCCGTTAATGCTGAATGAAAATTTGGCTGTTTATTGGATGCCATTATTTCATCCGGGTATGTGTTTCGGTTACAGATTTGTATACAAAGACAAAATTGTTGTTTATGCAACCGATACGGAATTATTTCAGGAACCCGGATTAGCAGAAGTTAATCTAAAAAGCATCGAATCTTTTATAAAAGATGCAGATGTATTAATTTATGATACACAGTATACGTTAAAAGAATATTTATTAAACCGCGTCGGCTGGGGACATTCGGCTATTGAAGAAGTAATTGACGTTTGTTTGCGCACTAACGTAAAACATTTATTTGGATTTCACCACGACCCCAACCACGATGATGATTTTATGGATAAAATGATTACAAGGGTAAATATTCATCAAGATCAAGGGCTTTTTGTTTCCGCGGCAAGAGAAGGCCTTGAAGTTATATTATAAAATAACGCAAAAATCATTTGATTTTAAATAAACTTTTGTATAAATTAGTTTACTATGTTAAAAGGTAAAGAACTTAAAAAATTAATTCACGATGAAGAAATAATTATAGCCCCGGGTGTTTTCGATGCATTATCTGCAATTCTAGCCCAAAAAGCCGGTTTTAAAGCAATAATAATGGGGGGGTATAGTATAAGCGCAACGCGTTTAGGTAAACCGGATTTAGGCATATTAACCATGCCTGAAATGGTTGATATGATTCAGCGCATTACAGATGCAACTACTATGCCCCTTATCGCTGACGGTGATACAGGTTTCGGCGGCGAATGGAACGTTAGAAGAGCTGTGAAAGAATATGAACGCGCAGGCGCAGCAGCTATTATTTTAGAAGACCAAACTTTCCCTAAAAGGTGCGGGCATTTAAACGGAAAAACAATAATCCCTAAACACGACCATGCTGATAAAATCAAAATAGCCAAAGATGCAGCGAACGAATTACTCGTTTTTGCGCGTACAGACGCATTAGGTGTTTCCGGTTTTGACGAGGCAATCAGCCGTGCGCAGGTTTATTTGCGTTCAGGCGCTGACGGCGTTTTTATTGAAGCTCCCAAAACGGAAAGTGAATTAATAATGATAGGAAGACAATTAAAAGGGCACACTTTGATTGTAAATAACGTTGAAGGCGGTAAAACTCCAATTTTATCAACTGACCATTTAAAAAAAATCGGTTACAAAATCGTTATGTATCCGCTAACGGGTTTATATTTATATGCGAAAAGCGTTTATAACGGCTTTGAGTATTTAAAAACACAAAGTTCAAGCGCGGGATTAGAGGATAAAATGTTCAACTTTTCAGAGTTCAACGAAATTTTAAATATCAAAGATTATTTAAAAAGATAAATTATTAAAGCAAAATTCCATATTAAATGAACCTCTAAAAACTCGGGGAGCATAAAGATAAAAATTTGATTTTTGCTAACACCTATAAAAAACGAAAAATAGACAATATTATTTGAATTTGAGGGTTTACTGTTTTGCTACAAATACCGTAAAGAGACTAAACCGGTAATTATATCGAAAAATTTATTTTTAAATCTAGCCGCCATGCATCACCGGGATTTATTTTGGAAATAAATTGCAAGCGTATTTTATTGATAGATTTACCGGCCTAAAACGCAGGCTAGCGTTGAACACGTTTTTGCAGTATGCGCAAACAGTTACGAAAAGTAAAACGATTAGAACGATAGGTATCAAAAGAGCTAAGGCAACACTAGAACGCGTTAATCTTATATATAATATTGTGAGATATAAGCAATTAATGAAGCTTAAATAATATTATCATACGGTATTAAACGTTAAAACGCATAAAAAAAGTATTTGGCCGAAGAAAAACCAAAAAAAATTTAAAAAGAAAATAAATAAAAACTTAAAATTCGGGTTTAAGTGATAAGAACACCCCAAAAAGCTATTTTTTAGAGGTTACTTTAAAAACGTTATTATGCATTTTTGATTTAAGCGATAGTCCCGTAAACCATACCTATTATCGTAGAAAAAATCACAACCAATGCAACGTAAGTTAGTGTTTTAATCCAACCTATTTCTCTTTTTATTACTATCATTGAAGGCAAAGACAATGAAGGTCCCGCCAGTAATAACGCAAGCGCCGGACCTTGTCCCATTTTTGCTTCTAGCAATCTTTCTAAAATAGGCACTTCTGTTAGCGTAGCAAAGTACATAAAAGCGCCGGAAATTGAAGCTATAAAGTTAGAGAGTAATGAATTCCCGCCTACAAACTTACCTACCCATTCCGTTGAGAATATACCGCGATGCCCACCTCCTGGATTACCGAGTATAAATCCTGCAATGAGAACTCCAATAAATAATAAAGGAAGAATTTGAATAGCAAACTCTCTCGTTGATAAAACCCACTCTTTTAATTCATCTTTTTTGAACCATTTATAAAGCATAATGAGTAAAATTATTCCAAGAAAACCGGTAATAAAATATTTCAAATTATAAATAATATCCCACACACCTCCAATAGCGCTATTTGATGATGACCAATTCACAAAAACGAGAATAGCTATCATTACAGCCATATAAAGAGAATTTTGCAATAAAGATCTAGGTTCATCAGTATCACCTTTTTGGAACATTGCAATTTCATCAGTCCTTTTTTCATCAGATTTCTTAAATATTAAATGCATTAAAAAACCAATAACAACGGCAAAAACTATTGCCATAACAGCCCTTGCTAAACCTAATTGCCATCCTAAAACTTTTGCGGTTAAAGTGATTGCTAAAACATTTATTGCTGGACCTGAATATAGAAATGTTATTGCCGGACCTAAACCCGCGCCTTTTTTGTAAATCCCTTTAAATAACGGCAATACGGTACATGAACAAACGGCAAGAATACCCCCTGAAACCGAAGAAACTGAATAAGCCACTATTTTTTTTGCTTTTGGACCCAAATATGATATTACAGCTTGTTGATTGACAAATTGCTGAATCGCTCCCGCAATAAAAAATGCAGGAACTAGACACAAAAGAACGTGTTCCCTTGCATATTCTGAAAGCATTAAAAATGCTTCTTTAATTGCATTGGAAACTATTGGATTCTGAAAAGGTACAAAATAAGCGAAAACAAATATTCCGCCTAATAATAATAATTTTTTGTTTTCTGATATTTTTCCAGCCATATCAACCTCATTTTATTTACTCATAATTTCTTTAGAAGCTTTATCTACTGTTTCATTATTAATTTCAGTTTTGCCTTTTTTAAATCCAAGCTCAGTTAAAATAATTGAACGGTAAGGCAACCCTATTTTATCAAATATTTTTTTACCGCAAGCGACGGAGCATCCGTCAATTACAACATTTTCAGAAACGGATTTGGCAGATTCAAGAAATCCTGATAATTCTGCGCCAATTGCAGAAAGACAAGTCATTCTCCCCCAACCCGATTTCATTAAATACCTTGCAGTTTTATCAGAAAGTTTTCCCACATCAGCTCCGCCGGAACATGAATAGATTAATTTTATTCTCTCGTTACTTGAACAGCAGCAATCACTCATTGGGCTTCTCCTTCAATTAATTCTATAATGTGTTTTTCCGATAAAACCTTACCCGTTGATTTTACCACGCCGTCAATTCCTAATGCCGGCGTTAACATAATGCCTGCCTCCATGATTTGTTCAATATCTTCTATTTTTTCGATTTGAGCATCAACACCCGAATTTTCAATAGCTTTTCTTACTTCCTTTTCTAACATATTACATTTCGTACATCCGGTTCCGTAAATTTGTATAGTCACCTTAGTCCTCCTTTTATAAGATGTGAACACATTTTCACATTATCAATAATATAATTTTATTATAATTAATTGTCAATCAAATTAGATTTTTTTTAGTTACTGCAAAATTTGAAGCGTACATTCTACTGCATTTATTAAACACCTTGCTTTTAAGAAATATATTCTCGATGCTCCGTCTTCTTTATAATCCACGATGGAATGGGAACGTAAAATATTTAAATGTTTTGAAATTCCGCTTCTTTCTTTGTTACCGATTAATTTTGAAATTTCATTTACGCTAAGACTTTCATTGTATAAGATGTGAACAATTTTGAGTCTAGTTTCGTTAGAAACAGCTTTAAATATTTCAGCTTGTTTTTTTATTAACTTATTATTGAAATCCATATTTTTAATATAATACCTGAATCCGTATAAAATATAATCATTATGCTTAAATTTTAAAAAATAT
>CAYUYT010000246.1:3615-5364 GCA_964449345.1 uncultured Spirochaetia bacterium | reverse complement strand
AAAGTGGTAGGGTTTAAAACGGAATCACTGGCCTTATTTGACCGGAATATGCATTTAAACGATATGCGTTTTTAGGAGCACAATATTTCCCATCAATTTCATTAATGTATTGCGTTTTGCATAAATCATTTAATGCTATGTCAATTTCATCATCAGAATAATTTGCGCTTAGATTATGAATCACATTGTTCTTTATTTGTTTTTTGTTCATACAGTATTCATCGTTTTTCTCAAGTATCTCATTAAAATCTTTTTGTTTGTAGAAATTTTCAAGTATATCGTAATGAATGTCATTGAAATTTTTTTCTTGAATTGTTTGCATAATTTTCTCCTTGTTAATTTTTCTATTTTTATTATAGGAAGAAAATTATCTGGAATCAAATTTGAGCAACTAATTATATTTAATTCGAAATGAATTCATATACGCTTTCGTTGAATTCTTGCGTTCTTTCGGCGAAAGAATAGTGCCCGCAAGAAGTAAAGGATTTTAATTTTGCGTTGCTACCAATGCTCATTTTGGCAACCGAGGCAATACGATAAGGAACCATAATGTCGTTTGTTCCCCAAATCAAAAGAGTAGGGGCTTTAATATCGTAAGCTTGAATCAATTCTTTTTTATCAAGCATGGCTTCCATACCCATTTTATTTTCGTTATACTGCTCCATAAAACCGTATTCAAATAATTTTTTTATACGTCGTTTTATTAATCTTTTGGTAAAATCATTTTTTAAAAAGAAAGTTATGTTTTGAGCAAATTTCATAGCTTTGTCAAGCTGGGTTTCAAGGGAATCGTCCTTTTTGGTAATAAGGTCATTAACCATGAAAAGAGGATTTAAATGCATTAGCGTGTGCACTTTTTCAAAATAATCAATACTTCGTTTATTTAAAAAAACATTTTCAAGCATGGTGAAATAAATCTTAAAAAAAGTCGGACTATATTTCTGTATTCCGGCAGGAGCAACTAAAACGAGTTTATCAATATGTTCGTTATGTTTTATACTGAAATTAGCGCAAGCTTGCCCGCCCATTGAATGCCCGATTAAAACGGGCTTATTGAGTTGTAAATAACGGATTAACTCATATATGGACTCGGAAAAATCATTAATTGAAACTTTTGTGTATCCCTTGGACCTTCCAAAACCGGGTAAGTCAATAGCAATTACACGATACCCTTTTTTTAAAAAATAATTCATATTTAATTCCCACGAAGAACTGTCTTCACCGAGGCCGTGCACAAAAAAAACCGCCTGGCCGCTGCCTTTATCCATATAATAAATTTTATTCCCTTTAAAAGGCATACTTTTCAAACGATAGGGATATTTAAGTAAACTCTTTTCAAAATTTTTAGATAAATCTTCAATTTGTTCTCTGGTGATTTCCATATTTTCCCCGAACTTATAAAAAATCTAAACTTGAATATATCAAAATTAAGTATTTATACAAAGCGTATTTTTATAGAGATATATTTTTTTTATAAAATCTTTAGATTTTGCATAAAAATAGTTTTTGAGAGTGTAAATATATTAATTTAAATTTTGCTGAAAGATAATCCTAATTTTGAAACTAATATAAAATATATTTTTTATTTATTTAGTAAATGGAGGAGAGCTGATGAAAAAATCATATTTTTTATCTATTATTTTACTTTTAATAGCAACAAATGTTTTTACTTTTAATGCTAAAAAATATTTAAAAAAAGGAGGGAGAAGAGCAGGTCAAAGGTCTGTTGATAATCACGTTATTCGTACT
>CAYUYT010000246.1:0-3605 GCA_964449345.1 uncultured Spirochaetia bacterium | reverse complement strand
TGAATAAAACGATTAGAGGAAATGGTATTAGAGCTTCATTATTTAGAACGAATTCAGGTATTGCAGTTCGTTTTAAAGGTAAAGTTTTGTTTCGTTTTGGTAGTTACCGGCTTTTACCAAGAGCTAAACGTAATTTAATTAAAATTGCAGGCACACTTAGGTATCTTAGAAGAAAATACCCTTTTATTAAATTTCGTTGCGAAGGACATTCTGATTATATTGGCTCAAGACGGGCAAAATATCTGTTTTCAGTGAGAAGGGCGAAAGCTGTTGCGAATTATCTAATTTATCGGGGCGTGAACCGACGGAAAGTTTCTTTCAAAGGGCTTTCAGACAGAAGTCCAATTGATAGGAGAAGAAGCAACTATGCAAGAGCAAGAAACCGCCGCGTTGAAATAATAATTATTACTAGAGTAGGCAGATAAAACTAAAGCCGGATATTCTGATCCGGCTTTAGTTTTATTCAATTTTATTGTCTGAAATTTTTCTTTTTTTGACGTTTTTATAACTTATATTATTTTTTTTGTTTTGGTATATTTCATTTTTTCGAATGGTCAGCCCGGTAATATTACTAAAGTTCATTGAAGAACCATTTTTGTATATTTTATTCTCTAAAATTACTATTTCCTTACTATTATAGGCTGAAATTGCATTATATTCGTTATTATGCAAAACGCTTTTCATTACCGCAACGCGGTTTGATTTGTAAATGCTAACACCGTAAACACCGCACCCGTTAATATCGCAATTCGTTATTATTATTTCTCTACCTTTATTAATATTAATAACGCCTTCTGCGCATCCCGTTGCCTTGGGCTCATGCGTTAAATGTAATCCTCGTATAAGTACCCTGTATGAATCGGTTATCTGTATTACAACTTGCTGATCAGATGTACAGATTATGCTCACTTTTCCTTGACCTGCGAGAATTATTTGTTTTTTGTTTTTAATTTCAAGGGCTTTGGAAATTTTATAAGTTCCCGATTTAATTGAAATCAACGTGTTAGTGTCTGCTGCGTCAATAGCGGGTTGTATTGTGGTATACTTTTCTCCGGGACCTACGGTTATCGTACTTCTTGCAAAAGTTTGCAACGGAAGGATAAATAAAGCTAATGTAATGATAAAATTTTGAAAAATTCTGGTAGTTTTCATTGATTACTCCTTTGATTACGTTATATAATATTAACACCGTTAATAATGTAAAACAAAATATATAATCCATATTTTATTAATTTTTATAATGAACGTTTACCGTAGCGGATAACCTGAAATCAGATTTTTCTATTTGATTATCAATAGGTTGTGAATAATATCTATAATCGAATAATAAAGATAAGGAAAAATTGAAATCTTGATTATGTGAAAATGAGGATTCAAGTATTGCTCTAAAATTTGAATAACTCTTTTTAAAATTTTTCCACCCCGGTACGAAAATAGCTAATAATTCAAAATGGCTTTTGCGGGTTTCTTCAAAATAGAATCTTATGCTGGATTTTAAGTAAAGGTTTAAAGAAGTTTCAGTATTATACATTTTATTTTCAGGCATTTTATACGTTATGTATAAAGGCAAAACGGAAAAACTTAAATCAAACCAAAAAGGCGAGGTGTTTTTAAATAAGTTGATGTTCAAGCCGATACCGTGATTTGTAAAAAGGTCTATACCCCTATAGTTTTCCGAACCTACATTCCCGTAATAACGAATGTCAAAATAATTAGTGTAAATGTTGTGGGAAATTAATAAGTTTCCCTCGTGGGAACTTTCCGGCGTTTTCCCCGTATCTTTATAAAAACTGCCGTTTGCAAAAATCTTTAGCTGCCATTTTTTTATTAATCGTTCATAATCAAAATTATAATTAAAATTAACTTTGTTAACATTTCCTTTAGCCCAATTTCCGCCAAGTCCAATTTTAAATTCATGTGAATTTATTTCTGGCTGTGGTTTTCTTAGTAAAAAACACTTGCTAACAATAGCGAGTTTTAAAAAATGAAGCATAGGTTGCGTAGAGTGTGAGAAAATTTCATTATCTGTCCATAAATCGAAAAAAAGAGGGTTTTTTGAAGGATTCCAAATTGAAATAAAAGAAGCATTATTCCAAAAATTTATGTCGGACCAAGCTTGAAGCAACGGAAAATTATTTTCAAGATTTTTTTCTTTAATAAAATTTATATAAGGTTTAAGTGTATCTATATTTTTAAGTTTATGAAACCAATTATAAAAATCATCATTTGTTTTGGTTAGCCCATCTTTCCAAATATCTACTAACTTATGATAATTTTTAAATTTTTGTTTTAATTCGTTAACCCCGTTTTGCGCATCATTATTAGCACAAAAAAGCGGTTTAACGAAAGATAAAATAATAACGAATGTGAAAATTCCAAACTTAACGTTGTTCATTTTTATCCTATTTAATTTCAAAATATTCTGCTATAAATTTAATCCAATTTTTGAAGAAATTCTATAATCAGATTTTTTTACATCAGTAAAATCGTTTGGTGGTTCGGAAACGTAGTCATAAGAAAAATTAACTGACAGAGAAAAGTGTTTTAAAAATTTAACTCTTAACCCCGCGGTTATATTTAGGCGGTTGTTGTAATAATCTAAAAATTTTGGTGTAAAAGTGTATGAACTCGTTATTACTGCAGATTGCTTTTTATCTAAATTTAAATTTAACTCAGCCTGATAAATTATTCGCCATTCAACTTTACGCGTTATTAAATCATAAGTCCGTGTGTATTCTACTGCCGGAGAAACTGAAAATGTAAATTGCAGCCACCAAACATTAACGGGGCGAATTTTAATCGCAAGCCCATTTGTCCACCGTAAAAAAATATTTGAAAATTCATTCGTTGATAAGCCCGTGTTATAATTAACAGCAATTAATTTGTTTAAAAACCATCTGTCGAATATGGCGCTGAAATGATGTTCACTTCTGTCTTTTTTGGTTTCCCCTGAGCTTTGGTCAAAAGATTCGCCGTATGAACCTTCTAAAGAAAAATTGAAATCCCAGAGTTCCTTATATGCTGTTGAAAAACGCATTTCGTATGTCCCCACAGTTGAACGGCTGTTTCCGTATGCCATTTCAATACCAAAAGCAAGGGAAAAACTTTCTGTCCAATTCATAGAATCAGATGCTTGCCCTGTATCAATATTTTCAGTACCCGCTTTATTCTCCTCATTTGTTTTTTGGTTTTTTTTATTTTGCTTTTCACGGTAATTCAATTTATTTTGCAAATCATCGGCATCTTCCTGAGCAAATGAATATTGATAAAAAAAACATAAAGCTATAATTAAAGTAAGGTATGTGATAACGCGTTGTTTATTCATTAAAAATATACCCCAAATAATAATTTACCTCCGCCAGAGATGAGATGTGTTTCATGATAAGTTACACTTACTTTGTTGCCAGTATCAGTATTAACGTGGTATGCGTCTGATTCAGGATGATGAAAAAATGTAACCCATGGCGTTAAAGAAATGAAAAATATCTTACTTAAATTAAAATGCATCGGGATATTGAAATTAAAAAATATGCCTTTGCGTAAAATTGATTCCCCTTGGCCGTTTGTTTGATGTTTATACGATGCCACATGGGAAAGAAGTAACC
>CAYUYT010000245.1:0-5385 GCA_964449345.1 uncultured Spirochaetia bacterium | reverse complement strand
GTCAAATGCTTTGCTTTTAATCGATTTCGCCATACTCGTTAATGATATTGAAAGTTATTACCCCGTTGTTAAAGACGTTTTCAATGACTATAAAATTCCTTTCAACTGCCTTGATTTAAATATAACGCAAAAGACGCGCATAGTAAGCGGTATTGAAGCCGTTCTTGACCTTGCAGTATCCGAATACACTAGAGATGATGTTTTCCGCGTTATCACGCATCCGAATTTTATTGAACGCTTTAAAGGCACTATCAGTGAAGAGCGCATGATAGAGTTAACGGAAAAACTCGGTGCTTTTATAGGAATTAACAAAAAGCATTTGGAAGATAACGGTCTTGATTATATCAAGGACGATGTATTTAATTGGGAACAATGTTTCAAACGCCTTTTACTAGGAACTTTTACATCCACTAAAAACGGAGAAATTATCAACGGGGTTTTGCCTTATGAAGAATATTTTATTCCTTATGAAGAAACAACGCGTTATATAAATATCATCCGTTCACTGATTAATGATACAAAAGATTTGAAAGATAAAAAGTTGACATGGGAAGAATGGGCAGACTTTTTATCAGAACTAGCGGAAACGTATTTCAAATACACAGAAGATGAACAAAAAGAATATTTTAAGGTATTAGACGCAATTAAAACGTTTGAAAATATTGAACAGGCAAAAGCGAAAACCGTTAATTTTAACCTAATGAGAGAATTTTTAGCCACGGCGTTATCAAATATTAAAACCGGTATTTATAATTTCCCGGACGGGGGCGTTGTTTTATCAAAACTATTGTCCTCAAAATCCGTTCCGTTTAAACACGCGTTTGTTTTAGGCCTTGAACAGGAAAACTTTCCCTCAGATGATGATAACGCGGATATTAATTTAATAAATTTGGAAAAAGAAACAAAATCCGGTGATCTTTCCCCCCGGGAGCTTGATTATTATACATTTTTCGAACGCGTTATGTGTACAACGGAAAAACTTTACGCAGGTTTTATCAGCAAAGATATAGAAAAAGACAGAGAGATTTTCCCGGCTACGGTATTAACCGAGTTAAATAAATATTTTGGAGTAATTGATAACGCGATAACAATACCGTTAAACCCTTACGTTAAACTCGGTGATACTGAAGATTATGAAGGATACAACTTAAACGAATATCTTAACTCTATTTATTATTCAGTTAATCAGGATAATAAATTGTATTTGCAGGAGTACGCAAAATTAGAAAAAAATTTAGTAGCCGAAGTAAACAATAATCGACAGGAGACTCAGGCAAATTTGATTAAGGCGTTGTTAAACCTTGATTCTAAAGTTAAACTACTCACTAGTGATGACATTAATTCAGAGGATGAAACGGATATAAATTTACGCGTTAACTCGTTGCGTGATTTTCTTGATAATCCGTTACAGGCATCAGCGAAATTTGCACTCGGTATTAACGATGATGAAGAACGTGAAAAAATAACGTTTGAACCCCTTGAAGATGATAATATAATTAAAAGCGTTGTAACGCGTGAAAGCTTTTTAAACTATCTCAAGAAAATTAAAGATTTAAAAAAAATTGATGAAAATAAAATTATAAATGAAATTGCAAATAATATCGATGAAGTTTACAATACTAGATTGCAGCAAAACCAGGTCCCTGCGGGCAATATAGCTAAAGCGTATAAAAGCAAATATTCAAACTATGTTTTATCCTGGGCTAAAAAATTACGGGAAATACAAATAAAACATAATCTTAATTTTAGTAATTCTTATGACGCGGTATATTTAGGCGGTGTACGGGAAGGGCAAAGTACTGAAAATTCCATAAAAATACCCGAGTTAAAAATTGAGCTTAAAAATAAAAAGATTAGGATTTCTGGCAAAACGGAAATGGTATTAGGAAACAGCGTAGTTTATTTAACAACTTCAAGCTCTTTGAAATTAAGTCATAAGCTACGCGTTTTTTTAAGCGCTGTTATTTTAATTTATTCCTATTCGAAATATCAAACAAAAGAATTTAAAAACATATTAATTAATGAAAAAGACGAAGACGAATACGAAGTTTACTGCGTTGTAGTTAACGGTAAGGGAGAAAGCTTTGAAATGAGTGTCAAAGGTAAAACAGAGGCTATAAATAAAGAGGTTGAATTTTATCTTAAAAACCTGATAAGCGAATTCGTGATTAATAACGAAACGCATGATTATTATTTTAATAGCGATTCAATACCTTCGTTTAAGTTTACAGAAAATGATGAAACTAAAAATCTAAATGAATTAACTCAAAACTTAACTAATGCTAACTATGATGATTTTTTCAGTAAACTTAGAAATGAAATGGAAAAAGATCACAACGTAAAAAAAGATGACCCCTCAAAAATTTACGGTCCTATTAAAGACGTTGAAAAATACCCTATCCTTGATGAAACAGAACTAAAAAAAATCTTTGCGCAACGATACGCTCTTTTTTATAAATATCTCACGGGAAACGAAAATTAATAAAAGGAAAATAAATGAGTAATTCTAAACCAAAATTTTTAGAAATCGATTTAAATAAACACTGCGTTATTCAAGCTTCAGCGGGAACGGGTAAAACATACACAATCGAACGCCTCGTTGTACGGTTATTACTTGAAAATCCGGATTTGAAACTTGAGGAAATTCTTTTAGTAACTTTTACGGAAAAAGCAACGGGGGAACTCGTTGAGCGGATACGCAAAATTTTACAGGGGATTAAAAAAGGTGACCCAAAATATTGCGGTAACGGAAAAGACGGAATAGTTTTTGAAGTAAATGATGAGCAAAAAATCAAAATCAACGAAACGTTAAATGATTTTGATAAAGCGTCAATTTTCACCATACACGGATTTTGCAATAAGGTATTACAGGACAACGCGTTATTTGCTAACGCTTATTTTAATAACACCCTAGTTGACGATAAAGTCGTTTTTAAAAAAGTGTTTTTAGATTATTTGCGAAAAGAACTATTTAAAGATAATGGAATTAAAGATTTGATAAATGATTACATTGAAAACGGTTCATCAAATGATACTTTAGATGAGCTTTCCGGAGAAGTATATAAATTCCTGAAAATGGACGGGGAGTTTAGCCTTGCATATTTTGAAGAATATTTTCCCGGAATAAATATTAATAATTTAGATAAAATTCTAAATCAAAAATTGCTTCAAATTGTCAATGAATACTCATTACATTTCAAAGAAAACACTATAATTGATTTAATAACTAATTTCTTACTTGAAGGCAAAACACATGGTAATACTTACCGTCAGGCGAGTCATAATGATATTAATAAATACTTATTTGAGTTAGGCAAACATTTAATTAAAGCAAAAAGCGACAATAACTATAATATATATAAATTTATAAATTTTTTAAACCGTTTTGATAAGGCAAAAAACATACTTTCATTACTCAATAATGCTGGTAAAGAAGAATTAGAAAACCAAAATCCACATTTATATAGTTTTTTAGAGGAATACGATAAACTTTTCAAATTTTATAGAAGTAAGGATTACGCAGCAAACACCAAAGATTTAATAATCCTAAAAATCTTTCAGCAAAAAAATAAGCTCGCAAAACGTTTCAAAGAATATAAACAAAAGAACGCGTTATTAAGCTATGATGACATGATAGAAACAGTGGCTGACGCGGTAAAAAGTAACGGACAATTAAGACAATCATTAAGCAACAAATACAAATACGCTATCATTGACGAGTTTCAGGATACGGATGAAAATCAATGGGAAATCTTTAAAAACGTTTTTAAGAATGATAAAAACAGATTGTTCGTTGTGGGTGACCCTAAACAGGCAATTTACAGATTCAGAGGTGCGGATGTTTACGTTTATAATAAAGCAAAAGAAAAGATAGGACAAACCATAACCCTTGATAAAAATTTCCGCTCCTCTCCGCAAATAGTTGACAGCGTAAAGAAAATATTCAATGAGATTGCATATCCTGATAATGAAGCAGAAAAAACTTTTTCTTCATTAAAGTGCGCTCTTAGCGCGCGGGATGATTTAAAAATAACGGAAAATACAACATCAAAATCAAGCGTTGTTTTCTACTGCCTTAATAATAAGCAAGGGGAAAAGATTGGCGCGCCTGTTTATAAAAAGGATTTTGCAAGATACATTGCAAAAGAAATTAGAAACCATAAAACGTATTTTAAGTATCAAGAAAAAGCCAATATTAACGGGTTAAACTATAGTGATATCGGAGTACTTTGCTATACAGGAAAAGAAGCCGCAATAGTTAAGGAGTATTTAACAAAAGCGGGAATACCCGCGAGTATTTATAAACAAAAGGGACTTTTCAAAACCAAAGAAGCGCAGGATATTTACAGCGTATTAAACGCCATAAATGAACCGTATTTAAAAAGCAATGTAAAGAAAGCCTTATTTACGCGTTTTTTTGATTTAAGTTTAAATGAAATTTATAAAATATCCCAAACGGATGATTTTGATACAAAATACGTTGATTTATTTATAAAATGGCATAAACTCGCTGTAAAAAGAAAATTCGAGGAGTTATTCAGCGTAATAATAGCTGATACAAAAATCGTAAACAGGCTTATTCTTTTCAAGAACGCAGAGAGGGAGATTGTAAACTATAAACAAATATTGGATTTTATTTTAGCGGAAACAACTAACGCTAAATTATCATTATACGATATTATTTTGTTTCTTGACGCTTATATAAACGATAAAAACGAAGAAGCTGACGAAAAGTTAATGCGTCTTGAAACGGAAAAAAACGCGGTTCAGATTATGACTATTCACGCGGCAAAGGGCCTTGAGTTTCCCGTTGTTTTTATGTACGGCGGAATGACAACACATTTTTCTTTTAAATCTCACATTTTCCACGATGATAAAAACAACAAATGTATCGATATAACGGGAAAATTAGAACAAACAAATAATGAAGCTATAGTTGAAGATTTAAATTTATTATACGTTGCCATGACTAGGGCGAAGGTGAAATTGTACTTACCCTTCTTAAGCGGGAAAATAAGCAGTTTTCCGAAAGGCAGATATAAACACGTTTTTAATATGTTTGGATATGGTAAGTCAAAAAAACTTGAGTCCGCTTTTGATGAAATTACTAAAAAAATTTCGGAATGGAATAAGGAAAGAGAAACCTACGATTTCTCCGTTATTGATATATATCAAACCTTGAATAACCAACTAAAGGAAAAAGGAAATGCCGTAACAAAAAAAGATGGAATCTCAATATATAGCAAACTGAAAGAGTATTTTAATGAAAATACGTTGCCTGTACAAATGGAAAATTACTTTAACAAATTATACGGAATAAAGAAAATTAGTTTACCCAAAGCCATTCAAAAACTAGATACCGCTGATAAAAATCCAATAGAAGCA
>CAYUYT010000244.1:4631-5407 GCA_964449345.1 uncultured Spirochaetia bacterium | reverse complement strand
ACGCTGACACATAGGGTTATTAATCCCTCTTTCAATCCGTACCTTATCTGTGTAAATTGTATATCTTGTGGGCTTTCGGGCAGGTAACGTACCTGCCCAAGATTCAACTAAAACGCAACAACAATTTAAAATTAATTTATATAATTAGAAATCTGTTTGTTATTTCTCTGCCAATTTTATAAAAACCAAGGGTATATTTATTTAGCAACGCCATATTTATGACATAAACCCCCTGTAATTTCAATAGTAGTAGCGTTTATGGCTTCGTTTTCAACAATATGCTTCGCAAGATCAGCAATTTCATCCGGTTCTATTAATCTCCCTAAATGAACATCTTCAATAAGTTTTTCAAGAATATCCTGGGACATACCTTTTAAAATCGGCGTTGCTGTGTACCCCGGAGCAATGCAAGCACACCTGATGTTTTTAATTTTTCTTAACATGAACTCCCCAATAATTATTTTAGGCAAAAGAGCAACAGCCGTTTTAGTGGAAGAATAATTTATCTGCCCGATTTGCCCCTGTTTATTAATTGAGCTAATTGGGATAATAACGCCTTCACAACCGTTATTGACCATTGCTTCAGTTGCGTCTCTGATTGTTAAAAACGTACCCGTTAAATTTACATCAATTACAAGCTGCCATTTATCAAGAGACATTTTTTTCTTTACTTTGCCTGTTTGTTTATCCGTTGAAATCATAGTTTCATCTCGTATAATACCTGCGCTGGGAATGACCACATTAATTTTCCCGTAAGTGTCTATTTTTTGCTTTAC
>CAYUYT010000244.1:0-4621 GCA_964449345.1 uncultured Spirochaetia bacterium | reverse complement strand
GTTTGCAACAATCCCGATTATTTCTGTATCCTGAGCAGATAAATCATCAACAACGCGTTTAACGTCTTTTTCGGACATATCAACAATTGCCAGCTTTGCGCCTTTTGTTGCAAAGTTCCTTGCAATTGCTTCTCCGATTCCGTTTGCGCCGCCTGTAATTAAAACAACGCTGTTTTTTAATTCCATTTTATTTCTCCTTATTGATTATTTAATTTTTCAAGTAAGACAGGAATAATACCCGGCCTAAAAGATTTTTGATTATTTTCATACCACCTGTTATTTGAAAAAACATATGAAATATGCCCTGTTTTCTCATGAATAATATGTGTGTATTGCTTTCTTAAAATATGTTTCAATACTTCACCGGTCTCATGATTTATCATTGGGTCATTTTCTCCGTAAAAACCGATTATTGAAACGTTTGTTTTTTTGAAATCATTAATATTTAAATATTTTCCATTAACTTTATAAGGTATAATGCCCTTTTTATCAATACCTTTTTTAAATAATGCGCTTGAAAAACGCGTTATCTCGACAGGAACAGGGAAACGCTTTGAACACTGAGGAGAAATCCAGTATGCTCCTGCTAATTCCAGACGCATTTTTTCATCCAATTCATCTATAGAATTAATATTATGGTATTTACCTGACTGCCACCCGGTTAAAAACCGTCCTAAGAGCGTTTTATCGAAAAGTGATCCCGTTACTACGTCAATAGAACGGCCAATATTTTTTCCGTTAATAACTTTTCCGGTTAACGAGTTATAGAGAAAAAAAAAATATGCTAAAGTTTCCGGTAAAGTACTAATCATTTCGTTTAATTTTTTACATTTTGTACCATCTACAGGAGCAACGAACAAAGAAATAACGCTGAATTTTTTATTCATATTTTTCAAATCTGACAAAAAAGATACAATAGCAGGCATAGCAAGGCCGCAATAGCCTTCTAATATCATTTTATTATTTCCGTTGTGTTTAAATGCAATATCACTAAAGGAATGAACGCTTTCTACCATTTTTTCAACAGTCAAATTCTTTAAATTACTATTAGTTTGTATGTCACCTTTTATTTCCATAGCATAAACGGCAAATCCCTGCTCTAAAAAAGGTTTATAGAAATTGGTTTCAGGCAGTAACCGGAATATTTTATCCGAATAAGGCAGCATACCGCCAACGTGAAAAACAGCCGCCTTTTTCCCTCCCTTAATAAAAGGAGGAATATATGTTAAAGTATAAAAATCATTTTCATACAAAATTTTTTCGTTTTTAAATTTTGCGCTGCCGAACAGTTCCCTACCCAGAGAATTTATTAAATAAGAATATCTCATTCCTGATATTAATTTGTTAATCTGGCCTTTAGAATATTCAGATAAGGATTTAAGATTGCCGTTTAAATAATCCGTTGTAAAAATTTTAAAAATAATATCAGTTTCACTTTTTTCTATTTTTGATGCATTTTTTACAAAATGTAAAATCCCGCTTTCAATTCCTTTATTAAAAAAGTAATTTTTTAAACTGAAGTATTTTAATAAATCCGATACCCCATAGTTTATAATTTCTATCACACCTTTGAAAGCATTTTTGCCTAACAATGAAGCTGTATTTGAAACCCCGGAAAACATATCTATAACGTGTTGATTTTTTGCTTGTGTATTTTTCATAGAACTACTCCTAAAATGTTTTTAAAAATTTTAGAGTCTGACACAGTGTTAGGGTCAATATTTTTTTTATTTTAAAATAGGAATTTGTATTTCGCTATAAGGGACAGAAGAATTAGCCGAGATGCTTTTTCTATGAAAATACCTTTTAATTAAATAATTTTCTTTTTTATAACCATGTTTATTTATCATTTCAAGTGCTTTATTATACACTTTTTTAGTCGTTTCATGAGGCTTTTCATCGTTAAAAAATAATGTTAAAAAAAATCCTTGAGGTATTGTACGGAAATAATTTTTATTTAAACTTTCCTGTGTTTTGACTTCAACGCAAAATTCAAAATCAAATTCACTTTTGTTTAATTCAAGGGAATTAAAATCAACGGGAAAAACAGCCATGTAAGGCCCTGTTACTGTAACATTGAATTTTTGCACTAAATTTTGAAGTTCAGCAAAACGCGTTAAAAAACTTTTAGCAGAATATTTAGATTTATACTTTGTAAAAATAACTTTTCTCTGCGGAATATTTGAAAATTTTCCAACTCCATTTTTATGAGAATTTTTAATTTGTCCTGAAATTAATTTTACTTGTTTAACAAAATCCTTTAACCTTTCTTTTGATTTTATTAATTTTTTTTGTTTTTCTTCAATTTGGCTTATTTTTTCATTAAAAAAATCCATCAAAATCTCGGGATTATCGATATTAAAGAAAAGCTTAATTTCTGAAAGTTTATAACCGCTTATTTTTAACTCATTAATAAAGGACAAGTATAAAATTTGTTCTTCGGAATAATAACGGTAATTATTATCCGAATCAACATATTCCGGTTTAATTAAAGCAATTTTATCATAATGCCTTAACATACGGGTTGAAACACCGGATATTTTGGAGGCTTCTCCGATTGAAAATAAATCATCCGTTCCGGTTTCCATTAATTAATTCCTTGTTTTTATAACTTTATTAAGTAATTCAATTTTAAAATCATTGCATTTAAAATCTGAATATTTAATAAGCCTTTATAAATATAGCAAATCCTAAAATAATTATTAAGAGTAAGACTGAAATTTGTTTGCATATCTATAATATGATACTAATGATTGTTAATATCCGGAATTATTTTAATCAAAAGTTTAGGGTTACTTTTCATTGCCGAAAAATTCAAAATAATATTAATATTCCTTTTTTATTTTAGCTCATTATCGGGTGAGAGCTAAAATAAAAAAGGAATTTACCGCATCTGCAAATAAAGTTAAAAATGCTGATGTAAAATTTTATTATACTAAAGTGATTTAAAAATCAAAGTATTATATATTGTAATTGCTTCGACAGGCAGACACTTTAAAGTGCCGTTTGCATAAAAATTAAAGTTCTATTAGTATAATATGCAAAGATAAATACACTTTTCTATCGGGATTTACAATAACAGTAAATGTCAAAAGCCCTTGACCGAATTCACTTCTCACTAATACCGGACTGAATTCGGTCAAGGGCTGTATAAAAACGGATATTATTATGATATGTAGATTATTAATATTTTTTATACTTAATTAGTATATTTAAGATTCCAGTTTCTAGTAAATTTTAGTATGATTTTAAAATTAAAGTATTGTAAATATTGGTTTTTAACGGTATATCCAATTATTTATCCAAAAATTTTTCTTTGTTTTAATACGAAATATTATAAGGGCAAGATGAAACAAAATTTCATTATATTTTAAGTTAAAGGTTAGAATATTTTTGTTTACCTATAATTATTCGGGTCGATACTGTATTTTTTCATAAGATAGTAAAAATCTTTACGGTCTTTTCCCGTTTCTTCGGAAGCGCGTTTTACGTTCCCTTCAAATTTATTAAGCGCGCTTATAATATAGTTTTTTTCAAAATCTTCTTTAGCTTGCTTAAACGGTTTTAAATCCGTAATAAAATCTGAATTTTGCACGGTTTTACTTGAATCTAAGTTAACTATATCATCTGTTATCTCATTTTTCTCGGTTAGGATAAACCATGATTCAAGACGGTTCATAAGTTCGCGAACATTTCCCGGCCAGGCATAATTAATAATCTTTTGCATGGCTGAATCGGAAATACCGATTTCCGGCTTCTTATACTTTGTAGCAAGCTTATTTATAAAAAATAAACATAATTCAGGAATGTCGTCTTTTCGTTCCCTTAAAGGTGGGAGGTGAATTTGAATAACGTTCAAACGATAAAATAAATCATCACGGAATTCACCCGTTGAAACGGCTTCTTCCAAATCCTTATTCGTTGCAGTTATAATCCTGGCATCAATAGAATCCGAATGCGTTGACCCTAAAGGCCTTATTTCATGTTCCTGTAATGCCCGGAGTAGTTTCACCTGCATTTCAAGTGGCAACTCCCCTATTTCATCTAAGAAAAGCGTGCCCCCTGTTGCTTTTTTAAAAAGTCCGATTTTTTTTGCAACCGCTCCGGTAAAAGCGCCTTTTTCATGCCCGAAGAGCTCGGATTCAAGTAAATCCGCCGGAATAGCTCCGCAGTTAATAGCAACGAATTCACCCAGTTTTCTTGAAGAAAAATTATGAACACTCCTAGCAATGAGTTCCTTACCCGTGCCGGATTCTCCTGTGATTAAAACGGGAGCATCGGTTTTTGCAACTTTAAAAGCAGTATCAAGGACTTTTTTAAAAGAAGCACTATCCCCCACAATGTTTTGCTCTTTATAAAGGTCAATTTTAATATCTTCTTTTAAGTTTATAATCTCTTCTTTTAAGCTTTCAATTTTTTCTTGTTCAGATATGGGCATATTCCTTGATCTTATATCTTTATAAGTAGAACTTACAGAAAAGATAAATTCGGTGCCCTTATAATCAGCAAAAATATCTTCTGATTTTTGTTCATTGTTTTGCAACTTTAAATTTGATTTTACAACAAGCCCCTTAAACTCCGAGATATTATTTTCTATATGAAATCCTATTTCTAGCAATCC
>CAYUYT010000243.1:0-5408 GCA_964449345.1 uncultured Spirochaetia bacterium | reverse complement strand
ATTTTATTTTATATTACCAATTTTGTAAATTTACAAATTTTAAAACTTGCACTCTTGACTTAATAACGCCTTTGATTATTATGAAAATTGTATTATATTAAATAAATATGGAAAGTGAAACAAACGAAGATTCACAAACAAAGCCCAAAAACACTTCTCTTGATAATCAATCATTTTTGTGATAATGAATAAGCAATTTATACTTGAGGCGCATAACATTTTAAATTGGATTAGCGGTTAATATACTGTTAATCAGGGGTTTATTTTGCTTAATACAAAAAAGGTATTTTATTTTATGGAATATATTTGCCTTTAAGTGTATAATTAATTTATTAGGGAGGTTATTTTGGACAGCAACGTTGTATTTAGAAAACCGCGGGAAGAAGACGGAATTGAGGTTTATGAACTCGTTAAGGCTTCACCGCCCCTTGATTTAAACTCGCTTTATTATTATTTAATATTTTGTACACATTTTAGGGATACGAGCATTGTTGCACAAATCAACGGCAGGATTGTGGGTTTTATTTCTGCTTATATAAAACCTGGCGCTGCGGATACACTTTTTATCTGGCAGGTCGTTGTGGGTAAGCAAGCAAGGGGGAAAAAAGTCGGCAGAAGTATGATTAAGGAAATATTTAAACGTAATGAATTAAAAGAGCTAAAATACCTTGAAACAACGGTTACACCGTCAAATAAAGCTTCGCGTTCTATGTTTGAAGCATTTGCAAAACACGTTATTGCAAATGTTTCGGAAGAAGTTTTTTTTGGAAAAGATCTTTTCGGTGGACATGGGCATGAGGAAGAAGTGCTTTTACGCATAGGGCCGTTTAATCAAGGATAATAAAATATAAAGAGGTTTATAAAATGGATATTTTTAAAAGAATGGAATCGGAAGTGCGCAGTTATATCCGCTCATTTCCTAAAATATTTACAACGGCAAAGGGTTCTCACATATACGATGAAGACGGCAAAGAATACATTGATTTTTTTGCCGGTGCAGGTACATTGAATTATGGGCATAACAACCCTAAAATTTCAGAAGCCCTTATAAAACACTTGCAGGAAGACGGAATTGTACACAGTTTAGACAAGGCAACGAAAGCAAAGCAGAAATTTTTCGAAACTATTGATTCTGTTATTTTCAGGCCCAGGGGGATGAATTATAAAGTTCAGTTTCCCGGTCCAACAGGGACAAACGCAGCGGAAACCGCATTGAAACTTGCAAGAATGGTAAAGGGTAGGTCGAATATTGTTTCTTTTACTAACGGGTATCACGGCCTTACCATGGGGGCTTTAGCCGTTACGGGTAATACTTTTTACCGTGATGAAGCTTTTATGACTAGGAGTAACGTTTCTTTTTTGCCGTTTGATGGTTATTATGGCGAAGAAATAGACACTATTCCTTTGATTAGAAAACATTTGGAAGACCCTTCAAGCGGAGTTGATAAACCCGCTGCTGTTATATTGGAAACTATTCAGGCAGAAGGCGGAGTAAACGTATCGCAATACAAATGGCTTCAGGAACTTGAAAAGCTTTGCCGTGAATTTGATATTCTCATGATTATTGATGATATTCAAGTCGGAAACGGAAGAACGGGAACTTTTTTTAGTTTTGAAAGGGCGGGAATTGATCCTGATATAATTCTGCTCTCTAAATCCGTTGGCGGCGGTTTACCGTTATCCTTAGTGCTTTTAAAACCGGAACTTGATGCATGGAAACCCGGCGAACATACGGGAACTTTCCGCGGAAATAATCTTGCTTTTGTTGCGGCAACGCAGGCGTTTTCTTTTTGGGAAAACAATGAAATATCAGATATTGTTGACCGTAATTCAGCTATTATACAGGAAAAACTTCTGGAAATCAGGGATAAATACGATACATTAAACGCAAAAATACGCGGACGGGGTATGATTTACGGGCTTGAAATTCCTTTTGAAAATTTCTGTTCTGAAGTTTCTTCCGAAGCGTTTAAAAACGGGCTTATTATTGAGCTTGCCGGGGCAAAAGATAACGTTTTAAAATTCTTGCCTCCTTTGATTATTGAGGAAGACGTTTTAAAACAGGGGCTTGAGATTATTGACAAGAGTATTGAAACCGTTATTCAAAATCGTGAAGCTTATTATAAAAACAAAATTATTTAATTAAGGAATCAATATGATTGTACGCCATTTAGATGATATAATAGGAAGTGAAAGGGAAATTAAAGCGGAAAACGGCAATTGGGTTTCAAGACGGTTTCTATTGAAAAAAGACTCTATGGGTTTTTCTTTTCATGAGACCATTATTTACGCTAATACTGAAACGCATATTTGGTATAAAAATCACCTTGAAGCGGTTTACTGCGTCGGGGGTAGGGGCGAAATTGAAACCTTATCAGACGGAAAAGTTTATCCGATTGATAACGGGACTATGTACGCTCTTGATAAAAATGACGAACATTATTTGCGTGCTTTTGATAATATGCGCTTGATTTGCGTTTTTAATCCCGCATTAACGGGTAAAGAAACGCATTTGCCTGATGGTTCGTATCCAATTATTAACGAATAATGCCATTTCGCATTTAATCAAAGAATACTTTAATGTGAGGCTATGAATATAATTTCGTGTATAAGGCATATATGAATTTTATTCATTTACATTTTTGCTAAAAACGTGAATACGGATTTATTAACGTGAAATCCAATTTATTTTTTATTTCAATAAAATTAACCTTTTTTAATTTGTTTAGAGGTGGCATTAGCCAATGTCGCCTCTGTAACTGATAATATTAAGTCGAACAAAATTACTCAATAGTCTATTTATTTCGAGATTCGCGTTAAAAAATAATTCTAAATGATAAATTTCGAGTATGTTACAAATAATTATCTGTTTTTATTTGATTAAATTTTTTACGTTACTGATAACGTATTCTATTTCTTCGCGTTCTAATTTCGGATAAAAAGGAAGCGTTATTGTGTTTTCGCCTATATATTCGCTAACAGGAAAATCCCCTTTTTTATAACCGAATATATTTTTGTAATAAGTCATTAAATGGATAGGATTATAATTAACGCTAACGCCAACGCCTTTATCCTGTAAGCCGGAAAGTAAATTATCCCTCATACCTTCCGGCGCAAGAAAAGAGAATAAATGATATGCATGTTTTACCCCGGGCAGGGTTTGGTGAAGCGTTATTCCGGCTAACTGTTCTAAAGCTGATACGTATTTTTTATATAAAGATTTTCGTTTTTTCCATAAATTATCAAGGCGTTTTAACTGGTCAATCAACAAAGCCGCGTGGATATTGTCCATGTTATATTTCCAGCCCATTACATCTACATCGTAATGCTTGTACTTTTTAGTATATCTGTCTTGTGCAGTTTTGTCCAAGCCGTGGAGTCTGAGTTTTTTTATCAAATCCGCCTTTTCCTCCGAATGAACGCAAACCGCGCCTCCCTCGCCGCAAGTTAAGTTTTTCGTTGCGTAAAAACTAAAACACGCCGCATCGCCGAGTTGTCCAACGCGTACTCCTTCACGTTCACCTTCAACGCAGTGTGCTGCATCTTCAATCACAGCTAAACCGTGTTTATCTGCAATGCTCCGTATTTTTTTCATATCGCACATTTGCCCGTATAAATGAACAACGAGTATAGCTTTTGTTTTTTTCGTTATTTTTTCTTCAATTAATTCTGCGTTTATATTTCCCGTTGATTTTTCAACATCAACGAAAACGGGTTTTGCTCCCGCGTGTATTATTGTGTTAGACGTTGCGCAAAAACTCATTGGCGTTGTAATTACCTCGTGGCCTGCTTCAACGCCAAACGCAAGGAGTGATAAATGTAACGCCGCGGTGCAACTCGTTAAACCGATAACGTGTTCGGTATTCAAATATTTTGCAAAATCATTTTCAAATTGTTTGACATAATCACCTGTTGTTAAAAAAAGAGAACGCAAAACGCTATTTACGTTTTCAATGTCTTTTTCGTCTAAGTTATGTTTGTAAAATTGAATTTTAATAATAGTACTCCGTTTAAAATGTATAATTTTATTAACGAACTAAAAACGATTTTGTTTATTTTTTTATTTAAAAGAAGCAATTTTTTTCCCTTGCCATAATAAAAGTAATATTTTAAAATTAGACTATATGGATGACAATTTATTAGTCTCAAATCCGGATAATGAAAAAAGCGAAATAAAAGAAACGGAGAAGCGCACCGATTTAGCAAAAATGCGTACTCTTTTAGCGCATGAGAGAACGTATCATGCATGGTTAAGAACAGGGATTGCTTCGTCTGCTGCGGGGGTGGCTCTATCGCGTTTTCTGACCATTAAAGACCTTGAATGGATACCGAAAATAATGGCATTTATTTTTATAATTTTAAGTATAGGGATATATTCATTGGGTTTGATTCGTTATATACGTGGCTACATAATATTAAAACGGGAAGGGATTCAAGGTGAATCCCCACTTTGGGTTATCATTTTAATTACCGGATTTTTATTGGTCGGTTCGCTTTTTGCTTTTGCTTTAACACTTTATTAATTACAGTATTCGCAATAGCAGAATTTTAAATCCCTGCTAAAAAATCTAGCAGGGAGAATATATGTGCGTTCTTGATTAATTACATTTTTTCTATAAACTGGAATTTCGGATTATATATTTATCAAAAATATTTACGTTTTTATTAGAAAATTGGCTGCATCGGCCAATGTCGCGTTTATGAAAATATATTTTTGTTTTTCTTTTAAATGAATCGAACTTAGGGTTAAAAAATCGAACTTTTACTTAATTTGAAATTTGCATTCTAATAAACCATTGTTCTTGATTTCTAAAAATTAGATGTGTATAATAATTTTAACAAACATAACGAAGGTTTTTATGTCTATTGAAATTATAACGGTTATTGCTATTGCCGTTTTCGCTTTAATTTTATTCACAACGGAATACGTTTCCTTTGATATTATTGCTTTACTCGTTATGGCTTCATTAATTATCACAGGCATACTCACGCCTAGTCAAGGGTTATCAGGCTTTTCTAATCCTGCAACAATTACAATAGGTGCTATGTTCGTTGTAAGCGAGGGGATAAGGAAAACCGGCCTTTTGGAATATTTAACGCGTTTATTTGATAAATTACAAAATTTAAACCGTACAACTGCAATGTTAATAATGATGGGTATTGTGAGCGTTATTTCTGCATTTATAAATAATACTGCTGTGGTGGTTGTTTTTATTCCTATTATTATAACAACGGCTAACAAAATGAATTTAAGCCCGTCTAAATTATTGATGCCGTTATCTTTTGCTTCAATGTTAGGCGGTGTTTGCAGTTTAATAGGTACTTCTACAAATATTCTCGTTAGCTCTATTGCAAAAAAAAAGGGGTATTCCAGAGTTCGGAATTTTTGAGTTTGCACCTTTAGGTTT
>CAYUYT010000242.1:0-5488 GCA_964449345.1 uncultured Spirochaetia bacterium | reverse complement strand
GTCAAGTGTTTAATAAATATAGAAACACATTATTCCTGTAAAAATACAAAATTGATTTTTACGTTTAATATATAGCTTTACAACGAGTGTTTTACGTTGTTATATTTTATATTCAAAATACTTTAACGGTGATAAAAAATGCAAAAACCAAATAATATAGATTCAAGAGAATGGAAAAAAATAATCCAAGAGTTTGACGGAATGCATAACGCAAATACACGCGGCTCTAAAGACGGGGTAAAAACCCATAAGGGTAAGGGTATTAAATTTGATATGAAGCCCGAAGAGCTTGAAGCGTATATGAATAAATACGTTATTGATCAAGAAAACGGCGTTGAAATTTTATCAACTAAAATTTGCACGCATTTTAACAGAATGAACTTAGAAAAATACGGCAAGCTTAACCGTCCCGTACTTGGCAATATTAAAAATAATATTTTAATGATTGGTCCTACCGGTGTGGGCAAAACTTTTATGGTAAAACTCATTGCTGATAAAATCGGAGTTCCTTTTGTGAAAGCCGATGCAACGAAATTCACCGAAACGGGATACGTTGGCGGAGATGTTGAGGATTTGGTAAGGGATTTGGTTCACGCGGCTGACGGGGATATTTCCGCTGCCGAATACGGAATAATTTATATTGATGAGATTGATAAAATTGCTTCGTCAAGCTCAAGGAAAAGCGGTCCTGATGTTTCAAGAACGGGGGTTCAGAGAAATCTGCTAAAATTAATGGAGGAAGCTGAAGTTAATTTGCGTACTCCTCATGACCTTGCATCTCAAATGGAAGCCGCAATGCAGGCGCAAAGAACGGGAAAAGTAGAAAAAAAAGTTATAAATACAAAAAATATTTTATTCATTGTAAGCGGGGCTTTCTCAGGTCTCGAAAAAATAATTGAAAAACGACTTTATAAATCCGGCATGGGGTTTAATTCAAATATCAAACCCAAAAAAGAATACGATGCTGATATTTTTAGGAGTGTGCGCACAGAGGATTTTATCGGCTACGGTTTTGAGTCTGAATTTATTGGACGCCTTCCCGTTGTTGCTGTTTTAGACGAGCTTGATGAAAACGGGCTTTATAAAATCCTTAAAAACGAAAACTCAAGCGTAATGGTGGGAAAAACAATGGATTTTTCCGCCTATGGAATCGACCTTGAGTTTTCAGACAGCGCGCTTATGAAAATAGCCACCGCCGCTTATAAAGAAAAAACCGGCGCACGCGGGCTTACTGCGGTGTTGGAAAAAATACTTATAAAGTACGAAAAAAAACTCCCTAGCACTGCTGTTAGAAAATTATACGTTGATGATTATGTCCTTGAAAACCCCGAAGAAAAACTTCAAAAACTCGTTAACGAAAGCGTATTTTTATCATTCGGAGAAAATTTTGAACGTAGCCATGGCATTAAGATATTTTTTACAGAAAAAGCAGAGGAAATTTTACGCTCCACCGCAGAGAACAGAGGAATGAATATAGAAAAACACCTTAAACATGTTTTTGAAAATTATGAGTACGGGTTGAAATTATTGCACGCTGACAAGTTTACTGTTGACACGAACGTAGCTGAAAACCCTGAAGATTATTTGAACGAATTAATAAAAAAGAATTATAATAAAAAAAGGGAACAAGAGTGCGAATAAAAATAACTGTAACAATATTCATTGCATTAATATTGTTATCGTGTGCAAACAACGAAAAAGAAAAATACGTTCAGGTCTATAAAGATATGCACAAAGAACTGCTTAAATATGTTGGTCATCTGGAAAAAATTAAAAAACTTGGGCGAATTACGCCGGAATTAAAGCAAAAAATTTTTTTATCACAGAAAAAAATTATTGCAATCAGAAATAGCGCGGATTCCTACAGCAAAGAATTTGATAATAACGTTGAAGTTAGAAAAAAATTAAGAAAAACGCTTATTAATATTACAATCGCAAATTATTACATCAAACGCCTTCAAGAAAAAATAAGGCATTTACCCGGCGTTAAACAACTTTTTGCCGAACTTAGAACCAGAGGCGGTTAATGAAAAAAACTTTAATTTTAATTTTCGCGTTATTTATATTTTCATGCGCCAAAACAACGGAAAACGAACGCGCTTTAATCATGCTTTATAAAGAATATGCAAAAAGTATACAAAACTATAATAAAGCCGTTCTTAAATTACGAACCAAAAGCGTTTTAACTAAAAAAATTCAAAACCTGATAAAAAAGCATTATATAAAAAAATATAACGTAAAAAAGAAAATGGATTTATTAACAAAAAAATTAAGCGGAAAAGTAAGCTCGCGGGTATTTAATAAATTAAAAAAATTGCGGATTAAAATTAGAAAATTATTAAAATCAAATATAGAAATCCGCCAAAGCGTAATAAATATCAAAGGAACGGGAAGGTTTTTTGAGGACCTCCTTCTAAATCACAGCTCATGAAAGATTCTCAAATACACGAAATTATAAAAATCCTGCGCCAACAATACAAAAAATATCAAAAACCCATTGTAACGCAGTGGGCTGAAAAAAGAAACGCTTTTCACGTTTTAATTTCCTGCTTGCTTTCTCTGCGCACAAAAGACGAAACAACGCGGCAAGCTTCAACCCGGCTTTTTAACGTTGCGGATAACCCTTATGAAATAGTTAAGTTATCCGAAAAAAAAATCGAAGAGCTAATTTACCCCGTGGGTTTTTATCATACAAAGGCAAATAACGTTTTAAATATTTGTGAAACCCTAATTACCGATTACGGGGGAAAGGTGCCTGATACAATTCATGATTTATTAAAACTAAAAGGTGTGGGAAGGAAAACCGCAAATCTCGTTGTAACGCTAGGGTTCGGCAAACCGGGAATTTGCGTTGATACTCACGTTCACAGAATATCAAATCGGCTTAATTACGTTCAAACGAAAACACCGGATAAAACCGAATTTGCTTTACGCGAAAAACTGCCTGAACAATATTGGCTTGAGTATAACGACCTTCTCGTTGTTTACGGACAAAACGTATGTAAGCCGATTAGCCCTTTTTGCAGCCATTGCGCTATTTATGATTATTGCGAACGTGTAGGTGTGAAAAAATCAAGGTGATTTTTTTGCTTCCCCCGAAAATTCACCTTGCAATTTTTTACCGCAATTTTTACATTCGCCTTTTTTAAGCCCGGTTTCTTTGGCCAGATAATAATTACGGTTAATTAATTCTGCGTTGCACCCGGAGCAATACGTGTTATTGTCAAAACCGCCCATATTTCCAACGTAAACGTGTTTTAGTTTGTTTTTTGCTATTTCACTTGCCCTGCGCAATGTCATTTCACTCGTTGCCGGAGTTGTGCGTTTATAACGCGGATAATAACGGGAGATATGATACGGTATTTCCGGATTAATATCAGCTATAAAATCAACGAGCCGACTTATTTCTTTCTCCGAATCATTTAAACCGGGAATTATAAGCGTTGTTATTTCAATGTGTGTTTTACCCGCGGCGTTCTTAATTGTACGCTTAACGGGTTCAATGCGCGCATTGCAGTATTTTTTATAAAAATCATCATTAAAAGCTTTTAAATCTATATTCATCGCATCCGTATATTCCAAAAGCTTAAAAAACGGCTCTTCGTTATAATAACCGTTTGTTACTAGTACGTTTTTTATTCCTTCCTGCTTAGCGAGTTTACTACATTCAAGAACGTGCTCAAACCATATAAACGGCTCGTTGTAAGTATAAGCAATCATGGTGAAATTATCTTTTTTTGCAAGCGCAATGCTTGCTTCAGGAAATAATTCCTGCGTGATTTCCGGGCCAGACTGTGCAATAGCGCTGTTTTGGCAAAAATCACATTTCATTGAACAACCCGATGTACCTAAAGACAGAATACTAGCACCGGGATAGAAGTGATACAACGGCTTTTTTTCAATAGGGTCTGACGAGACAGAAGTAACGCGTCCGTAATTCGTTGTGTATAATTCACCGTTTACGTTTTTTCTGTTCAAACAGATACCTACGTTACCCGGCTGGATAACGCATTCATTCGGGCATAAACGGCAGTGAACTTTATTAGAACCGAGTTTTTCGTAATATAACGCTTGCTTCATACTTATATTTTACGCTAAAACAAAGCATAAAGTCAAACGTTATTCTCCCCCTACCTTTTGCCCCCCTACATTAACCGGAATTGTAAAATAAAAATCACTGCCTCCTTGGGGGATTCTTTTTACTTCGATTTTACCACCGTGGGTTTCAATAAATTTTTTCGAAATAGTAAGTCCCAAACCGTTACCTCGCTCCCCGTTTGTTCCCGTTGTGTAGTATTCCCTGAATTTTCCGAATAATTTATCAATGTGTTCGCTTTTTATTCCTACGCCCTGATCAATTACGTGAACTTCAATATGCTGTTCTTCGTTTTGAAAACACTTTATAATAACTTCACTGTTTTTATATGAAAACTTGATTGCGTTGGAAAGCAAGTTGTTCAAAACTTGTGTAATTTTTGCGCCGTCGACAAAAATTTCCCTGCTGCATTCCGGTATAAAGCTAAGCTTTATGTTTTTATTTTTTGCAAGCATTGAATTGAGCTCAATGGCATGGTTAACAATATCACCTATGCAAACTTTGCCCATTTTAAGCTTTACCCCGTCTGTTTCAAGGTGTATAAGGTCTAAAAGCGAGTTAACGTGTTCAAGCTGCAATAACGCGCTTCTTTGAATAACTTTCATGCTAGCCCTGTGCTCTCTGCATTTCACATGGTAAATATCATCGCTTAAAAGCAAGTCTGTAAACCCGACAATAGCAGAAAAAGGCGTTCTTAAATCATGTGTTATCATTGCAATAAACTCGTTCTTTTTTTCCAAAGATTTTTTTAACATGGTTATTTCTTTATCTCTGTCCTGCAAATCTGCGTTCACAATATTGTAGAGCTTATAAATTGGCGTTATGTCGCTTAAAAGTTCAATATAACGCAAGTGTTCTGTGTTTTGCATAAAAGCAATTTTTTTATAAAACACAGTTTTTATTTCTTTGTCTTTTGTATGAATTTTATAAAAATTATTACTGTCCATGAAATCGAAATAATTTGCAAAGCGTTTATCATCGAAAATAGATTTTTTTATAAAATAATTGCTGGTTTTGCCAATTAATTCATCATTCTTGTATCCTGTTAATATAGCGGCAGATTCATTGGCAAAGTGAATTTTGCCGTTTGAATTTGAAGTTAATATTGGAAAAGGCAGAATATTTAATATTTTTTTTATATCTTTGTCATAATTGCATTGCATAAGTTTGTCAACATCGCAATTAAGCGCGTTTGCGATTTTTTGCAGACTTTTGATACTTATGTTTTTTTCCCCGCGCTCAACAGCGCCGATATAGGTTCTGTGCAAATTTGCTTTTTCAGCAAGCTTTTCCTGAGATAAACCCTTTTGCTTGCGAATTTCTCTGATACGCTTTGAAATATTGTTAATTAAATCCATGTTTGTGTCCCTCAGTAACTTGAATAGTAATGTT